>PNON01000057.1 GCA_013824865.1 Anaerolinea sp. | reverse complement strand
TGATTTTGCGCGAATCATTGATCTCGCGCTGGCAACCAGTAGTATGAAAGGCAACCCGGTGGCTCTATCCAGGGAGGAATTACAGCTAATACTGGCTGAGAGTTTCTAAGAAAAATGTCTGTCCTTTCAAGCACAGCCTGAGATTATTATTTGGTGAAGTAGCTGACTGCTAATGCTTTTGGTCCGACGTGGACAAGAATCGCTGATGGGAGCAGATAAATAGGTATACCCTGAATTCCCAATTCCTCCTTCAGTCTCATTTTTATATCCTCTGCGTCCTCTTCAGCATCGCAGTGCATTACCGAAATCAAAGCGGATGCGTCCCGCGGGCAATCAGCTATAACCAGGTCGATCATTTTAGCAATCGCCTTTTTCTTTGTCTGCTGCTTATCCGCGGTATCCACGCGTCCATCTTTTATGCTCAGGATGGGCTTAACCTGGAGAATACTGCCAATCAAAGCCGCAGCGCCGCCAATGCGCCCACCCTTATGCAGAAATTCCAGGGTGTCCACCATAAAATACACTTTCTGCCGTTTGGCAAGCTCGTGGACCCGCTTCTCAATTTCCGCGGAATCCAGGCCTTGTTTCGCCCACTGATGTGCCTGGAGAACGAGTGAGCCAAGACCACTTGCAACCGTCCGCGAGTCGATCACCCGGATATCAGCATCCGGAAAGTCATCTAAAGCTACAACTGCACCGCGATAAGTTCCACTGACAGCCTCGGTTGGGGTGATGACAATCACAGAACCGCCATTTTAAGTGAATATCTTGTAAAGTGGACGGTATAAATCTGGTGATGGTGCAGATGTCTTAGGAAGAGTGGGGGATGCCTTGAGCTTCTGTAAAAAAGTTGCGGTGTCCAATTCAATGTCATCCTGATACTGCTTATCACCGAAAACAATGAACTGTGGCAGGGTCGGGATACCCAAAGCTTTCAGGGTTTCCAACGGTAAACTGGATGTGGTATCAGCAATGATTGTAACCATATAAAACCTTTCGAAGACAATTTAATAATTTGAGTTTATAAGGAATTAAGTGAGGGTAAACCACCAGCCGGTTTAGCTGTTTGCACGGCGTTGATCACTGCGAGCGAGAAAGCCTCAGCAGCGCAGGCTCCAATCAGGTTGACATCTGCTGGCAGTTTCCCACAGGATATGGAAAAGATCGTATCACCATCGAACATGGTATGCGCCGGCTGGATCACCCGGGCCAAACCATCGTGTGACATCTGCGCAACTTTGTTGATCTCTTCCTTATCGAGTTTTGCATTGGTAGCTACAACACCAATGACGGTATTGCTTTTACCGGCGAAAGTTAAGATTGTCTTGCCTGCCAGTGTCTTCATGGTGGCCAGTGTATCCGCAAAGTAATCTCCTGACCCGACTTTAATAGGTCCTTTCACCAAAGTTCGGGTGCCGGCGATAATTGTCCCTGTCAGTGGATTAATAACATCCCCAAACGCATTGACGATCACGAGGGCAGAGACCAACAACCCGTTTCCGGCTTCGACGGTCGCAGAGCCGAGTCCAGATTTCATTGCTCCGTTCATCCCAAATAGCTTGCCGACCGTTGCACCGGTGCCAGCGCCGACATTACCCTGCAAAAATGAATTTGACGAGGCGTCCATGCATGCCTTGTATCCCATCTCGGCATTTGGATGAATATCCGACCTGCCGATGGCGAGATCAAAGATAACAGCAGCAGGAACAATGGGTACCCTGACAATGCCAGTATCAAAACCGATCCCTTTTTCTTCAAGATATCTCATCACACCTGAAGCGGCATCCAACCCGAAGGCTGACCCGCCAGCCAACAGGATGGCATGTACCTTATTCACCAGGTGCATGGGGTGTAGCAGATCGGTCTCCCGTGTACCAGGAGCTCCACCGCGTTGATCGACACCGGCTGTGGCTCCCTTGTGGCAGAGGATGACTGTGCAACCAGTGAGTGCCTCTATATCTTGCGCATGCCCCACGCTCAAGTCAGAAATGTCGGTCAAATAGTTATTTAACTTTGGCATTCATATCTCCGGAATATAGATAATTATTACTGGTTATTGCATAATGATATAGTAATCATACATTAAAATGGAAAATGAAATGAAGATCAATCCCCAATATTTTAAAGAGCACGAAACCTCGTGTAATCCCCGGCTCCAACGGGACATTACCGCAATAATACGATCAGCATTAGGCTCTTGCGATCCTTCTACAATCATTAGGAAACACCTATCCCGAAATGGAAAGGTGATTCAGGCGTTTGATCAAAAATGGGTCATTTCCGACAATGGGAAAGTATATGTTTGTGCGATTGGGAAGGCTGCAATTCCGATGATTTCTTCAACCAAGGAAATACTTGGCGAGGAAATGTACGCGGGGGTGGCAGTGACAAAAGTGAAGAGTACTCCAGAACGCTACTATAAAAATATACGTGTTCTAAAGGGGGATCATCCGCTCCCCGGAAAGCACAGTGAAGCCGCAGCCGATGAGGTCATTGAATTCCTTCATTCCACTTCTCTTGACGATCTGGTGATATTTCTCGTTTCAGGGGGTGGATCTGCGCTGGTGAGCAAACCGGCACAGGGGATTACCATAGTGGAAATGCAACAGCTCACATCAGTTCTGTTGAATGCAAGCGTGCCTATCCAGGAGATCAACATCCTTCGCAAACATTTGGATACCATGAAAGGGGGAGGGCTATTACATCAGGCTTTACCTGCAAACACCCTGACGCTGATACTTTCGGATGTGGTAGGAAATCAGTTGGCTTCAGTTGCATCTGGGCCAACATTACCGGACATATCCACATATTATGATTGTCTAAGGATTATCTCGGAGCGCAGTCTGATGGATTTGATCCCTCCCGGGATATTAAAGTACCTGCGTGATGGAACTGCAGGGTCACATTTGGAGACACTCAAACCCAATGAATATGATATCTCCCGACACAAAGCTTACCTGGTTGGTAGTTTACAGATGGCAATCAAAGCAGCTGCAGATTCAGCAACCAAAATGGGATACTCAGTAATCACTGCATCTGACTATTTGCAGAAGGATGCGGAAATGGAGACTAATCGGATCATGGCGCAGTTTGCGGATATGGTCAATGGCAATCCACCACAAAAAACACTCATGATATGGGGTGGTGAAGTGACTGTTCAGAGGATTGGCAGCAATTGGGGTGGCAGAAACCTGCATATGGCCTTGCTGCTCTCTGAGGCAATAGCAGAAATGGATGGGGTTTCTGGTATCACTTTTGCCACGGACGGTGAGGATGGTTCCACAGATGCTGCTGGCGCTTTCTTTGACTCGCATACGCATGAAAAAGCAAAAAAAGCAGGTTTGCTAGGAAGAACAGCATTGGAGAGTCAGGATTCCTATCATTACTTTGATACACTTGGAGATCTGATCGTGACAGGTTCAACTGAAACAAATGTCAATGATATGATCATGCTGCTAAAGGAATAATAATGGCAATCCATAAATTCAAAGTACTTCTTACCCATCCAATTCCAGAGCAATGGTTATCTACCCTCAATAATGATGTGAAATTGATCATTGGACCGGACGAGATGATGGGTCTTGCCCCTGAGCTTTATAAATATCTGCCAGAGGTCGATGGATTAATCTCTTTTCTATGCGATCGGATTAACGCTGAGATCATCCATCATGCGCCAAATATTAGAGTAATATGCAACTTTGCCGCTGGAATCGATAATATTGATTTACTTGCCTGTACCGCTCAAAAAATCCCTGTTGGCATTACCCCTGGCGTTCTTACAGATGCGACGGCTGATCTGACCATGGGGTTGGTGCTGGCTGTGAATCGTCAGCTCGTACAGGCTGCTGCTAATGCACGCAGTGGAAAATGGAAGATGTGGTATGCATCGCGCTGGCTGGGAATGGGATTGTCTGGGGCTATTCTTGGCGTCTTTGGTATGGGAAAGATTGGCTGCGCTGTCGCAAAACGCGCTCATGCTTTTGGTATGAACGTAATCTATACCAGCCGCACACCCAAACCGGAATATGAAATTACTCTGAACGCACGCCAAGTCGCATTTCAGGAGCTATTGAAAACAAGCGACATCCTCAGCCTGCACGCTCCTTTAACACCTGAAACAAACAAGATCATGGATGCAAATGCCTTTAAGCTAATGAAACCAACGGCGATATTGATCAATACCGCCAGGGGCGCAGAAGTGGATACAGAAGCATTGTTTTCCGCACTATCCAATAGGCAAATTGCAGCAGCCGGATTGGATGTCACCGATCCGGAACCATTGCCCGCCAGCCATCCTTTATACGAATTACCCAATTGCTTGATTTTACCGCATCTCGGGTCTGCAACCGTAGGGGCGAGAAAAGCGATGGCAGCCATGACTTGCGAGAATCTTCTAGCTGGATTGAGAGGGGAGAAACTCCCTTATTGTGCCAATACAGAAGTCTATGTATGACATTGTAAAGAATGATAGGAGGATTATTTTCAACGAGCGCTGGTTAATGAGATAAAAGCAGATCATTCCAATGGTTGATCATACGGCATTTATCTGAATAGAAGGCATAGAGATGGGAAAAGGAGTTTATCTGGTCATTTACTAGATTATGGTCCCAGGGAAGATTATTTTTTGTTACAGGAGCGCTCTGCAATTTGGACAGGCAGCATTCCCCAATTTGACCACATAACCGCATTTCCGACATGTACCCGGTTGAATATCACCCAGCGGGGCACCGCAAGCGACACAGTTTGATTCCCCGACCAGGTTTGCTGAGCTGCAATAATGGCAAACGAGCCGTCGCAGGCGTTTTGAAAGCTCCTGGGTAGCCTGTTTGGCAGCGGCAGTTCGATCAATGACACTCCAAACATCGTCTATCAACTGCAAAGATTCGATATCCTGCGCGACATCATCAAGGCGGTGAATAAGGGAAAATGGATTTCGCAGCGCTGCAAATACAGTCTGTCCAAGGCTGGCAGCCACACCAAACCAGTTCTGCTTTCCCAGTTGCACAGCGACTCCATCCTCCACAGCAGTAATGGCAATAGTAATTGCTGTCTGCCCTCCCGAGGTCTGATACATCCGGGTGGCAACTTGAACCATAATTGTTTCACCGGAATTATATTGTTGAGCAATATAATTCCCCCGATCGAAATTGGCTAGCAAGTCTCTGGCGATATCCTGCGGCGTGATTTCGCCGTGATAAGTTTTATGAATCATATATGGATTATAATCTGAAAACATGAATACGCATAAACTCAAGGAGCATGCCATGCGGAGACTGAGGATCTTAATAATATTTCTAAGCATCCTTCTTTTTAGTATGATAGTTATTCCGTTTAGCAGTAGTGTAGTCAAAGCGCAGCAAATTACTCCCAATATTCCGACTGCTGCCCTGGCAACTGTCACTGGTACTCCAACAGGCGCCACGATCACTGTCAATGCTGACCAGGATCAAATCAACGTGCGTGAATGCCCGAATACCACCACTTGCGCTATTATCGGTGTGCTTTTACCAGGACAACAGCTGCCAGCAATAGGCAGGTCAAAAGGCGGTGAATGGATCATGATAGAGTACCCCCATCCACCAAATGGCGTTGCCTGGGTGCACTCATCTCTGGTAACCGTAAGTCCAGGCTTTCTGCCGATTGTGGAACCGCCTGCCACCCCGACACCGCTGGTAACAGCTACAATCGATCCTACTCTGGCTGCGCAGTTCATTGTCACAGCGGTCCCGTCGCGGCTACCAACATTCACACAGCCCGCTCCCCTCGAGATTCCGACTTTGATACCAGAGGGAAGCTCAAATGCAGTACCGAATATCCCTATGGGGATGGTCATCGCAGGGTTGGCTGCGTTAGGAATATTTGGCGGGCTGGTCAGTCTGATTCGGGGCCGATAAAGAGGCGCTGGCTTACTTTTGTTTTCGAAGGATGTATTCCATGATCCACAATGCAGCCATGATGACAATGACAGGGATCAGTCCAATACCCAGGCATAGCATTCCAGAAATAGCGGCACCTAGACCATATATCAGATAGATCAGGCCAACCCCAAGCAGGAAAACTATTAGTAATCCACCAATGATCAGGCGGATATTTGTTTGGCGCGCATAATCCTTTAAATTTCTCATATAAGTACTTTAGGTAGTCATTTTATCATTTCCAATCAGCTTGTTTTGATCCATATTAATTAATGTGTGCAATCCATGTGATGAAATAACAATCCACTGCTAAAATAGATATTGAAATCATAAAGCATCTGATGAACAGGTTATAGGCAGTTACTACAATGGACAAATAATATGGATTCGAATTCAATTCAAATGGCACCTGAGAAGCACATTGCGTTAATAGCTCATGACAGCCGGAAGGATGACCTGGTTGCATGGGTTATGTTCAACAAACAAACACTGGGCGTCCATGAACTATATGCCACCTTATCCACCGGTAGATTAGTTATGAAAGAGACAGGATTATCCGTCACCTGTTTCAAGAGTGGACCACTCGGAGGTGACCAGCAAATTGGCGCCAAAATTGTGGAAGGAAAGCTTGATTTCCTTGTTTTCTTCTGGGATCCACTTACCCCTCAGCCACACGATCCGGATGTGAAAGCTCTTTTACGTATTGCCGTACTGTATAACATACCAACTGCATCAAATCGCGCGACTGCGGATTTTATCATTTCATCGCACTTGATGCAGGAAACATACAACCGGGTAATATTATTGGAATGAGACAAATTCATCTAAAATTCCCCAATCTTGACCTGAATATAGGGGTTCCTTCTAATCTTCGGGTGACATTTAATCATCTTTACAGTGACATATTCTGGTTTGGAGTGTTAAATGGCACAGTACTGACTTTCATCAATGTTTATGCAGCGCGGATTGGCGCCTCTGCTTCACAAATTGGTTACATAAGCGCAATTCCAGCGATCATTGCAATCGTTTTTGCCCTACCTGCAGGAGCCTGGCTGCACAAAGGGGATTCAAATCAGAAAGTGGTGATCAGCTCAGTTCTTCATCGCATTTTCTACGCTCTGCTCATACTACTCCCCTTAATTTCCTCCCAATCCTTGCAGATAAACCTTATCCTGTTGGTGATACTGATCATGAGCCTACCTGGAACTGCCTTGCAAGTGGGTTTCAATAATCTATTCGCTGAGACGGTTCCACTAAAGTGGCGCGGGCATGTGGCAGGCGTGCGCAACGCTCTTTTTGCTGTAATTTCAGTGGTCATCCTGTTAATGGCCGGACAGATATTACATTGGGTGGTCTTTCCAATTAACTACCAGTTAGTCTTTGGCATTGGTTTTATTGGAGCCATGCTAAGCAGCCTTTATCTCTGGTTGGTCACCCGGAATCATGCTAAAAGTTGTCTTGCTCAAAATGATATATCAATGGAAAGAGAAAGCGATACAGCTCACGAAGAACCATCAACTGGAACAAAGTCATCATGGCTCATTACAATTCCCGAATATAAAACGAACCGGCATTTTTACAAAATAATGGGCATACTATTCTTTCTTAATATCTCAATTTTCTTAGCCGCCCCGGTTTTCCCTATTTTTTGGGTGAACAAACTGGGATTATCCGACAGCGTGATCAGCATGGGGAATGGGTTATTTTTTGCAACATCGTTTATTGGATCAACCCAAATTTCCAGATTGGCTGCAACTTATGGCAACAGGCGGATCATTGGGATAGGTACAATGTTAATGGCTTTTTATCCGATTATCCTGTCTATTAGCACTGGACCACCCCTGTTTTATGTGGCATCACTGGGTGGCGGTATGGCATCCGCGCTCGTCGGTGGACTGCTGCTTAATTATTTGTTAGAAACGATACCTGAACAAAGTCGGTCACCATTTCTGGCTGTGTATAACATTGTTTTATATGCTGCTATATTATTTGGCAGCCTGGCTGGACCATTTATTGGGACGCTTATTGGGTTACCCACAGCCATGATCCTTTTCGCGCTCATCCGTCTGCTAGCTGGTGGTGTGGTTTTGTGGAAGGGTTAATATGTTAGAATCAGCGAATGGAAGAGAAAACAGTTGCCAGGAACAGAAAAGCTGTTTTTGAATACTTTCTTCTGGAACACATTGAAGCTGGAATTTCCTTACAGGGGTCTGAAATAAAGTCAATTAAAAATGGGCAAATGAGCCTGGCGGAAGCTTATGTAGAGATCCGCGGGGGGGATGCCTGGTTAATGAATTCCCACATCGCACCTTATAATCCAGCCAATCGTTATAACCATGACCCTTTGCGACCACGTAGGCTTTTACTCCATAAAAAAGAAATTCGGAAGCTTTTTGCGCATGTTAAACTAAAGGGTACCACCATCATTCCTGTGCGGGTATACATAAAAGTAGGCCGGGCTAAGGTGGAAATTGCACTCGCAAAAGGCAAAAAGCTTTACGACAAGCGCGAATCGATTGCCCAACGAGATCGGGATAGAGAAACTCAGCGCGAATCCAACGACAGGCGCTGATAAAATGCTCCATAATAACTTTGCTGCATTCCTAATCACTCTAACCCTTTCCATCCTGTGGCTGCGATTTGTGGGGTATGCTGTGATCAAAGGGTGGATATCCAATACAATCAGCCGAAAGGTCATCCACATTGGAACAGGACCATTATTCGTGATTTGCTGGCTGCTATTTGATTCAGCGCCTTATGTTCGCTTTCTGGCTGTTAGCGTCCCGTTGATCTCCACGATTCAGTTTGGACTGGCCGGCCTTGGTATTATCAAAGACAGTACTTCAGTTGAGTCGATGTCCCGCAGTGGAGCGCGAAGGGAACTTCTCAAAGGACCTTTATTATATGGACTTGCTTTTATCATTATTACCCTTATTTTTTGGAATTCTACTCCGGTGGGTATCACTGCTCTCATGATACTTTGCGGTGGAGATGGTCTGGCAGATATATTTGGTAAACGGTTTGGGAAGGCAACTTTACCCTGGGCGACAAGAAAAACCTGGGTGGGCAGCATCGCCATGATTTTGGGTGGATTCTTATTAAGCCTGGGAATAATTTGGGTGTTTGATCTTGATGGTATATTCACAATTGATTTGATTAAGTTTGTACCAAAACTATTTTTTGTCATCCTCATCTCCACACTGGTGGAAGCCATTTCGAAATCGGATATCGACAATTTAACGGTTCCACTTGCAGCAGTTCTATCCGGTTTATTGGTTAGATTGTAGGTGTATTATGGCGCAACTGAAGTGCAATCCGGTTAAACTTGTGGGTATTCAACCAGGCATTCTTGATGGTGCCTAATCTTGAAGGTTGATAGCTTACAAAAGATAAATTATCTTAATTTTATGGAAGAAAAAATGCTATTCAATCGCAGAGACTTTTTGAAGA
>PNON01000056.1 GCA_013824865.1 Anaerolinea sp. | reverse complement strand
TTTCCACTTCGGCAGCCCGGCGGACTTCCGTTTCCAGTTCAGGGTTACCACGGGAGAAAATGCCAGTTTCGCGGTCATAGATGTAGGACTGCTGATTATCGAGAGAAGCAATGAATACCTCGGGTTCTGGTAGATCGAGGATGATCCGGTTATCCTTTTCTACCACCTGCTCCAGGTCAATTTTCGAGAGATCGATCCCAGCGATCACTGTGCCATGGGCAATGAATAGCAGCCTGTCTCCAATGAACTCCTTTAGCAAACCCTGGTTGGTCTCCCCGGTGATGACCTTTTCCACTGAATACTGAATGGTCTCGAGCCTGGCCAACGGTTTCACAGCCATAATGATCGTCACCGGATCGGGGCGGATGGTAGGTGTCGGGTGAAGAATATCCGCGATCTGGGTGGAAATATCGGCATTCAAATCAACGACGGGTTGCAATGCTGAAGATATATTCTGATTGACCATGTTAACCAGCGAAAAACCAAGGGCTAGTACGCCGATCAGAAAAGCGATCAGTACCAGCATCACCCATTTGTATGTGTTCATTTTATCTCCTCCAAAGTCATTATACTGTTCTTCGCTTCAAACTTTTTCAATGGTAAAATCCGAAGGTGAAAAACATGTTCATTATCTTAATCAAGATTACTCTTTCCCTGCTGGCTCTCACGATCATACTCACCGCGACCGCCAGGATCGTCATAGTGACCAGCACCCAACGGCTAACCCTGCCCATTGACAAACAACCTGAAGCCCAGGTCGCACTGGTCTTTGGCGCGGGGTTGCGGCGGGATGGGTCTCCAACCGCCATTTTGAGGGACAGGGTGCAAAGCGCTGTGGAATTGTACCAGAATGGAAAAGTACAGAAGCTGCTGATGAGCGGCGACAACAGTTATGCTGATTACAATGAACCGGGCGCGATGCGGGAGTACGCGCTTAGCCTGGGTATTCCCGAAGCGGATATCGTGCTGGATTATGCCGGTCGACGTACTTATGATACCTGTTATCGGGCAAAAGAGATATTTGGCATCCAGAGCGCAATTCTAGTGACGCAGTCTTTCCATCTACCGCGGGCGGTTTACACCTGTCGCAGTATGGGGATGGCCGTCACCGGGTATGCTGCTGAAAACATCCCTTTCCGGAAAAGCTCACAGCTGTACTGGAATATCCGGGAAATTCCTGCCATGCTGATGGCATTCATTGACGTGACTTTCACCCGACCAATTCCAATCCTGGGGGAGAAAGAGCCCATTTTTCGCGATTGATCTGTCCGGGCATAAACCTTGCAATCTAATATCCAATCGAAGATTGGTCATGATGCTATGGATAGAATAACCGCTTTCGCCATCGTTACAAAATATGTGAAGAATCATGGGCTGATCAACCATATGCTGTCCGTTGAGGCGGTGATGCGTTATTATGCTGAATATTTGGGTGAAGATGTGGATTTGTGGGGGGTAACCGGGCTGCTGCATGACTTCGATTGGGAAATCCATCCAAGCGCAGAGTTGCACCCGGCAGCGGGTTCTGAAATTTTGCGGGCCGAAGGGGTGGATGAGGTGATCATCCATGCCATTCTTTCGCATGGCACCCATTTAGGAATTCCACGGGTGACCCAAATGGAAAAATACCTGAATGCCTGCGATGAGATCACCGGGTTGGTGACCGCAGTTGCGCTGGTGAGACCATCAAAATCCATCTATGATCTCGCTTCATCCTCCGTAAAGAAAAAGTGGAAAGACAAAGCATTTGCAGCTGGAACCAACCGTGAAGAAATGGAAACAGCGGCCGTTGAATGCGGATTGGAACTGTGGCAGCATGTGGACAACGTGATCATGGCTATGCGCCGGATTGCCCCAGAATTGGGTCTGGAAGGCAGCCTCCAACCTTCGAATGTCAATTCCTGAGAGACTGGTGATCAATGGGATTAATTGGTAAAGGTTTCTGGATCTGGAAAATCCCCAGCTGCGAAGGTGGCCAGGCTGCATCAATAGCTGCGGCAGCTTCAGCAGCGAAATTAACCCATGTAATGATCAAGATCGCTGATGGAGTAGCTTTATCCAATTATGATTCCGTCAATAAAATTGATTATATTGCCCCGGTGGTTTCAGCCCTGAAAGCCAAGGGTATCCAGGTTTGGGGCTGGCATTATGTATATGGCAATGATCCTTTAAGAGAAGCCAGGCTGGCTGCCCAGCGGACCCTACAATACAACATGAATGGATACATTATTGACGCAGAGGTTGAATACAAGCAACCAGGACGTTCCACAGTTGCAAAAACCTTCATGAGTGAATTAAGGAAGTATCTGCCATCCCTGCCCATTGCGTTGAGCACATTCAGATTTCCCAGTTATCACATGGAATTTCCTTTTAATGCATTTCTGGAAAAATGCGACTTGACTATGCCGCAAGTGTACTGGGAGGAATCCCATAATGCGGACGCGCAGCTTACCCGCTGTGTGACAGAATATCAGACCAAGGTAATATCCCGTCCGCTTATTCCAACCGGGCCATCCTACAAGGTGGGAAAGTGGGCACCCACAACCACAGATATCACCCTGTTTATGCAGACTGCTTTAAAGCTCAACCTTCCGGCTGTAAGTTTCTTCAGTTGGGATGAATGCAAACGCGATTTGCCTACCATTTGGAGCACGATCAGCAGTTTTAACTATTCCTCCCAGGCAGTGATGGACTTCCCCGAGAAGTTCATCACCACTTTGAACACTCGTAATGTAGATACCATTGCTTCATTATACGCAGATACCGCAGTGCAGATTACCCCCACGCATACGATCCAGGGAACCGCTGCCATAAAAAGCTGGTATACCAGTCTTTTCAGCCAGGTGCTGCCCAATGCAGTATTTACATTGGTCAGTTCCTCAGGGACTGGCAACAACCGCCACATCAACTGGAAGTGCACATCCTCGAATGGCAGTGTTCAGGATGGTAGCGATACTTTCGGCATCGTCAATGAGAAGATCAGTTATCACTATAGTTTTTTCAAGGTTTCATAATTGCTCTTGAAATCAACATTCTTCTCCCGCGGAGCCAGCCAAGACGAACCTATTGTCAACTGACTGGCTTTTTCTTGCGGACTGGTTTTAAACTGGAAGGAGAAGCGGCGGTTGCTTTCTTTCTTGCTACTGGTTTACCGGGTTTATCTGATAAATTCTCCAAAGGTTTGCTCGCCCTTTTTCTTCGACCTTTTGAAGCTGGGGCAGCCTTTCCCGTAGACCTGGTTTTCTTTTCTGGAATGAAAAGATTCAGTTGTTTGTCTTTATTGCCTGTGGATATTTCTCTCTCATCAGCTGAACCCCACCCGGACAATCCATCCATAATAGCTGTTACACCGAGCACCTGATCGCCTGGTTTAAGGTCGACCACCACCTTCCCCTGGGCAACCCGGCTGCCTGCAGGAATCTCATTCATTTTCTTGGTCTTTGAGGTAGACTTCATGCAATGGATGATGAATTTTGTTGAAGATTTGCCCACGTTCATGCCAGCCATGTGTTTGCCTGGGGCTAACTTCCAACCGGTCACACCCATTCCATACCGTCCCTGGGTGGGGAATTCCTTGCCTGCAACCCGCTTGCCACGGCCATCAGTGCTGACCAAGACCACTACCTGGTCCTTCCCTAATAATGACGCGTTTACCACCTCGTCCCCCACACCCAGTTTAATGCCAGCGACACCCGCTGCAAGCAAGCCCATTGGACGAACTCCATCTTCTTTAAATCGGATGCACATCCCTTTGGCAGTAGCCAGGAGCATATCTTCACTGCCGTTACTGATCAACACCCATCCAAGCACATCCCCTTCATTGACCTTGCATAACTGGAACGTCTGCGCGGAAGGACCGGGAAGTTCCAATGCAGCGCTCTTTTTTACCATCCCTCCCCGAGAAATCGTTGTCACGAATCGATCCTGGGTGATCATGTTCTTTTGTGGCAACGAAAACCCGGTTGCCAGATTATCCTCGACACTCAGTGCAGAAATCTTGTGTGCTGGAGCTCCTTCGGAAATTTGAGCTGCTTCAGGAACAGAATGGACCGGGATGGATGCTGCCTTTCCGGTGTCCGTCACCAGATAGAGGGTGTGATGCGTATCACACTTGATCAGACACTGGGCTGCGTCACGGCCGGATGACCAGGGAAGAGTGGTTCCGCCAGTCCGTGCAATCTCGCCCGCCTCGTTGATTCCCACCCAGACTTCTTCGGAATCCATCAGGTCAGTTACTGTCAGCATCCTAGCAAGGCTTGTTCCTTCTTTCATGCCTATGATCTGAGTCTTGCGTTTGTCTGAAAAGCTATTTTTTATTTCCTCCAGATCTTCTATTGATCTGTGTCGTATCTTTTCGGGAGAATTAAGCAGTTCTTCCAGAACGCGGATCAGGTGGGTAACCTCGCGGTATTCGTCTTCAATTTTCTTTCGCTCCAGGGCAGCCAGACGCTTCAGGGGCATATCGAGAATAGCCTGCGCTTGAATATCGGACAGCTTGTATTTCTTCATCAAGCGGATTTTTGCTTCATCAGCATCCGGTGAATTGCGTATGAGTGTGATGATCTCATCCAGATGATTGATAGCTATGCGCAATCCTTCCAGGATATGGGCCCGTTGACGCGCCTTTTCCAGTTCGTATTCACTCTTGCGTTGAATAACCTGCAGCCTGTGATCCAGGAATACTTTCAGCGCCTGCTTCAGTGTCAACAGCCTGGGTTCACCTCGAACAAGCGCCAACAAGGTGATGCCAAATGTGCTTTGCATGGGGGTGCGTTTATATAGATTGCGTAATACAACCTCCGGATCGACAGTCTTGGAAATCTCAATCACCACCCTCAAACCATGCCTGTCCGATTCATCCCGCAAGTCCACGACCCCTTCAAGCTTCCCATCACGAACCAACTCAGCGATCCTCTCGATCAATGAAGCCTTATTGACCATATATGGTAGCTCGGTGACAATGATCCTGTTCTTACCTCGATCCATTTCTTCCATATGTGCGCGAGCCTGGACAATCACCTTGCCTTTGCCAGTGCCATATACATTGGCCAGACCTTCTCCGGCTGGGTCCTGGATGATGATTCCCCCGGTTGGGAAGTCTGGCCCTTTGATAAATGCCATCAGATCTTCCACAGTAATATCATCGAGCTTCTTCCAGTTGCGCAGCATATAGATCAGCGCATCCACCACCTCCGCCAGATTGTGCGGAGGAATGTTGGTGGCCATGCCAACTGCGATGCCGGTAGCCCCATTTACCAGCAGATTGGGAATGGCAGCTGGTAAAACCACTGGTTCAGTAAGGGTGCCATCAAAATTCTGTATGAAATCGACTGTATTTTTATCGATCTGTTTAAGCATTTCAAGTGATGCCTGAGTCAATTTGGCTTCGGTATAACGCATGGCAGCAGGCGGATCTCCATCCACACTGCCAAAATTCCCCTGCCCATCCACCAGCAGGCAGCGCATACTAAAATCCTGTGCAAGGCGTGCCATGGCCTCATATACCGCCATATCGCCATGAGGGTGATACTTTCCCAACACTTCCCCCACAATACGAGCTGATTTCTTATAGGCTGCGTTTGCCCCCAGCCCAAGGTCATACATGGCATATAAAATGCGGCGCTGGACAGGTTTGAGCCCATCTCGGGCATCTGGCAGAGCCCTGGAAACAATGACACTCATGGCATAATCGAGATAAGATTGCTGCATCTCTTGATCAATATCAATACGTCGGACTTGGGTAGGTTCGCTCATAATATCTCTTTATCAATGGTTTGATTTTCTGATCTCAATATTATCTTACGGGGATTTATATTGGCGGTCAAGAAATCCGGGCAAGAAAAAACCCCGATGTTGCCATCGGGGTTGAAATACGATATGTTACTCTACGGTTGGCAGATCAAGAAGATCGACTTCGTGACCCGCTTCATCGCCCCTGTGCTGAAGGGCAGCAGCTTTTTCAGCAATAAAACCGGTTCCAGCTGGAATGAGCTTGCCAATGATGACATTCTCCTTCAAGCCGATCAACGGATCCTCAGTGGATGCAATCGCCGCACCAGCCAGGACTTTGATGGTGTGCTGGAATGAAGCTGCGGAGAGGAACGAATCGGTACTGAGAGATGCCTTGGTCACACCAAGCAGGAGTTCGGAGAAGCGGGCGACCTGTTTTCCTTCGGTTGCCAATTTCTCGTTGATATACTTTATCTCCAGGCGATCGACCATATCCATGGGCAGGAAATGTGTATCACCCGGCCGCCTGATCTGAACTTTGCCAAGCATCTTGCGAATGATCACTTCAAAATGCTTGTCATTTATATTTTGTCCTTGAGAGCGATAAACCTTCTGGATCTCATTCATCAAGTATTTCTGGCAGGCGTCGCGACCTTTGATCTGCAAAATCATGTGTGGATTCAAGGATCCTTCAGTGATCTGCTGGCCAGCTTCCACATGATCGCCATCCTTGATGATCAGGCGGGCTGTGGATGGGATATCATAATCGTCACTTTCCTTCTGCTCATAAGAAACAATGACTTTTTCGCCTTCAATACGAACCCGGCCAGAATGACTGGCTGTGATGGTTGCATCTTCCTGCGCTGCGATGAGACCGCCAATTTCAATGGCTGTGCCGTCCTCAGCGGCTACGGTCCAACTTCCAGGCACTACATATTCGTCTGAAACCATCTCACTGTTTTCAACGTGAACAGTACGCAGATCCACCATCTTTTCGTTCTGGTAGATGTGGGCAGTGCCTTTTATCATGGAAACTTTGGCCTCGCCTTTTGGCATGCGGCGGGCTTCAAACAATTCTTCCACGCGCGGAAGGCCAGTAGTGATGTCCCCGCCAGCAGCGACACCTCCGGTATGGAAAGTACGCAGGGTGAGCTGTGTACCTGGTTCACCAATGGATTGAGCAGCAACTGTTCCAACAGCCGCGCCGAGTTCCACGATCTTGCCGCGACCCAGGTCCATACCATAGCATTTCTGGCATATACCGTGACTTAACTCGCAGGCTAGCGGAGAACGTACTTTTACCTCAGTTATTCCAGCATCAACTACCTTGCGAACGTTTTCACGATCCAATATTTCGCCACGCTCAAGAATGATTTCACCCGTCTTCTGGTTTACAACCTTGATTGCAGTCAATCGCCCAAACAAGCGGATAGACATGGGCTGGCCAGCGACATCGTCTTCTTTGCGGATGAAAATGCCATCCTCGGTGGCGCAATCTTCTGTGTTGATGATGATGTCCTGGGCAATATCCACCAGGCGGCGTGTGAGGTAACCAGCGTCTGCGGTGCGGAGAGCAGTGTCCGCGAGACCTTTGCGGGCACCGTGGGTAGAGATGAAGTATTCCAACGCCGTGAGACCTTCACGGAAGTTGGAGATAATTGGCAGAGGGATAATGCGCCCGGAGGGATCCGCCATAAGCCCGCGCATGCCTGCTAGCTGGGAGATGGGGCCAAATCCACCTTTGGTAGCGCCGGAGTTAGCCATGGTGGCAATATTCCCGTGCTTGTCCATATAGGCACGGACAGCATCCCCGACCTTCTTTGTGGTTACCTGCCAGATTTCAATAACGCGTTCATTGGCTTCTTGTTCAGTGAGTAAGCCGCGGCGGAAGTCTTTTTGTATACCTTCTACTTCAGCAAGAGAACTGTTGATGATATTCACCTTTTCAGGTGGTATGGTAATGTCAGCCACTGCAATTGTGCAACCTGATATCATGGCGTATTTAAACCCAATGTCTTTTATCCGGTCCGCTATCTCAGTGGTCACCTCCTGACCACATACATCATAAACATCCGCCACGAGGCTTTTTACTCCACCTTTGTCCAATTCATCGTTAACGAATTGGATCTCTGAAGGAAGGATGCGATTGAAGAGCACGCGGCCTACGGAAGTATCCAGTATTCGGGTTTCGGACTCGGTGAGCCTATTTCCTTTATCATCATACCAGGTGGTCATACGGGCTCTAATTTTGGTATGGAGATCCACCTGCTCCAGCTGGTAGGCGAGTTCCACCTCGTCCATATCTGCAAAGATGCGGCCGTCGCCTTTATGTGGGCGATTATCATCCATCGTCATGTAATAGACACCCAGTACCATGTCTTTTGAAGGTGAGATGATCGGTTCGCCATCTGCTGGTTTGAGGAGGTTGCGTGAGGCTAGCATTAATGACCTGGCTTCAGCAACCGCTTTATCGGACAGGGGCACATGAACAGCCATCTGGTCGCCGTCAAAGTCCGCGTTGAAAGCGGTGGTGACCAGCGGGTGTAATTGGATGGCGCTTCCTTCGATTAAGACAGGCTCAAAAGCCTGGATGCCCAAGCGGTGCAATGTGGGAGCGCGGTTTAATAACACGGGACGATCGGATATGACCTCTTCCAGCACTTCCCACATTTCCGGGCGATTACGGTCGATGAAGCGGCGGGCGCCTTTGACGTTTGCCGCGAAATTATGCTTGACAAGACGGGCAATCACGAAAGGCCGGTAAAGTTCCAAGGCCATCGTCTTCGGCAGACCGCACTGATATAGTTTAAGCTGCGGCCCAACTACAATCACTGAGCGGCCGGAGTAATCCACGCGTTTACCGAGCAGGTTCCGGCGGAAGCGGCCTTTCTTCCCTTTCAACATATCACTCAATGATTTTAATTCGCGGCGTCCGCGTCGAGAGAGGGCTTTTCCGCGTTGTGAGTTGTCAATGAGAGAGTCAACTGCTTCCTGGAGCATACGTTTCTCGTTACGGACGATCACATCCGGAGCACCCAGCTCCAGCAGTCGTTTTAAGCGGTTGTTGCGGTTAATCACCCGCCGATAGAGGTCATTTAGGTCAGAGGTTGCAAAGCGGCCGCCATCAAGTTGCACCATAGGGCGCAGATCAGGAGGTATCACTGGCAGGATGGTCAAAATCATCCATTCTGGACGGTTGCCAGAGCGTTTGAATGCTTCCACTACCTTTAATCGGGTGGTTGCCTTTTTACGCTTCTGCTTGCTGCGTGATGTCTTTACTTCATGCCACAATTCGTCTGCCAGTCTGTTCAAGTCAAGGCGGCGAAGAATATCAAAGAAAGCTTCAGCCCCCATATCTGCGCGGAAGACCTGACCCCAGCGGGTTTTCAACTCACGGTAGCGGCTTTCGCTGAGGAAGGTGAACGGCTTGAGCTCCTGTAATTCATCCCGTTGATGCGAGGTTTGTGATTTATTCTCGAGAGTTTTATCTTCCAGTTGATTACGCAACCCGTTCATTTCAAGATCAGCTTCAGCGCGGACTGTTTCCTTTTCCATTGTGTTTTGTTCAAGCTCGCGCTCTTTTTGATCTTTCAGCTCGGTTTCGATTTCATCCAACCTGGCCTTGACGAGCTTCTGGATTTTCTTCAGGTGTTCATTTCCAATTTTTGCGCCGGTCTCTGCCACAACCACATTTGTCGACGTAAAAATTACTGGAACTGAAGTAACTGAAGCTATCCGTTCTTGAAGCTGGGCTTCGAGAGCCTGACCCTCTTTGATCACCGGGTCAAGCTTTGTGGCGGTTTCCTCGTCATATCTTTCTTCAATCTTTGTTTTCTGGGCTTGAAGTTCCTGTAACTTCTTATCGCGACCGGTTTTAACTTCAGCTATCTTGGCATTGATGGCTGAAGCCTGTTCGCGCTCGGAGACATTGATTTCCTCCTGTAGCTTCTTCAATGCCTTCTGCCGTGCATCCTCGTCTACGAAGGTAACGATGTACTGGGCAAAATAAAGCACCCGATCCAGGTTGCGGCGAGAAATATCCAAGAGCAAGCCAAGATATGATGGTATACGGCGGGTGTACCAGATGTGGGCAATGGGTGTCGCCAGCTCGATATGCCCCATTCTTTCCCGGCGTACCGCGGAACGGGTAACCTCCACTCCGCACTTGTCACAAATCAACCCTTTATAGCGTGGGTTCTTATACTTGCCGCAATAGCACTGCCAGTCCCTGGTCGGACCAAAAATTGCTTCGCAGAATAACCCGTCCTTCTCTGGACGCAAGCGGCGATAGTTGATGGTTTCTGGCTTTAATACTTCACCATAAGACCAGCTTTTAATAGTTTCTGGGGAAGCGAGATTTATTCGAAGTGCAGTTAAGCCCTTTGTTTCCAATTTGATCCTCCTGAGTAACCGAACCGATAAGCGTTTAACAGTTAAAAGCGCTCAGGGTAATACCTACCGCGCTTATATTATTATGCAGTATTGACAATATACGCATGAAAGTTAATTATACTAACTGTCCCCCCAAATCGTCAAGGCAAACCGGAAGATTGTG
>PNON01000055.1 GCA_013824865.1 Anaerolinea sp. | reverse complement strand
CTCCTTGAGTCTAGGTATTGATAACCGACTCAATTGAGAGAAAAAGTCTACCTGACGATTGAAAATTAACTAGCACCCTTTGCTCCACGGTTTTTCGGGGACTTTCTGCTCTCTGAGCTAGGCTATGTTTGCTTCCCTGCCAGTTTCTCTTATCTGAGAATCTAATGTCCCAACTATTCAAACTCACAAAGAACCCGCGCCGCGAGCAAAGGAAGGTCACCAAGCACGCCTCTCTCCCCCATGTTTACCCCATACCCACGATCAAGCTGTCGATCAGCACCGGCATATCCACCCCGCTTGTGCGGCTTTGCTCTTCGATCTCCATCAGCTTAAAATAAACGCGCTTGAGGGCTGCCCGGTTAAAGTTTTTCAGCTGTTCCAGCAGGTTCTTCGCCTGGAAGGGAGCCACCCCCACCTGTGCCGCCACCTCAGCCTGCCCCCCGAAGGCATCCACCACCTCGCGCGCCATCAAGAGCAGGCGGAACTGGCGGATGATCATCGGGAAGATCTCCCGCGCGTCCATGGTCTCGAGTAATTGGTGGTGAACCTCCAGCGCTTTGCGGGTATTCTTCTCGCCCATCGCGTCCACCAATTGCCAGATGGTGGCGGAGGAAGTGAAGGTGCAGATGGCGGCAATATCCGCTATTTCCACCGTGCGCCGGTCTCCCAGGAAGAGGTCCAGTTTCTCCAGCTCCATGCTCGCCAGGCGGGTATCGTTGCCGGTGTACTGCGCCAGTTCCAGGGCTGCCGCCGGGTTGAACTTGAGCTCGCGCTTGCCAGCCTCATGCGTGATCCACCCGGGCATGTCTTTGGGCAGCGGCAGCGTAAAAGCGCGGATTTCCGCCCGCTCTTTGTTTTCCTTTGTCCACTTCACCAGGTAATGGGAGTCTTTCAACACTTCCCAGTTGCGTTCGCGGGTTTTGCTGTTCCACGCCTGGCTATCCGCGATCACCAGCGCCAGGATGGTGGAATCTGGCACATTATTGAGGAAGGCAAGGAACTTTTGCTTCTTCTCCGCAGCGCTGCCGGTATCCGTCTCTTCCACCTCCTCGCCCTCCTCCCCGCCCCCCGATTTCTTGCGGATGGAAGGCAGCGGATTGTTGAGCACCACCAGTCGTTTTTCCGCGAAGAAGGGGATGGAAGTAACCGCGTTGACCAACTCATCCTGGCTGACGGCAGCAGCATCCAGCCGAGTCAGGTTAATATCGCCCATGTCGCCACTGCAAAACTCTGCCTCGATGGCGCGGAGATAGGTGGCGATGGCGTATTCGTCGTCCCCGTGACAGATGAGGATGCTGGTGGTAGGCAGAGGCATGGCAGAGTTCCCGAAATCAGCCTTTGGTACTGACGCGGTAGGCTTTGATCCCGCCGCGGTCATACACAGTGATACCGGTCAGCTCCAGCTTGCCTGGGTCCGTCTGGGTGGTGACGCGGGTCTGCAGTTTTACCCCCAGCGGTTGGGCAATGACCGCGCCCAGTGTGGCCAACGTGATGACGCCCGGCAGGCGGTCGAGCTTGTCGCGCAGCCCCTTCTTCGCGCCGAGCATCCCCAGCCAGGCCAGGGTGCCGGCGAGCACGCCAGTGACCGCATAGCCTGTCCCGCATCCGGAATGGAAGGCCAGCCGGTTTTCGCCATTGCGCAGGCGGGTCAATGCTTCTACAGTCGCGGAGGTCAGTGCATCCAGATCGACCGCGCCGGTGATCCAGAATCCGCCGGCATCCGATACGCCTACCAGCTGGATGCCCGGGAAATGGCTGCCCAGGATGTTGATGGTCGCGTGTTCCAGAGCATGGTTGCGCCGTACGCGCGAGACAAGTTTGGTTTCAAGCAGGTTTGTCATGTTTTCCTTCCATTTCCGTGGCAATAATACGTTCCTTGCGGGGCGGGGTCTGTGGCATCAGTCCATCCTGCACCAACGCGAACCCCAGCGCTTCCCGCAGCGAGCGCGCCTCGATCACCTGGATGCCTTCGGGGTAAGTTTCGCCCAGACGCAGGCGTTTGGGCACCACCGCGCTGCGGAAGCCCAGTTTGGCGGCTTCGCGCAGGCGGGTCATCATCTGACTGGCCTGGCGCAGCTCGCCGGAAAGACCGATCTCACCAATCAATACGGTATCGGCCTTGACGGGGATATCACGGTGGGATGACGCGATAGCAGCTGCCAGCGCTAGGTCCGCGGCTGGTTCGGTGATGCGCAGTCCGCTGACCACGTTGGCGTAAATATCCTGCTCGGATAGGTTGATGCCCACCCGGCGGGTGAGCACTGCGGCGATGAGCAGCAGGCGGCTCAGGTCAAAGCCATTGGGGGTGCGGCGCGGATTGCCAAAATTGGTGTGGTTGGTCAGCGCCTGCACTTCCACCAGCAGCGGGCGGGTGCCTTCCATGGTCACGGCGATGGCAGAACCGGGGGCGTTCACCATCCGCTCGGTGAGGAAGGCTTCGGAGGGGTTGGTGATCTCCACCATCCCCCGTTCGCGCATCTCGAAAACGCCGATCTCGGATGTGGCGCCAAAGCGGTTCTTCACCGAGCGCAGCAGGCGGAAGGATTGGAAGCGGTCGCCTTCCAGGTAAAGCACGGTATCCACGATATGCTCCAGCACACGCGGGCCAGCGATCAACCCCTCCTTGGTGACATGCCCGATGAGGAACACGGTGATGTTGGCGGTTTTGGCCAATTCGCGCAGGCGGGAGGCGGTCTCACGTACCTGCGAAAAAGAACCGGCGGAGGATTTCATCTCCGGCAGGTAGACGGTTTGGATGGAATCGATGATCAGGATCTCCGGCTGCACCTGGCCGACATGGTTAAAGATGGTGTCCAGGTTGGTCTCGGTAACCAGCAGCAGGTCATTGGGCAGATTTTCAGGTGCGGCTTCCTCTTCGGTGAGCAGGCGTAAAGCGCGCATGCGGATCTGGCGCTCGGACTCCTCGCCAGAAGCATATAGCACCCGGCGGTGAGCGGACATTTCCACTGCCAGCTGCAGCAGCAGGGTGGATTTGCCGATGCCCGGGTCGCCGCCGATGAGTACGATGGAGCCGGGGACGATGCCGCCGCCCAGCACCCGCGCGAATTCACCGATGGGCAGGGGCATGCGTTCTTCATCTTCGCTGCTGATCTCGGCCAAGCGGCGAGGCACCGAGCGGCTGGAAAGGTGGCCGGCTTTTTTCACCAGCGCGGAGGAAGGCTCGAGCAGCTCCTCGATCATGGTGCCCCAGGAGCCGCAACGCGGACACTTGCCAATCTGTTGGGCGCTGATCTTTCCGCAGTTCTGGCATACAAAACGGCTGTGAATTTTGGTCATACGTTAATTATAGCCTGTGTGGATAATTCCATAGATCATTTCACCACACAGAATGCCGTTAATTTTGTCATCCAGAGTGCAGCATAGTTTGTCATCGCGAGCACAGAGTGGCGATCTTATGGTAAAAAGCGAGCTTACCTAAGTCATAAAGAACATCCCTTCGCATCCCGCCTCATAAACAGGTGTAAAATAATTAGTCGGGTCTGCGAAAGACACAAAAAAACACCATCGCAGAGACCCATTATTGTCCCACAGGCTAACCAACTTTGATAAGGTTAATTTCATTGCTTGCTGCGGAGTTGGAGAAATGAATGTCAACAACTGCTACAAAAAGTAAAGCCAAGCTGCTCACACCCATGTTGCTGGTATTCATGCTGGCCATGGTGCTGGCGAACATCGGCGGGAATATGTATGGCCCGCTGGAAGCGCTCTACCTGAAAAACCTTGGCGCAAACATCAGCCAGATCGGCCTGTTTTATACCCTGTCCCAGATCATCCCGTTGTTGCTGCAGATCCTGGGCGGATGGATCTCCGATTCGCTGGGCAGGTTAAAAGCCATTGCCATCGGCAGCGTTGTCGGCATCTTTGTGTATATCCCTTTGATCCTGGCAACCAGCTGGGAATGGGTGCTGGTGGCTTCTGCGCTGGGCGCCATCACCCGCGCGCTGGTTGGTCCCAGCTTCGATGCCTTTATTGCGGACCATTCCGCACCGGAGAACCGCGCAAGGTTGTTTGGCATCACCCAGACCCTGTTCAGCATTGTGGCTGTGGTGGGACCATTGCTTGGCGGCTATATGGTGGATGGCTACGGATTCAAAGCAATGCTGATGGTGGCTGCCGTGCTGTATGTTCTTGCCACCATCATCCGGGTGTTGATGGCTCAGGAAGCCAGCAAAGCGCAAACCAGTCAGAAGGCTGAGCTATCCATGGCAGGGTTGAAATCCAACCTGGGGACCATGTTCGGGCTGATCCTGGCCGGTGGTTTATTCACCTGGATCATGATCACGGATGGTGTGCGCGACATCTTCTTTAACATGTCATTCAGTTTCTTATCCATCTATATGCAGGACATCGCCAGGTTGACAATCAGCCAGATCGGCTTGATGAACAGTATTTTTGGTATATCAGCCATGGCAGTGATGATTCCTGCAGGCTGGCTGGCTGACAAGGTGGGTGAACGGGTGAATATTGTGATCGCCTTCTTCTTTATGGCGATTGCTCTAGGTATGATCGCCCTGGTAGCGCCGGCCAGTCCGGCCTGGGTATACGGCCTGGGGTGGGTATTTGCAGGTATCGGTCAGGGACTTGCAGCTCCCGCATATCAATCGTTGATCAGCAAAGCTGTACCAGCCAGGCTGCGCGGGGTGGCGTTTGGCCTGTTCAGTACCAGTTTGGGCTTAGTCTCACTGCCAGGGCCGTTGATCGGCAGCTACCTGTGGGAAAGATTCAACCCGCAGACACCTTTCCTGGTGACCGCAGTCGTTTCCCTCTTGACCATGGTCCCGGTGTGGCTCCTGTTCAAGGTGCCACCCGAGAGCGTGGAAGCGGAGGATACCGTTAAGGCTGGTGAATAAACTCGTCGGCATGGCATTATTATTGCGAGTTTACCATTCCTAAGGAATGTGCTCCTTGGATAGGCGGTTATAAATCATTTTGTTGTCAAACCACCATTATCTCCTTCCCCGCTTGCGGGGTTTGATTGTAAATAACAAATAGATCGTTATAATATTGCGTAGATTCAAGGAGCAAGCGCTCCAATTATTCAATGATAGAGCAAGTCATTTGAGTTTTGCTCAAACAGACACATAATAATGGTCCGCGCATGTAATTTTGAATGTGAATATGAGCCATTTCATTTGCAGTAAGTTTTTTGACACTCAGGATTAACCGGAGGAGATTTTAGGAATAACTGACCAGGGCTTGGTTGATTCAATCAAAATGGAAATTATTGACCCGGTATTCAAATAGCTTATTACTCTGTCGCCGTTTCACTAAGGAAGTTACATTTGAGTGGCAGGGAGGGTTGGATTTGAATAACATCCCCTCAATGGGGGCCCATGGCTGACAAAAACCGCCATTTCTGGCGGTAAATTTTCTGGCGGGGAGGGTGGGGGTTTGAATACCATCCCCTCAATGGGGACCCACGGCTGACAAAAACCGCCATTTCTGGCGGTAAATTTTCTGGCGGGGAGGGTGGGATTTGAACCCACGGCTGAGTTTAACCCCAGCACTCACTTAGCAGGCGAGCCCAATCGGCCACTCTGGCACCTCCCCGTATCGGGGATATTCAATTCTGGTGGAGGGAGGGACGAGCACCTACTTGGTGTCCGAATATCATCCCCTTTATGGGGACCCACCCATTTGTATCAGGCGGAGGGGGAGGGATTCGAACCCACGGTGGGTTGCCCCACACTTGTTTTCAAGACAAGCGCCTTAAGCCGCTCGGCCACCCCTCCATTATTGATAACCTCTTAAGCCTAACGATTTTACCACAGCCATCCGATTCCTGGTGAAATTCACCCTCCTTCAATTGACAGACAAGCAGCCTTACGGTATCCTTATGCGCGAGTGCCGGATGGGTCCGGCGCGGCGGAAAGCTTCGAACCCCGTCAGGTCCGAGAGGAAGCAGCGGTAAGGGGCTCATTCCGGGTGCCGCCGGGAAGCCTATCCGCACTCACTTATTATGAAAAACAATACCCCTCCTGTTTGTGATTACACCGGTTCCGACTACCAGACCAGCTTCTGGAATCAGGCGGACCGCGCTTATGAAGATGCTGCCGAAGCAATGGCGTTGAAGCGCCTGCTGCCAGCATCCGGCAAATTGATGCTGGAACTGGGCGCCGGAGCTGGACGTAATACTCCACGTTATGCCGGTTATGAGCGGGTGGTGCTGGTGGATTATTCGCGTACACAGTTGGAGCAGGCTCAGGCGCACCTTGGCACTAGTGGACAGTATATCTATGTGGCGGCGGATATTTACAAACTCCCGTTCGTGGATGGGCTGTTCGATGGCGCTACCATGATTCGCACGCTACACCACATGGCAGATCCCCCGCTGGCATTGGGTCAGGTGCGGAGGGTGATACAGCCGGGGGGCACATTCATTCTGGAATATGCCAGCAAGCTGAACTTGAAGGCTATCGCACGCTACCTGCTGCGGATGCAAAAGTGGAATCCATTCTCGCTGGAACCAATAGAATTTGCAAAGCTGAACTTTGACTTCCATCCGAAAGCGATCCGGGAGTGGCTGAAGCAGTTGGGCTTTAAGATCGAAAGACAGTTGACCGTCTCGCACCTGCGCTCCCCCTTATTCAAACGGACATTGCCACTTAAGCTGCTGGTGGCAATGGACGCCGCCTTTTCACTGACCGGCAACCTATGGCAGCTTACTCCCAGCGTATTTGTGCGATCGAACGTACATGGGGAAGCACCAAGCCAGGCTCCTGCGGGCTTCTTCGAATGCCCGGCTTGCGGCAGCGCGGAATTGCAGGAAAAACCAGGTGGTTTGACCTGCCATGGTTGTGGTAGACAGTGGTCAAACACAGGTGGGATCTACGATTTCAGGCTGACAGTCTGACGTCTTTTTTGGATAATTAGAACAAACACCGACAATTTATCTGCCGGTGTTTGTTTTGGGATATTCACCATTTGGGCGGAGATAATCTAGATATTCATTAAATCTATTTAAACAGCGTGGCCGCCTTATGTCATCCGCGGAGGGATATTTTGTCTCGGGGACATTGTAGAACCGGTGGAGAAATTGAGACTGGTTTGATTCGGGTAAGGTTTCCCCCTTGACTATATTTACATTAATGATAATATCATTTCGATAAACAACGAAATATAGATAGAGGTAAATATGACCCAGGAAGAAATAATGGAAGAATTACTAATGTTTTTCAAGGCATTATCCGATGCCAACCGGCTGAAGATCATTGGGCTACTGGCGCAAGGCGAGCACAGCGTGGGGGAACTTGCTGAAATGCTGGGGATCAGCATCTCCACCACTTCGAACCACCTGTCCATGCTGGCGCATGTAGAATTGGTTTCCGCACGGGCTGAAGGACATTATTATTACTACTCATTGAAAACGGAAGCGCTGCGCCACATGGCGGAGAAGCTGTTGAAATCTGATAATCTGCCAAAACTATCCAGCTCAGTGGACATGGAAGCATACGACAAAAAGGTGCTGGATACTTTTCTTGATTCAGACGGACGTATAACAGCTTTCCCTGCCCAGCAGAAGAAATTTATGGTGATCCTGCATCATGTGGTGAAAGCCTTTGAGCCGGGACGGCGCTATCCAGAAAAAGAAGTGAATGAGATCATGAAACGCTTCAGCGAGGATACTGCCAGCCTGCGTAGGGGGATGATCGAGTATCATCTGATGGATCGTGAAGGTGGCGGGGGTGAATACTGGCGTATAGAATAAGACGGCCTTTCGACCGTCTTTGGTTTTATTTTTCCGGGGCAGAGCGCAGGATATCTTTCCACCATTCCTGCATGACCATGCCGGCAGCGTTGAGCAGGTTCAGCTTTTGCCCTTTGATCGTGGTTTCAAGCTCGCGCTTGTTGGCGATGGTGTTCTCGTTGGAGTGATCCATATGGTGTTTCAGGTCTTCCAGCTTATGGCGGCGTTCGTCTGCGTCTGAGATCAGCATGATCTGGTCGATCTCTTTCATCAGGCTTACTGCGCGTTGGATGCGGGCATCCACCAGCCGGGCTGATTTCGCGCTGATCACACCATTGTCAGCCTTGATGAGGTTGAGCCGGCGGCCGGCCTCATAAGTTGCGTTAACGATCTGCTCGCGGCTCATCCACTGGGTTTCATAATTCATCACATACTTCCAACTGGGCTGCAGCAATAACTGGCGGTGTTCTTCCAGCGTGCGGGCAAAGAGCCTGTACCCGTGTTTTTCCGGCTCTTCAAAGGCGCGGCTGCCCGGATCCAGAAAGGGAGCCATGGGTGAGATGAAGGGGATGACGCGATATTCGCCGTCAGAAGAGTACTTTTCGAGCATCTTCCTGGAATATTCCACAGTGTCCATGACACTCTCATAAGTTTGATCCTTAAGGCCGACCATGAAGAAAAGATCCAATCGCTGGCAGCCGGCATCGAGGGCGTCATTGATGGACTGTTCGATCTCAGCGTTGGAATATGGCCGGCCAAAGGCGCGCCGCACTTTCTCGTCGTGCGATTCCATGGATATTTCGATGACGAAGTTGGGTACTGCTTTTGCTAATCGCTGGAAGTATTCTCTTGGCGCAGCATCAAACATCTCGAAAAAGAGTTGTTTTTTATACCCGGAAATGGCATCCAGGAAGCGGTAGGCATAGTCATCGCCTGCCTGGCGCAGATCCCCGAGTACGAAGATGGGACCATTGCTGATGGAGCCGATGCGGCGAATATCGCTGGCCAAATCTTCGGGTTTGCGATAAGCCGGATGCTGCCGATTGTGCAGATTCTTAAATGCGTTGCAGCCACCGCCGCAGGTGAGGCAATTGTAACGGCAACCGCGCACGGTGAGCGCGGCAGTGATGGGGTAACGTTTGAATGCCCGGAAAGGGATGTAATTGGCCAGGTCTCTGTGGCGCACCACCGACTTGACCACGCCGGAGTAATCCAACAGAATGCCGTCCAGGTTTGGCGGGCTGTAGGTGATCGGGTTGACATGCACGCCACCCTCTGAGTCCTTCCACACCAGATTGGGGATCTTCTCCAATTCCAGCGCTTCAACAGTATGCTGGCCGGGGTGGATACTCCCGCCAGAGCGGATGTAGCGCATCCACAGCAGCAGGGGCTGTTCAGTGGAATCGCCGCGCATCACAAAGTCTACGGCTGGATAGCGGATCAACTCATCATGGAAATAGGTGGAGGAGAAACCGCCAAAGATGACCGGGATGAGCGGATGATGGCGTTTGACAATCCTGGCCACTTCGATGGAACCGTGGGCGTGCGGCATCCAGTGCAGGTCGATACCGAAGGCAGCAGAATCCATTTTGGAGATTGCTTTTTCAACATCATAATTCTTGTCCCCCAGCATTCGTACAGCCAGGTTGACAATGCGGGTACGTATTCCGTGACGCTCCAGGTATTCCGCCATGGTGGTAAAGCCGATGGGGTACATCTCGAACACCGGGGTGGAGGGTACCATATCGCTAACCGGGCCATAGAGAATGGATTCATGCCGGAAGTCGTAAACTGATGGAGCGTGTAAAAAGGTGAGGTCTTGAGTTGACATAATCAGGGTTTCTAAATTGGAGTAATTTGTCCTATTTGAAGGGCGAGTTTAGATTATACCATGTCATCCCGGGCAGCTTTTACGGATAGCGGGTAGCATATATAATGGATGGACAGGAGAGAAAATGAAAAAAGACCATCAACCAGGCATGAGCACCATCTCGATCCACACCGCAGAGGGGAAGCATCCGTACCATTCGCATGCGGCGCCTATTTACCCTACCTCCACCTTCTCCTTCCCGGATGTTGCCACCGGTCAGGCCATCTGGCGTGGCGAGGAACCCGGACACATTTATACACGCCTGGGCAACCCCAACCTGGAACAGCTGGCGGAGAAGATCACTGCGCTGGAAGCATTTGATCTGACGCGACAGAATCCCGGGAAAAAATTGGAAGAGATCGCTGCCGGGATGGTATTTGCCTCTGGCATGGCAGCCATTACGACCGCCTTACTGGCCAGCCTGAAGGCCGGAGACACTGTAATCGCTCAAAAGCAGCTTTACGGAGCCACCTTCACTTTCTTAAAAAATATTGCACCAAAGTATGGGATAAAGGTAATTTTTGTAGATAATCCCACGCCTGTAAACTGGCAAGCCGCTTTCTCCGCCAATCCTGATGCAAAGGTAGCTTATGCGGAGACGCCTTCCAATCCGGGTATGGCGTTGGTGGACCTGTCGGGAGTAGTAGAAGCTGCGCATGCCCGCGGTGTCCGCGTGCTTGTGGATAACACCTTTGCCACACCCTATTGCCAGCGCCCATTGACATTGGGGGTGGATGTAGTGCTGCATTCGACCACCAAATATCTTTCCGGACACGGGCAGGTGGTGGGTGGGGCAGTAGTCAGCCGGCACATTGATTTTGTTCAAAATGAGCTTTCAGAAATGATGATCACACTGGGTACAAACCCTTCGCCATTTGACTGCTGGATGGCATCAAACGGCTTAAAAACATTCCCGCTGCGAATGGAACGGCATTGCAGCAACGCCATGCAGGTGGCAAGATTCCTGGAGCAGCACCCTGCAGTTTCGCGTGTCAATTACCCCGGGTTGGAAAGCCACCCGGATCATGACATTGCGCGCAGACAAATGAGCAGCTATGGGGGGATGATTTCGTTTGAACTGAAAGGTGGATACGCTGCCGGAGTGAAGATGATGGATGCAATGAAGCTGGCATCCCTGGCGGTTTCGCTCGGCACGGTGGATACACTCATCCAGCACCCGGCCAGTATGACGCATTCCAAGGTGGAGCGGGAAGACCGGCTCAGCCAGGGGATCACGGATGGCTTGATCCGCCTTTCAGTGGGGATCGAGGAAGTGGAGGATATCATCGTTGATCTGGATCAGGCAATGGATGCGGGCTAGAACCACAGATAATAAAAATAGTTAGATCAATAAGGATTATTTAGTGTTCGATTGAACCACAGATAGATGGGATGAACACAGATATATTAGGTATAAAATTGGATGTGATGAATGGTTCCACCTCTGCGCTCATCTTATTCATCTGTGGTTATTGTATGTATTTTCTGTGTTACATCTTCCACC
>PNON01000054.1 GCA_013824865.1 Anaerolinea sp. | reverse complement strand
CAGCCGCACCTTCCCATGAGCCGTGGAGCTGATAATACTGCTCAAGATTACTGACCAGTTCATTGACACCAGCAATACCTCCACGAAACATATAGGTGTTTATCTCTCGCGCTGTGGAAACACTTGCAAACACCACCATAGAGCCAATGGAAACAAGCGCAACTATGATCAGGGAAATGGCAAACCGCAAACGCATTGTTCAGCTCCTGTGAAAGCGATAACCGATGCCGAACACGGTCTCAATATACTTCGGATTGTGCGGGTCAATTTCCACCTTCGCGCGCAGGTTCTTGATGTGGGCATCAATGGTCCGCTCATAACCCTCATAAGCAGTGCCCTGCGATTGTTCAAGTAACTGAAGCCTGGTGAACACCCGCCCAGGTTGTGATGTGAGTGCAGCCAGGAGGTTGAATTCCGTAGGCGTAAGTTCTAAAATCTTACCCGCACGGGTCACCTGGTGAGCATCCAGGTTAATCACCAGCTCACCAATGGTCACCAGGCTAGCTTCATTGCGTGAAATGTTGCCTGCCCGCCGCAGCACTGCTCTGACGCGCGCCACCACCTCCCGCGGGGAAAACGGTTTGGATATATAATCATCCGCACCTAATTCAAGGCCAATTAATCGATCCATCTCTTCCACCCGGGCGGTGAGCATCAAAATAGGCAAGTCCGACCGTTTACGGATCTGGCGGGTCACTTCCAACCCATCCACACCTGGCAAATTGAGGTCCAGGATCAGCAAGTCTGGTTTTTCCGCTTCCCATTTTGCCAGCCCATCATCTCCCCGGGTAGCAGACACCACAATATACCCGGCTTTTTCCAGGTATAGCTTGAGCACTTTCACCAGCTCGATCTCGTCTTCAATGATCAATATCTTGACCATATTGCCATTATAGCATGCGGGTTGACGATGTCTTAAATCTTCATCAAATCTTCACAACAGCTTCATTCGTCCTACATATCTACCAGATAACATGGATGCTGTAACAAATAACCAACAAGGAGAAAGAATGAAAACAGGTGTAATTATTGCAGTAGCCGTGGTCGCCGTTGCCGCGCTGACTTTTGGTGTGATCAATTTCGTCAGGGCAGAACAGCTTCCGTTTGCGGGTAATCAAGCAGTGGCTCAAGGCTGGCTCGCCGCCAAACCAGGAATAATGGGCGGCCAAAGTAATGACGGTGTCCGTAGCTTTATGGACAAACGGGATGGTTTTTCAATTCCCGGTAAAACTGGTCGTGGGATGATGGGTGGCGTCATTGACAATGCCCGAGGTCAGGGGATGCAGATTCTTGGTGAGTACCATGTAGCAGCTCTGGCTGAAAAAATGGGTATGACCGAGGAAGCAGTGAATGCCCAACTGCAGGATGGAAAGACAATGCTTGATCTGGCTGCCGAGAAAGGCATGACTGTGGAGGAGTACATCACCCTGCGCGAGGACGTCCGTATTCTTGCCATCGATAAAGCTCTGGAAGCAGGTGTCATTTCACAGAATCAGGCGGATTGGATGAAGGAAAATATGGCCGAAGGAATGCGCGGTTTCGGTAACTGATAAACCATTCCAGATAGGACAGTGAAAAAGACCTCCGTTTTACCGGAGGTCTTTTTGTAATAGCGGATTAATACCTTACACTGCTGATCAGGTCCAGTTTATCTAGCCGGTGGGTGGCTTTAATCTGCCTCACTGTGCCGGTGAGTCCCCGCATAACTATGCTATCGGTCTTAGCCCCATGTGAAATGTAGTCCACGCCCCGCAGCAAGTCTCCATTGGTGATGCCAGTGGCTGCGAAGAAAACATCCTCTGAAGACACAAGATCATTGATGGTCAGAACTTGCTTAAAATCCACGCCCATTTCCCGGGCTCTATTTTCTTCATCCTGAGTGCGGGCAAAAGGTTTGCCTTGCATATTCCCACCCACGCACCGCAACGCACAGGCAGCCATAACGCCTTCCGGCGTACCACCGATGCCCAGCAGTACATCAACGCCAGAGTTGTCCATGCAGGTCATTAATGCTCCTGCTATATCCCCATCTGGAAGCAGTCGGATGCGCGCGCCACAGCGCCGCACTTCTTTGATCAGCTCCACATGGCGGGCACGATCCAGTATTGCCACGGTAATATTCTCCACGTCCTGATCCAGGGCGCGGGCTATTCTATTTAAGTTGTCACCGATAGGGGCGTCAATATCGATTGCATCATGAGCGGCGGGACCAACGGCAATTTTATGCATGTACACAAATGGTCCTGGATTGTACATCGTCCCGCGCGGCGCCAGGGCAACCGATGCAATGGAGTTGGAAGAGCCATCCGCCAGCAGACGTGTGCCATCAATCGGATCAACCGCGATATCAACCGCGGGCGGGTTGCCATTCCCCAGCCTTTCCCCGTTATAAAGCCAGGGGGCGTTGTCCTTTTCACCTTCCCCGATCACAATCACCCCGTCCATATCGACTGTGTTTAACACCAGGCGCATCGCCTCCACCGCGGCGCTATCTGCGCCTTCTTTATCGCCACGGCCCATGTAGCGCGCAGCGGATAATGCAGCTGCTTCAGTAACACGGACCAGTTCCATTGCCAGGTTTCTCGTTGGGGTAGAATTCATTGCATCTCCACTTTAGGTTATTGCCAGATCAAGATCAAATAATAGCCAATCACCCCGGCCCAGAGCCAGGAATCAATCCTGTCGAAGAATCCACCATGCCCGGGCAGTATATTGCTGGAATCCTTAACCCCAACCTGGCGTTTAAAAACACTTTCTGCCAGGTCTCCCAGCGGGGTGATGAGACTTATCAATAAGCCGATAACAGCGCCCTGCCAGGGTGCAATCTGCGATCCCCATGCCTGCCAGAGAAAAGTCAATCCCAGGGTGCCCAGGGTACCTACCATAACGCCACCCCAATATCCCTCCCAGGTTTTCTTTGGGCTGCTGCGGGGGGAAAGTTTATGTTTCCCGAAACGACTGCCAATAAAATAGGCGCCGGCATCCGCCAGCCAGCTGGCCGGCAGTGCCACCATGAACCACCAGAAGCCATCCGGCAACTGGCGTAGTGAAATCAGGTAAGCGCCTAACCAGCCAATGTAGAAGAAACCGCCCAGCGTCATCGCAAAATCGGTTGCGGCGATATTCCTGCCTTTCTCAAATGCAACCAGGTGGATGGTGATGGCTGTCAGGATGATCGCGCTGATCAACAGGTCGGTATATTGGAATTGGAAATAGAATCTGGAGAATGATAAAAGGATTGTGCCGCCCACCACCACCCACATCGATGGCTGGTAGCCGCCCCTGCGCATCAACTGCACATATTCCCATGCAGCCAAACCCAGGAAGATCAGGATGAAGATCACAAATGGCACCCCGCCCAGAATGATCATGCCTATCCCAACAGGCAGGAGGATAAATGCAACCAGTAGTCTTTGTTTCAGCATGAGCGAGTTTTAATCTTTATAGTTTTCATCATCCACAGAGCCAAACCTGCGATTGCGCAGACCGTATGCGTCGATTGCCTTTTGCAGTTCTTCTTTATCGAAATCGGGCCAATAGGCGGGTGTAACGTAGTACTCCGAATAAGCCGCCTGCCAGATCAGGAAGTTGGAGAGGCGCATTTCACCCGATGTGCGGATGATCAGCTCAGGGTCCGGGATGCCCGCGGTAAACAGCTGACTGGCAATGAGCGATTCGCTCACTTCTTCAGGCTTCACCCCGGCGCGGATCAGCTGTTCAACGGCGTGGACGATCTCATCTTTGCCGCCATAATTAAAAGCCACCACCACCGTCAGTCGATCATTATCCTTGGTCAGCTCAATGGCGTTTTTCACCTGGGTGCGCAAGCTTGCTGGCAGCTTCTCCAGACGGCCAATATGGCGCAGTTGCACCCCTTCTTCGTGTAGTTCCCGCAGTTCTTTTTCAATCACGCTTTCTAGAATCTTGAGCAATCCCTCCACTTCCTCCCTGGGGCGGCCCCAATTTTCAGTGGAGAAGGCATAAATGGTCAGGTAGCGGACGCCCAGTTCCACACAGGCGCGGATGATGCGCCGCAGGTTCTCGGTTCCGGCTTGATGGCCTGCCAGGCGGGGTAAGCCGCGCTTTTTGGCCCAGCGTCCATTGCCATCCATGATGATGGCAACGTGCTGTGGTATTGCCTGTGCCTGACCTGTTGGTTTCGTATCGCTCATGGGATTCCTGGCTCAGACTTCCATAATATCTTTTTCTTTTTTCGTTCCCACGCCATCCACCCATTCAATAAAACGGTCGGTTAGTTTTTGCAATTCCTCTTCACCGTTCTCCAATTCATCCTCCGAGATCAGCTTCTCTTTTTCATACTCGCGCAGGTCTTTGATCATGTCCCGGCGGATATTGCGGATGGCCACCCGGCAATCTTCCAGGTGGTGATGCACCACCTTCACCAGGTCACGGCGGCGTTCTTCTGTTAATGGAGGCAGGTTTAAGCGGATGACCTTGCCATCATTGTTGGGGGTGAGACCCAGTTCGGATGCCAGGATAGCTTTTTCAATATTCTTAATAGTAGAAGACTCGAAAGGTTTGATCAATAGCTGCCGCGGCTCTGGAATGCTGATGCTGGCTAGCTGCATCAGGGGGGTGGCCATGCCATAGTATTCCACCGGCAATTTTTCTACGATTGCTGGTGAGGCGCGCCCGGTACGGATGGTGGCCAACAGGTCCTCCAATGCAACGATGGCGCCTTTCATGTGGCCTTCAGCCTCTTTGACTGATTCTTTGATCATCGCTCCTCCTGAATACCCGAAAATTTCTACCTGTATTATATAGTATTTCGCGGATACATTCATCCCGGATCGAGAACAAACCTTTGGATGGGTTTTTGTTGGGCGGAAAAGGCAGGAGTGCGTTCTCAACACGCCACAACGTTAAGGTGTATGGTTTGGAAGCAAGCAGATACAAGGGGCGGATCCACATGTCCGCCAGACCAAGATATTTCCGCCCAATTTGCAATTGTTCACCCGATACAGCATTTTCACCGCTGAGAACGCAGGGAACATAGAGAATAATAGATATGCGTAAGGGCGGACCATGTGTCCACCCGACTCAGCATTTTTCACCGCAAAGGTCGCAAAGAACGCAAAGAATAAATAGTATGCGTTGAGGAGGACCTGCATTGTCCTCCCTGCTATGACATGTCCGCCCAAACCCTCCCCATTTTCACCGAGGAGTCCACAGAGGTTTCATAATCGAGCAACACCAATTGTATCAACGCATAACGACGGGTGATCTAAAAATTTCCCATTTCACTATCTTATTTTATTAATATTGAAATGAAATGACTTTTTTGTGGTACACCTAAATCCTTTCGTAGATTATATGTTCTATATTCATTATAAGCACAAAAACAGGCTTGTATAGCTGTCATTTGTTACAGGTCGAACGGGGGTTCGGGAAATTGAATTGGAAGAAAGCACGCAAACCTGGCTATCAATTCGCCGGTCAACCAATAAAATGAAAATGGAGACCAGCGGTCAAGAGCATGCGCGCGGTGGGGGTCCCGCTCGCTTCGCTTCGGGGATGATAACACCGAAGCGAACGGAGGTCATCCAAATAATCACTGAATCTTGAAAATCCAAACCTGATGTCCTTCCGTGGTGTTATATACAACATCTCACTTTTTTTCATAGGAATGTGTATGGAATTTCTACATAAAATCAAACTGATCCAGGGGGGAATGGGGGTGTATGTATCCAACTGGCGCCTGGCAAGGACAGTCGCAAATGAAAAACCTGGCACTACGGCGGGTACCGTTTCTGGCACCGGTTTGGATGTGGTTTATGTGCGCCTTCTGCAGCTTGGTGATCCCGGCGGGCATGTCAGGCGAGCTTTGGCAGCATTTGATGAGCAATTCGGGGTTGCAATAGGACGCAAGATTTTTGAGCGTTATTTCATTGAAGGAGGCAAATCGCCATCCTCCAAATTTAAATATTCTCCGATGCAGACTGTCCACATGCAGAATGGGGTTGATGTGCTTTCAGCAGGACAAAATCAGGATATGCAGGTGACTCTCGAGATGGAACCAGATACTGTTGAGCTGGTGATCGCCACTGCTTTTGCCGAGGTCTGGCTTGCCAAAGAAGGACATGAAGGTAATATTTTTATTAACTTAATGAAAAAGGTGGAGATTCCACTCATTTTTGCCATGTATGGAGCTATGCTTGCAGGAGTGGGCGCCATTATTGTTGGCGCTGGAAACCCGGATGGATTGGCGGCGGTTTGCTCCAAACTGGCGAACCAGGAAACCGTGTCCATGGAATTGCCAGTTTTATACCGGGAATCAGGTGAGACTTTCCAACTCACATTCGATCCCAAATCGGTGGCGGACGGTAAACTTGCTGCTCAGCCCATTAAGAAACCGGCATTTTTAGCAATCGTGTCACAGGAAACTCTGGTGAAAACACTGGCGCAGAGTACGAGTGAAGCCCCCGATGGTTTTATCATCGAACACCACACCGCCGGCGGGCACAACGCGGGTCCGCAGGGACCCATGAAAACCGATGACCTCGGACAGCCGGTTTACAGTGAAATAGATGAACCCGATCTACAGGCAATAAGTGATATTGGGATCCCTTTCTGGCTGGCAGGTGGGTATGGTAGCAGAGAGAAATTAGCGCTGGCAATGGAAGCGGGCGCCACAGGAGTTCAGGTTGGTTCCACCTTTGCTCTGACGGAAGAATCTGGCATGAAACCAGAATATCGAACCGCGATACTTAAAGAGTTGAAGACGAACATGGATGATGCCTCGATGGTGCAAACCACTTTGTTTTCGCCGACAGGCTTCCCATTCAAGGTCGTTCAACTGGATGGGACACTCTCGGAAGAAACGGTTTATAACATCAGAACAAGGGTCTGCGATATTGGTCTTTTACAGCAGCGCGGCATTAGCAAAGCGGCGGAAGATGGAACGCGCCGGTTATTTCAACGCTGTTCAGCAGCTCCGATTGAAGATTTTATCCGCAAGCGTGGTTTACCCAACAACACCGCGAACAAGCGTTGTTTGTGCAATGGGCTCCTTTCCACTGTTGGTTTGGGGCAGGCAGGTATACGTAATGGTGAAATGAAGGAAGAACCAGCGATCATTACGTTAGGGAATCATCTCCAGGGTATCAGAAGACTCTCCCGGCAAGGGCAGACATCCTACTGGGTGAAGGATGTAATCGCAGATATCCTTGGCGACTAGTTCAAACCCATCAGTATTCCCCATCTGCTGATGAGGCGTTATTCCTTGAACCCCGAATCCGGCTTCTTCTTATTCATCCGCGGTTAAGTCAGTGGATGGTATACGAAAACCTTCTCGACCCGTTGAATTATTCCTGTTATTCGCTATACTGTAAATGAATCTCGGATGGATGTGATTGAGTATCCTTCGATGTCACATCATAATATCAATGCCCGGTCCTTCCAATGGAGCGGGTATTTTTAATTGGAAAGGAGGAAATAATGAAGGTTTGTGAGGATTGTGGCGTAAAGCTTGGATTTATGGATAGCAGTTTTCGTACAAAACGCTGCATGGATTGTTGGGAAACTCCATTTTCCCGTACAAAAAGATATTTTGAAACGCATAAAACAACAGAAAGTGATATCAAATCTTATCCCCAAGGGAAGGCTATCCGGATGGTGAGCATCTACACCCTTCTGCTTATCCTGACTGTTTTTATTGCCAGCACGGCCGGTTTTTCCCGCAGCTCGATGGCTGGATTGGGGGCTGGTTTTTTGGGAGGAGTGGTTATCACATTCTTATTCAGAAAACTTGTGGTTGAAGTGGACACTTTGCATCCTCTGGATACCAAACGCTGGTTTAAGTATGGAAAATTTGCAGCCATTTTCTTCCTCTCTTTTTGGATCTTCGCCTATATGGGATATATGCCAACCTATGGCCATGGATCGATCATGGCATACCGGGTTGCCGTGGCCGGAATGGTCGCCATACCTGCAATGTTCCTGGTGATGGGAGTCGGAATCATCGGGGCTGCAATTGGAGCGGTAGGAGGGTTCATCAATCTATCCAGGAAAGAAAGTAAAATCAAACAACACTTGTTAATCCACCACCAGCGATGGATGAATTCCAAAATTATTCTGCCAGCAGATGGATAAGAGTAGAAGGTATTTCCTCCATTGAGGAGCGTTAATAATGAAAAACAAATGGTTGTTCCTCATAAATGTAGTTGTGATTATTTTGCTGGCCTCAGCTTGCGGCGGCACAGCGAAACCAGAGCCGGGAGCGCAGTTCAGCGGGACGATAGACATGGGTACAAGCGCCAAGAGCGGCACTATTCGTTTCTCAATATCAAGTGGTGGAGAATCGCTCGAAAACCTGGAAATTGTTGTGAATGATCTTACCTGCAAGAAAATGACGGTCGGTAAAGCACGCGATTCCCAGGCAGGTCCAAACATTCCCGTGGCGAATGGAAGATTCAACTCCCCCATACCCGCTATCGGACGAATATCAGAAAATTACAACCTTGGGACCTCACCAGATGATTTTCCAGTAATTGACTCGCTGGATACCGTAGGGAAGATTGACGGGGCGTTCGCCTCGCCCACACAGGCCAGCGGGAAGATCACCATTTTCATGTGGGTGATAATGACCGACCGGGCTTGCGAGTTGGGAACCTTCGACTGGGTTGCCGAGGTGAAGTAACCATACGATAATACTTTGATCCACTAAGGCTTACTATCCTCCCAGCCTGGACGCGGGTTGGGATCGTTGTCTGGAGGGTATGGCTCGTTAGTACTTTGGTAAAGGAGGATGGATTTTCGCCGGATTGATTGTAAAATGGGGGTATAGTCAGTCGTACCATGACTGCCATTTCGTAAAGGATGGTGAAATGAATCGTCACCTTCGTTCCATTATCGCTTGCGAGGAGATGGTCGTGTTAATACTCGCCTGCCAGACCAGCGCAAATACTATCATTAATCATGATCATCTCTGGGGTAAACCGGAATAGAAATTAATTACACTTTTTTCAATCGTCTCTTTAGCACATAATCCAGAATAACAGCAATGATGAATACCAATCCCTTGATCACTTGCTGATTATAGGAAGGAACTTCTAAAAGGTTTAATCCATTTGCTAAAATACCAATGATAAATGTGCCTGTGAGCGCGCCTCCCACCGATCCTGCGCCCCCCATCAGGCTTGCGCCTCCCAGCACACTGGAGGCGATTGCGTCCAATTCAAGACCTATGCCGCTGTTCGGTTGTGCGGACCATAAGCGGGCGGTAAGTAATAAACCAGTCAACCCGGCGCATAACGCGCTGATGATATAAACACCCAACTTTATTCTTACAGGAGAGATACCAGCCAGGCGCGCCGTCTCTTCACCACCGCCTATGGCAAAGATATAATTTCCAAATACCGAACGATGCAAAACAACATAAGTGATGATGGCAACAAACAACAAAACAAATAGCGGAACGGGAATACCGGATATATTCGTCGCCCAAAATGTAAACTGCTCATCCAAACCGGAAATTGGCCTTCCCTGTGTGTAGACCAATGTCAGTCCGCGCACAGCAGCCATACTAGCCAGGGTGGCGACAAAGGGTGGAATACGTCCCCAGGCGATCATGGCGCCATTTAATGCCCCAACCAGCACTGCTGCAAACAGCGCCAACAATATGGCTGGATATGTTTCCAATCCAGCGCGTGTGGACAAACCTGCGGCAAGCGCGCCGGTTAGCGCAGCGACTGACCCAACGGAAAGATCCACGCCGCCGGTGATCAACGCAAAAGTCATACCAATCGCCGCAATCGCGATCATAGATGTTTGTAGAGCAACTGTCAGCAGATTGTTGACGGTTATAAAATCAGCCGAAAGCGCCGATAGGGGTAACGCGACAAGTAGCAGGATTACCAGTCCGCTGTTTGTTCGTATCAGGCTCAAGAAGCGTTGCAGGAAACTATTGTTCATGAACCATTCAATCCTTCGTTTTGGAGTTGGCCAGTGGCCGCCTGCATGATGCGACCCTGTGTTGCTTCGGCACGGCTAAATTCAGCTGTCAATTGCCCTTCGCGCATCACCAAAATTCGATCGCTAATACCGAGAATTTCCGGCAGTTCCGAAGAAATCATTAGAATTGCCACACCTTTCGCCGCAAGTTCACTTATCAAACTATGGATTTCGGCTTTGGACGAAACATCAATTCCACGCGTTGGTTCGTCAAGGATCAAAATTTTTGGATTGACAGCCAGCCAGCGAGCAATCACAACCTTTTGCTGGTTACCACCTGATAAATTTCCCGCCCGCTGCTCAAGGTTTGACGCGCGGATGTTTAACTGTTGGATTGCGCCGCGCGTCCACTGATCAATCTTCCCATAAAGCAGGAAGCCTAAACGTGAAAGGCGTTGAAACAATGAAACTGATGCGTTTGAACGCACGCTTTGTCCGAGGAAAAGCCCCTGCACTTTGCGGTCTTCAGTCACCAGTCCAATACCGTGTCGAATAGCTTCTTGTGGCGAATGGATTTTCACAGATTGTCCGTCAACGCGTATTTCGCCGCCTTCGTTTTTATCTGCCCCAAAAAGGACACGCGCAATTTCCGTCCGCCCCGAACCAACCAAACCAGCCAATCCGACAATTTCACCTTTGTAAAGAGTAAAAGAGGCATCCTTAAGTCGCGCGCCGCTGCGCAGGTTTTGAACTTCGAGGGTCACACAACCACGCTGGGTTTCAGTTTTCGGGAAGAAATCCTTTAACTCGCGCCCCACCATCATCTGCACAATGGTTCCCACGGTCAATTCTTTGGTCGGAGCAACACCCACCAGTTGGCCATCGCGCATTACGGCAACACGGTCAGACAAAGCAAAGATTTCTTCCATGCGGTGTGAAATATAAATCAAGGTCACGCCTTGTTCACGTAAGGAACGCATGAGATTGAATAACTTCCCTGATTCGCGTTCACTTAATGCACTGGTTGGTTCGTCCAAAATAATAACGCGGGACTTGGTTGAAATAGCTTTGGCGATCTCAACCATCTGGCGCTGGGCAATCGAAAGATCAGAAATAAGTGCATTTACAGCAAAATCCAGTCCCAATTGGTTGAGGATGTCTTGCGCATCATCCATCATCTTTTTTATGTTGACAAGTGTTCCCGCCGCAAAGAGCGGTTCGCGTCCTAAAAATATATTTTGTGCAACGGTCATCTGCGGGATGAGCGCCAGTTCCTGATGAATCATGGCAATGCCCAGTTCCTGTGCACGTCGCGGCGAGGTGATTTTGACTTCCTGTCCATCCAGCAAAATCGTTCCACAATCAGCCGAAAAAGCGCCGCTCAAAATATTCATAAGCGTGCTTTTACCCGCGCCGTTTTCTCCAACCAATGCCAAAATCTCGCCCACATAAGCGTGCAAGGTCACGTCCTGCACTGCGAGAACGCCAGGAAAAGATTTGGTGATGTTTTTTAGTTCAAGGCGGTATGTTTGATCTGCCATGATAATTTTGATGGGGGAGGAGTGTCCTCGACGAAAAACCATCGAGGACACTCCAGATTAGAAAAGAGATTTACTTGGTTACCAACGAAAGCGGTACCGGAATGGCGGCGGGGACGGTCTCGCCATTCAGATATTTGATGGCTGATTCCACGCCCAGGCGTCCAATTTCAGCGGGCTGTT
>PNON01000053.1 GCA_013824865.1 Anaerolinea sp. | reverse complement strand
ATGACGCGGATTATTAAGTGGAAGCACCCCCATCAATAACGGTACAGGGATATCGCCGTGCTGCGCCCGGTAAGAATCCAGGAAGGCATCGGCAACACTCGTATCAAACACTGGTTGTGTCAGAATAAAGTCGACCCCCGCTTGCAACTTGCGCTGCAGGTTCTTAATCTCATTTTCCCGGTTGGCAGCGGCCAGATTGAGCGCACAACCAACAAAGAAAGTGGTTGGCTGCCCAATCTCCGATCCGGCATGGTCCACACCCTCATTGAAGCCCTGCTTAATTAGCTTGATTAAGCCGGAAGGCACCAGGTCATAATTATCCATTGCTTCCGGGTAATCACCGATGGCAGTTGGATCGCCCATCACCACAAAAACGTTACGGATATTTAAAGCGTGGGCTGCCAGCAAGTCCCCCTGTACACGCAGCATGTTGCGGCCGCGGGTGGGAAAGTGCAGTGTGGTTTCCACGTTCGTCTGCTTCTGGATCAAGCTGCAGACCGCCCACGGACTCATCCGCATACGAGCCATGGGGCTGTCGGCCACATCGATCACATCCACACCAGCTTCTGCCAGCAGGCTGGCCCCTGCCAGTAACTTGTGGGTGGAAAGGCCACGCGGTGGGTCCATTTCCACAGCGGTTACGAATTTACCGGCTGCGAGTTTCTGAGCAAACAAGGTGGGAAGTTCTTTATCAGCAGTTTCACCCGCTTCCTCTTCAGCAATTCCATCCTTCATTATCTTAAGATCAGGCACAGGCGCCTTATCCAAGGCGGAGCGCATGTATGTAATATGTTCAGGTGTGGTTCCACAACACCCCCCAATCACCGTAGCGCCAGCATTACGAAAGGCTGCCGCGTAATCACCAAAATATTCCGGCGCAGCAGGATATTTAATCCGTCCACCCACCTGCTCCGGCCAGCCAGCATTGGGCATCACCGAGAAGATACCTTCCGGCACCGCATGGCGCATGGCTTTGAGGATGCGCAATATCTGCGCTGGACCTCCTGAACAATTAACTCCCAGGATATCTGCACCAGCCGCATGCATCGTTTTTGCGACCTTGCTGGGGTTATCACCCAGCAGGGTGAGGTCATCACGGGTGAAGGTCATTGAAGCGATCACCGGGATGTGTGGATTCACTTCCCGGGCTGCAGCGATGCCTTCCTGGATTTCGTACAGGTCGCTGAAAGTCTCCAGAATCAGCAGATCCACACCGCTTTCCACCAGGACGGAGATCTGCTCTACAAACGCCTCACGAGCCTGTTCCAACTTCACCCGGCCAAATGGCGCAATCCGCACACCCAATGGACCCACATCTCCGGCAATCAAGATATCCTTGAAGGAGGCACCCACCACCTTTTTCGCCAGCTCCACGCCAGCCCGGTTAATCTCCCGCACCCGGTCTTCGAGGCCGTGCTTGGCGAGTTTATAGCGGTTGGCGCCAAAGGTGTTGGTTTGAATCATTTGCGATCCAGCATCAATATAACCCCGGTGAATTTCGGCCACGACTGCCGGATTGGTGAGGTTTAATTCATCAAAACATTGCTCAAAATCAATGCCGCGGGAGTGGAGCACAGTGCCCATGGCGCCATCGGATAGCAAGGTCATCCCTGCGTGAAGTTTGGTAATTAATGGATGTGGTTTTGTCATATAGAGATTATTTTCTGATTAACTGGTCAATACGCGATTCGCCGATATTGAAATACCTGGCAGCCGGATGATGGACGATAATGGCTGCAGTACTTTGCTCAGGAACAAGCTGGTAGGCTGTTGTCAGGGTCATGCCCAGCAGTTTTTCCACGTTTAGCAGGCGGAACACTTTTTGGTGGTCCGCCAGTTCCGGGATGGCTGGATAACCCCAGGAGTAGCGTTTGCCCTGTCCCTGCGGCAGCTTCAGTTCAGAAGTCAGATATTGATGCAGGTAATTCGCGGCTGCTTCTGCGGTTTGCACCGAAAGCCCATGGGTGAAGTAGGCTTCAGAGTAGTTGCCATCTCCTTGCAGGAGGTCAAATTGACGGGTGGCTTTTTCACCGACCGTCACCACCTGGAAACCAACTACATCCATCTTACCAGAAGTCACTGTCGCGAAGTAATCTGCCAGGCATAATGCGTCACCATTGGTCTGGCGAGGGAAATTGAATTTTTCCTTTACGCGTAGCGGACCATCCAATATGGAGGCAGGATCATAAATAAGCAGGTCATTTCCATCCGCCTGAGCCGGGAAAAAGCCGTAAACACCTTGCGCCTTCAACCAGCCATCACGAATCGCGGCTGCCTGCATGTCCACTAAACGAGCTTCAAAGTCAGCTCTGGTTTTCTCCCACTGCTCGCCATGCAGATTCTTGGCTCCCCAGGAAAGGCGGAAAAGCTCATTGCGGGAAAGATGGGTGAATACCTGCTGCAAAGGCAATTCCTTCACCAGGTGGACTTCGTAATCTGGGGCGGAAGGAAGGAATGGCGCGTCAGGGACAGTTCGACTGATCGGTGCATCCTTAACCTCCACATGTGCTGCAGATGCTGCTCGTCCCAACTCGAAATCCGCACCCCTGGTGGTATCCACGTAAGCTTCATCGCGGGTGGCTGCATTACCAATTCTGTCGAGTGTGTTGAGTCCTTCAAAGGCATCTTTGCAATAAAAAACACCGCCTTCGTAGTATTTTCCGTTCTCGGTCAGTAAAATACGACGTCCAAAGCGTTCATTGATGGCCGCTCCACCAATCAACACTGGCAACTTCAGCCCGCGGCGGTCGAGCTCATTCACGATCAATGGCATCTGCTTACTGGTACTCACTAACAAAGCACTCAGACCAATCGCATCTGCATTGACCTCCAACGCCTTGGAAATGATTGTTTCAGCAGGCACCTGTTTGCCTAAATCGATCACTTCGTAACCGTTATTTGCCAGGATGGTCTTCACCAGGTTCTTGCCTATGTCATGTACATCCCCATAGACCGTGGCCAATACGATCAGACCCTTGCTGGTTCCAGCTTTCTTTTCAAGGTAGTTTTCCAGGTGGCTGACTGTTTTCTTCATCACCTCAGCGGATTGAAGCACAAATGGCAGGATCAACTCACCAGAACCAAATTTATCCCCCACCACTTTCATAGCTGGCAAGAGAACTGAGTTCAGCACTTCCACTGCGCGGATGGAGCGCTGGTCAACAGGAATGGGAAGTATCAGGCTGTCTATATCTTCTTCCACACCATCTTTTACGCGGTGCAAAATCTTCCAACCCAGGCGTTCTTCGGAGTTCATGCCAGCCATCGGGTCAGCAACCGCCTGGCGGTTGCCAGACGAGGAGCCTTCATTCGAGAAATGCTCAATCACCCGTGAAAGGGCATCTTCGCGCCGGTGGTAGATCAGGTCTTCACACAGGTCTATCTCTTGCGGCGGAATTTCCGCGTAGGGGATGATCTGGGCAGGGTTCACGATGGCCATATCCAGGCCGGCTTGCACAGCATGGTGCAGCATCACACTGTTAAGTACACCCCGGCAATTAGGTGCCAATCCAAAGGAGACATTGCTGACTCCCAGGGAGGTTAACACTCCGGGTAATTCCTGCTTAATCAGTCGGATGCCTTTGAGTGTCTCCTCTGCAGACACTGAAAACTCAGATTCACCCGTTGCCAGGGTGAAGGTAAGCGCGTCAATGATCAGATCGCCAGGTTTTATTCCTATCTCATTTACAGCCATTTCAAACAATTGGCGCGCCACTTCCAACTTGCGCTGCGAGGTCTTGGCCATACCGATTTCGTCGATGGTTAATGCCATCACTGCTGCATTATACTTTTTCGCCAGGCTGAAAACCTTCTCTGGTTTGGCCCGTCCAGCTTCCAGGTTGGTGGAATTAATCAGACACTTTCCCGGAGCTGTCTTCAATGCTGTTTCCATCACATCGAGCTCAGTGGTATCTATGATAAAGGGAGCTTTCACTGCGGCAGAGACCTTCTTAAGGACTTTCCGCATGGTCTCCTTTTCATCAGCGCGCTCAGTTAATGCCACACACACATCCAGACCATGGGCGCCGTTTTCCACCTGGGAGCGGGCGATGGAAACAATCCCATCATAATCATCTTCCAACAGGAGTTTTTTGAATTTTGCACTACCCTGTGCATTCAAACGCTCACCAATAAGGAAGGGAGGAGGGGTCTGGTGTGTGGTTATCGCACTGATCCCAGAGGCCAGGCTAACGGGGCTTTCAGGCCGGATTAACCTCACCGGGATGGAAGCCACCCGATCCACCAGCAAACGTAAGTGCTCCGGGGTGGTGCCGCAGCAGCCTCCGACCACGTTGACATGATATTTTTCAGCAAACTCAGCCATGGTTTCAGCGAATGGTTCAGGCTGCAAAGGATATACCGCCTGACCATCCACGTTCAATGGCAAGCCGGCATTCGGAATGCACGATAAGGGAAGGGGCGAGAGGTCATCCAGGATACGAATGGGTTCGCGCATATGATCCGGCCCGGTGGAGCAGTTCAAACCGATCACATCAATGGGCAACCCATCCAGGATAGTCTCCACCGCGTTGATATCCGTCCCCAGCAGCATCCGACCGGTGGTATCGAGCGTAACCTGAGCCTGAATAGGCAGATAGATACCTGTTTCAGAAAATGCCTTGTGGATGCCCTGGATGGCTGCTTTCACCTCCAGAATATCCTGCGAGGTCTCAATAATCAGCAGGTCTACCCCTCCCTGGAGCAAACCAATAGCTTGCTCGCGGAATATATCCACCAACTCATCAAAGCTGATATTTGAAAGCTGCGGATCATCGATGGAAGGCAATTTTCCAGATGGCCCGATGGAACCTGCCACCAGGCGTGGATTTTCTGGTTGGCTGTACTCATCTGCCAGGCGACGGGCAAGGCCCGCAGCAGCATGATTGATCTCATAAACACGATCGCCCAAACCATATTCACCCAGGGTGAGACGGTTGGAGCGAAATGTATTTGTTTCAATGACATCCACTCCAGCTTCCAGGAACGATCGGTGCACTTCCTCCACCGCTGCCGGGTAGCTGATGATCAGATAGTCGTTACAACCGACCAAATTCTCCCCCCCAAACTGGGTAGCATCCAGATTCAATTTTTGCAGGTTGGTACCCATAGCGCCATCAAAAACCACCACCTTGCGGGCAAGAAGATCCAGAAATCTCCGATTGGTATAAACGCGCTCTTTCAAAAGAACCTCCTAATAAAAAGCCTCCCGGCAAGAGAGGCATTGACAGCAGTCAATCCATCATCTTTCAGGCATTTTACCTGACGGATTTGGCACCAGTACGGTTGCCGAGGTTTCCAAGGGCCGGTCCCTCCACCTCTCACGATGAGTGATGAAAAAAGTGTATCATAGCTGGAAATAGCATACAAGGGGCGGAAGCCCCTTGCACAAAGTATGCTGTTGTTTATTGAGATTAGATTTATAGTATGCGATGACTTAGCGTCGCATGTGGGTGTTAAATCGTTTTCCAACCGCGGGTAACGTATCGTCCGTGGCCAGCCGGTAGCCCAGCCCTTCCCGACTGATAATGATGCGGGGATAGTGCGGGTTGATCTCAAGCTTGCGGCGAAGAATATGGATGAAGTATTTGATGCGCTTCTGTATCTTATCGTTATCTTCGCCCCATACCTGATTGGCAATCGTTTCCTTTGTCACCAGCCTGGGCGCATATTGTGCCAGGATGGCAAGTACTTCAAATTCCACACGCGGCAACAGGTAAGTAGTACCGCGCAGGGTGACTTCCCTTGCATCCAGGTCGATATTCAATTGAACATTAGGAAAATTAAAGACTTTAACAGGCTCCACTTTTTGAGTACGTTTAACTACTGTATTAATGCGCGCCACCAATTCAGCCGGATAAAATGGTTTGGTCACATAATCGTCCGCACCAAATTGCAACCCTTCCACAATGTCATCTTTTTGAACTTTAGCAGAAACAATCAGCACTGGTGCATTGGTGATGTTACGCAAGTTTTTAAAGGCAGTGTATCCATCCATCTCGGGCATCATCAAGTCAAGCAGGATCACATCCGGTTTTGCATCTGGACATTTGTTGATGGCATCCATGCCGCTGAATGCCCCTACAACATCCATGCCAGCATCCATCAGCACATATTTCATCATGCGCACGGTTTCCGGCTCATCATCCACGATCATTGCTGTCAACCTTTTTTGGGATTCCTTTGCCAGGTCCAGGTCCAGCCCGGGGGATATTTTTGCAACAGGCATGTAGGAAATTGTCATAGCACACCTCCAGTTGACCGCTGATTACCAATTTGTACCATTAAGATTCACTTTCCATAACCAAGATTAACAAGAAACCGGTTTAAACCGGTTTCGCTATTTGCTCCCTGCTGATAGCTTCGGATCATCTCCGAATAAGCGACCAAATACTTATCTGCAGTTCATCGCCTTTATATAGTTTATTATATTATATACTTTTAGAAAGTTGTTTGTCAATAGTAAACTTTGTATTAAGTAATAATTCATATATTTTTGATAATCTGCAAATTAACTTCCTTGTTTACTCCAAGTAGACAAACCAACCTGGTAACGCGAAAACAGTAAAAATCACCAGGAGGTTTCATCTCCTGGTGATTTTTACCCGTCATTAGATCTACCAAAAATGGATACCCGGATTAGGCTGCAGGATTGCCGACCCCCTTTGGATTCAAACCATACTGATTAGGGCCAGGTTGGCTATCGGTGAACATTAAGACAAGCAACCAGATGCCACCAACTATTGGGATCAGGGAAATAAAGATCCACCAGCCACTCTTGCCTAAGTCGTGCAGCCTGCGGACAAAAACAGCCAACCCAGGAAGCATTACTGCCAGGGAGTACAGCATATAAAGCCAACCATACGGGAGGGATCCTCCATATCCACTATCAATCGTCAATCCTAATAAATTGTCCAATAGGGCAGCTACAAGAAGAAATATCAAATTGAAAAGGTAGAACATCCAGTATTCTTTTCTGCGTGCCCTGCCACTAAATGTAACATATTTCTTAAGACAGCCAATATACCAACTCATTAAGTCCTCCTGATCTTAGATTATTGACATGCATATAACAATCACCAATGGCGGGAATTACCTGCAACTTATCCATACAAATACTATAGCATTTTCGCAGTTAATTCAATAGGGAAAGGTAATGGGGAAAGCCGATTTAATTGAAAAGATCCCAATTAAGGGATCGATCTTCTTGTGGGGCGAGAGGGGGTCGAACCCTCACGATGTCACCATCGACGGATTTTAAGTCCGTTGCGTCTGCCGATTCCGCCACCGCCCCGATTTCCTAATTCTACTTCATGCTCTCCATTCGTCAAGCCTGAAATCGTCTTTTCGTCCATCTGGCCCAGCGACTGATAAAATGCACCCAGTATGGACTCATATGGACCTGCTGCCTGGCTTCAGCCAGGGCAGCCTTCAGCTCTTCCGCATTACTGAAATCCAGCAGGATCAATCGCGCGCGTCCCAGTTCGAAGGCGGCGTGGGCGTCAGATCCCACAATCCCGGGCAGAGAATGCTCCCTTGCGAATTCCAACGCCTGCTGGTTGGCATGGTTACTGAAGCAGCGGGAGTTAAACACTTCGATAGCATCCACCAACGGGGCGATGCGCTGCAAGTTTTCCAATTTCCATGATCCGCTGCGAGTCTTGTCGAAGGGATGCGCAACGCTGATAAAAGCTCCCTGGACACGTAATTCATGGATAGCTGCTTCTGGTGTCAATCCTTTGGGCACTTTTCGCTCTATAAAAAATGCCAGCAACTCACCTTGAGTTGTCATCACCTCTTCACCGACGATCACCAACCCTGGCGCCAGCTCGCGCGCCAACAAAGCCCCAGCTATCTCATTGTGGTCGGTGATGACCACCCGGTCGAGCCCTTTTTTACGGGCGGCAGCTATCAGAATATCAATTTTAACAAGGCTGTCAGCAGAGTATTCAGTATGGCAGTGGAATTCGACTTTGATCATAAATCCTCGCAATAAACAATAGCGCAATTCTAGCTGAAACTGAACTGAATATCAATATGGGGTCAATTTGATCCCGGCTTATTGAGAATGTACTTCTCTCCACCAAGGGGATAACAAGATTATCATTTAGGTATAATCCCGCAAAACCGCAAATGGGTCAGGTTACGTTCCAGCATTCAAGTTGTATAATTACCCATACAGAATCCATTATCGTGATTAGAGGCAAGCATGCCAATCCATCTACCTGAACATTTCATAATTCTACCCTCCGTGGCCAGTGCCCTGCGGGAAGGTCAGCCGGTGGTTGCTCTTGAGAGCGCTGTGATCACCCACGGTCTGCCGGGACCTGTCAACCTGGAAACTGCGACAACAATGCAGGAACTCATCCGCAGCGAAGGAGCTGTGCCAGCCACCATCGCTGTGTTGGATGGTCAGGTACACATCGGCTTGAGTGACACGGAATTGGAACGGCTGGCTTCCCTTGAATCCACCCGCAAGATCAGCCGCCGTGATTTCGGTTATGCCATCGCCACCCGGCAATCTGGCGGGACGACCGTGGCCGGAACAATGGTGGCTGCATCCATGGCGGGAATCAAAGTATTTGCCACTGGTGGCATTGGCGGTGTCCACCGGGGAGCGCCTTTTGATGTTTCAGCGGATCTATTCGAGCTGGGACGCACCCCGATGGTGGTGGTGTGCGCCGGCGCGAAAGCGATCTTAGACCTGCCTGCCACCCTGGAGGTGCTGGAAACCAACAGCGTGATGGTTGTGGGTTATCGCACAAATGATTTGCCGGCCTTCTACTCCGCCACCAGCGGCATCCGGCTGGATGCACGACTGGACACACCTGAGGATATCGCCACCACAGCCTCAGCTCAATGGGAAATGGGCATCCAGAGCGCGTTGCTCATACTTCAGCCAATCCCGGAGGAAGACGCCATCCCGGCCGCGGAGATAGAAGCGTTGATCGAGGCTGCGGTGGAGGAAGCCAGAGCGAAGGGTATTCATGGCCCAGCTTCCACGCCATTCCTACTGGAACGAGTAACTGCACTGACCGGGGGGCAGAGTATGGCTGCCAATCTGGCTCTATTGAAAAACAACGCTCTGCTGGCAGCCAAAATTGCGGTAGCGTTCGCTCCTAAATCGGGAAAACTCATCTAAAACCCCTCGCATTTGTGAAATGTCCGCACCTCTTTTTATAGTGTGGGCGTTAGTGTTATGGTGGGGGTACGGGTATTCGTCGGTGTCTGCGTGAGGGTGGGGGTGCGTGTGTTGGTGGGTGTCCGTGTGGGTATGGGCGTGCTGGTTGGCCGTGGTGTTTTGGTAGGAACAATCGTCCGTGTACTGGTAGGCAGCGGCGTATTGGACGGAGTAAAACTGGGCGTCGCTGTGGGTTTTGGCGTTGGCGGGGCGCCGGTCACCGAAAAACGTCCGGACACCTTGAAGAACAAACCATTGAATATCTGCACTTCATATTCGCCTGGAAGCCATAAAGCGGGATCTGGTCCCCAATCAGTATAGCCATAACCACCTGACCCGCCATCCCACGGTTTTGACTCAAAGAAAACAAGTTCGCCATCCCGATACCATATGGCTGTCCACTGGGAACGGTCGGAAACGCCATCATAACTGAAGACCCCATACAGGTGCTTGATCGGATTGGTAAACGTGTTTTGTGGGTTGGTGGGTTGGTAATTGATATCCAGATTGCGAGCAAATTGGATGGGGCTGAACACCGCTGCTGGATCAGGCGTGACCGCGCTCTCAAACCGTGCTTCAATCACCGCTGGCACCACCGGGATGGGGGTGATCGTTGGGGTATTCGAGAAAAGCGGCGTCAGGGTAATGGTGGGGGTTTCTGTGATCGTTGGTGTTAGTGTGATTGTAGGAGTCAGTGTCATCGTAGGAGTCACCTTGCGGGTGGGGCTGGGAGCAAAGTAAGTATAGATGACTGGTTCCGCGTAGTTATTGATCCCCAATGCTATCACCACCAGCACAATGGAAGTCAAAAGCATGCGCCAGCCGGTCAGGATGCGGTCATGGCGTTTCTTATAATACGGTAGTTTGCGGGCTGAAGCAATCTGGCTAATCCCCGATGGGAGCAGGATCACAGCCAGAATGAGCGCAATATAGAACGCCATCTGAACAGTGGAGTGAATTTCGAGATTCCGGAACATGGTATAAAAATTATAGCACGATCAACTCTGCGCCCTGAAGCTGACCATACTCACCAAGGTCAAGGTTAGTAGTAATATTTCGGTAAGGATTCAAATCAGGGAATCAGCATACTGGCTAGCAAAGATAGCCGGGATCCCGCCTGTATGCCAGAAGAGCACCTGTTCACCAGCTTTGAATACTCCTTTGCGGATCATATCTATTAGCGCTCCGGCAGCCCGACCAGTATAAACGGGGTCCAGCAGCAGACCTTCCTGGCGGGCAAAAAGCCGGATGGCATCCCGTTCCAGGTTGGAAACCACCCCATATCCCCCTCCGAGATAACCATCCTCCACCTGCACTTCGCCTGGTTTAATCTCCTCACCCAACAGCAAGCGTTCAGAGGCATCATTTGCCAGATTGGCTACCTTTTCTTGCAAACTTTCGCCCGGCTCATCCACGCTGATGCCGATAATTCGGACGCGATTGCCATGCTTCCTGGCGCCCAGCACCAGGCCAGCCTGGGTGCCACCTGAGGAAGAGGGGAACACGATGGCATCCGGTGACAGCCCCTGTGAGATGAGCTCATCGAAGGCCAGCACATATGCCGCGGCTCCCGTCGGGCTGGATCCACCATAAGGAATGAGGTACGGCCGTTTGCCAGCCTGCCATTCGGAGTCGAAGACCTGTTTCAACACCGTGTCGCGCTCTTCCTGTTCACACCAAGTGATCTCAGCGCCAAACAGATCATCCAGCAGCAAATTGCCTCCCTGGCTACCACCCGGGTATCGAACAAGCACCAGGTGGCAGCTATAACCCACCCGGGCAGCCGCTGCCGCGGTTTGCCGGCAGTGGTTGGATTGAGCCGCTCCGGTTGTGATGAGCTGTTTCACCCCGTTGGCCTGTGCTTCCGCGATGAGCAGTTCAAGCTTGCGTACCTTGTTGCCACCCCCGCCCAGTCCTGTCAGGTCATCCCTTTTTACCAACAGTTGTGGTCCGCCCAAATAAGCGCTGAGAGCAGGCAATGCCTCTATGGGAGTGGGTAATGCCGCCAACTTCACGCGGGGCAGGTTCACTGGTTCATTTCCTGTGCTATTCGCTGACGATCAATTACCCGCATGACCTTTAATAAAGCCGGGGTAATGCGCTGATAAAAAACAAATAATAGTGGGTTGAGAATATAATCCCATGCGCCCAATCCAGCGACCGTTTGCCCGTTGAATCCTTCCTTAAAACGATATACTCCCCACATGGTGTCGTTCTCGTCAAAACTATCCGGAGCGCCCCAAAAATCATATACGGTGCAGCCATTTTTCCTGGCCAGGCGAATGGCTTCCCATTGTAAAAGATGATTTGGCATTTTCTCCCGGTGTTCACCGCTGGACATGCCATAAAAGTAGTACGCACGCGCTGCATACATGAACATGACCATCCCCGAGGCAGGTTCGCCTTCTACTTCCGCCAACAATGGAACAGCCAACCCATCCCGAAAGAGCCTGCTCCACACAGAGGTGTAATATTTTTCATCACGGATGGCAAAACCATCCCTTAGCGCAGTCGCAGCATACATACGATACAGTTGGGGAAAGTCGCTTTCATCACCACGGCGCACAACCACCCCTTTTCTGCCAGCCAAAGCAATGTTGTAGCGCATTTTTTGCTTCATCCTGCCAAGCAGTTCTACTTCTGAAAGACGTATGTCAAGCAATACGGTGTTTTTGAACTGAACCTGACTGGTGGAATACTGCCAACCGGTGCGGTTTAATTCATGCAAAACCTCAGAACCAGGGGACACAGATTGATAGTCAGCACTTCCTGGAAGCCCTTTGCCCGCCTGCAAGTCCGGGTCAATCTTGATGAACACACCCTTCTTCTTCCTGGCATAATTGAGTAAGTCGCCCAGCACCTGGTTTATCAAACCTGATTCTGACCAATCCAGTAATGGCCCACGGGGAGCATACAGGATGCTGCTGCCAACCAGTCTGCCCAGTATCGGGATGGATTTTATCAATACCATCGCGGCAGCTCTTACAGCACCATTAACATCTTTCCATAACAGATACTCCGCCCGCCAGCCAATACCAGTTTTAATGGCCGCCCAGTGGCTGGACTGGAGGATATGCGTGTTGGGCAGTTTCGAAACTAAATCATCCCAACCAATTGCGACAGGATCAGTGTGAACCTCAAGGATGAACTCAGGCAATATCGTCCCCCTGCCGGTGGCGTTTCATCCAGG
>PNON01000052.1 GCA_013824865.1 Anaerolinea sp. | reverse complement strand
ACTTTACCTGCTGCCGGAATGCTTTCCGAATTTCTTTGACCTGCTTTTTTGTTCAGATGCTCTGGTATTTCTTTGTCTATCCGGGTGGATTACTGGTTCATCAAATTGTGCACTAATAGGAGGATGAAAATTCGCCTGGTAAAAATCATCCAGCAGCATTGCCAGCAGGGATCTTTCATCCTCGCTGTTGCTTAATTCACCAGCCAGATGTTGGAACCTTTGCATGCGTTCGGTCTGTAATTTATCGCGCCCCCGCAGCCGGGTTTCGAGTAAGGCGATAGCCCGTTCGCTGGTGATACGCTGCACATCCTCATCACCTGGAAGCGGGAGTTCCTGAATATTGATTTCGTAAGCCTTTGCTATGCGTAATAGGCTGACCTTTTCCAATGTATTCACCAGGGTGATGGCGGTTCCGCTGGCACCAGCCCGTCCGGTCCGACCGGCACGGTGTATATAGGATTCCTGATCATCGGGAGGTTCGTACTGAATAACATGCGAGAGCTCGGGTAAGTCAATACCCCGAGCAGCCACATCTGTGGCAACCAGGAACCTAAGGGTTCCCTCGCGGATACGAGACATGACGCTCTCACGTGATGATTGTGTTAGATTGGATGTAATGGCATCCGCATCGTAGCCAAAACGCTGCAAAACAGTGGTCACATACTCAACGCGCACCTTGGTGTTACAGAAAATGAGGGCGGAAAGCGGGTTTTCCACTTCAATGATGCGAATCAGAGAACGGTCTTTATCCATCCCCGGAACTGTGTAGAAAACATGCTCCACTTCCGAGACATGCACATGATCGCTGCTTAGATTCAGGAAACCTGGAGATTGCATAAATTGCGCTGAAAGCCGGATGACCTGTGGCGGGAATGTAGCCGAGAACATATAGGTGCTTATCTTGCGAGCAGGAAGGTAAGATTGCACCCGGCGCATATCCGGGTAGAAACCCATCGAAAGCATATGATCAGCCTCGTCAAAGATGAGCATCTTAAGATGGTCGAGGCTGAAGGACTTGCGCATCAGGTGATCCAGGATGCGGCCTGGGGTGCCAACCACTAGGTGCGCACCGGCTTCAAAGGCTTTAAACTGATCACGGTAGCCAACCCCGCCATAAACTACGGCTGCTCGTAGATTAGAGTCAGCAAATATGGTTTTGGCATCATTTTCAACCTGTGAAGCAAGCTCGCGGGTGGGAACCAGCACCAAAGCCTGGGTGTTGTTTCCCAGCGGGTTGAGGATTTCGAGCATGGGCAGCAGGTAGGCGCCTGTTTTACCACTGCCGGTGCGGGATTGAATCATGGTATCCCGACCGGAAAATAGATGGGGAATGGCACGGGATTGGACGGGCATCAGTTGGTCCCAACCTGCACGGGCAGCTCCCTCCTGTAACCTGGTGGGAAGATCTGAGATAGAGGCTGCCGGGAAATCATTATCGGGATCGGGTTTAGGTGTAGACCGGTCTGGGGAGGAGTTAGAAAAATCAGTCAAAAATGTTTTCTCCAAATACTCAAAAAATCAATTGGAATGGATGAGTATTTTCACTATTATATTGTAATTCGAAATATTGTTATTGGCATTGATTTAAATGGCAAATAACAAATTTGTGGAATTCGAATGCGTGGCCTTATTAACTCTAGGTTTCTATGGTTTGCTCGGAATTTGGCTCTTCATATATACAGACTCTGTTTCTGCCTGAACTTTTCGCTGAATATAGTGCATTATCCGCCTGACCAAGGAGAGTTTCCAAGTCAGCAGTTTCGCCGGGCATTGTGGATAAGCCCTGACTGATGGTGATATTTATATCAGCATGGATTGTAGTGAATTGTAATTTTGCTACCGCAATCCTAAGACGCTCAGCAACTTCACTGGCACTCTGAAGGGTGGTTTCTGGCAGCAGGATGGCAAATTCCTCACCACCATACCGACATAAAATATCGATCGCTCGTAGATTCCTATGCAATTCATCAGAAAGAATCCGCAGAACTTGATCACCAATAGCGTGACCGTATAGATCATTGACATGCTTAAAGAAATCGATGTCCAGCATGATCATGGATAACGGAAAACCAGAGCGTTTGGCGCGTTCAAACTCACTTTGACTCATTTCAATTAATCCGCGTCGGTTATACAAACCTGTAAGTGTATCCGTTCTGGTCAGTTTCTCTAATTCATTAAATAACTCTGCATTATTAACTGCAATTGCGGCTTGTTGAGCAAACATTTGAAGCAGGTTTTGGTCGTTTTTTGTAAATTCTTGTTCATTATCAGCTCTGACAATAGCGATAACTCCGAGTAACCGCCCGCCAATTAATAATGGAGATGCCATTGCCGCACGTAAAGTTGCTCCTATGAATTTCTCAGAACGTCCTTTCCATTTCATGTAGTCTTTCACACTAATTGGCTTTAATGTTTTAGCTACTTTTCCGAGGAGCCCCTCGCCAAGTGATACCTGCACTCCTGAAAAATCTTTGCCTATATTATGACTAACCACAATTTTAATTCGCTTACTTGATTCTTCATATAGACCTAATTCACCACCACTGGCATGTAATAACGTGGATGCACGCTTCACAATGGAGCTCAATAGTTGAGACAAATCCAATTCGCTGGAGATTTCTGCCACAGTTGCACGAAGCGCATCCAATTCTAATGTCCGGCTGTGTTCATTCTTAAATAACCTGGCATTCTCAAGCGATATTGCCACCTGATCTGCAAATGTGCTGACTAATCTTACATGGTTGGAATTATAGAAATTGATTTGCGAATTGTCTAAAGCAATCATCCCGATTATCTGGTTACGCACAATAAGCGGTACGCCCAGCCATGAGAGGATATGAGAATGAGGAAACTGCTGGAACAACTTATATTTTTCGGGAGCATTGGCAAGAATATATGGCTGGCATTGCTGGATCACAATGGTGTTGGGATTGTCTCCCGGCACAGGAAAGCGGCAGCCGATAACGCTTTTTGGGTCTGGCCAACCTCTTCCTGCCCGAATCTCCAGGAAACCTTCGTCAAGCAATTGAACAGAAGCACTATCATAGGGGACGACCCGGATTAATTGGTCAAGTATATGCTCGATGGCTACATCAGGTTCCAATGTGGAGGCGACAATCACGCCTGTTCTGCGAAGTATCTCTGCTTCCTGCGCATGTTGTTTGGCTTCCTCGAGGGAAATTTGTTTGAGAATTGCGAGAGATACTTGATAAGCCATTTGCTGCGATAAAGAAATTTCTTCACTTGTAAAACTATGAATCTGATCATGCGCCAACAGGACAGCCCCCAGCTTACGGGTAGAAGCTGATAACGGAATACACAGGATGGACCGGGCATTAAATAACTGTGCGATGCGAGTACTTAAGAAAGGAGATTGCAGGACATCATCGACAACGATTAATTCATTAGTGTCTAACACATGCTCAGTTAGTGTATTCTCACCAGAAACGACTTCAAGACTTTTATATTGGTGTGATAAGGGATCAGATGCTGCTGCCGGGATGACCTTGTGGTTTTCTTCATCCCACAGGGCGATGAAACAATTATCAACATTGATAATTTCCTTGATCTGATTAGCCAAAAGATCCAGCATCTCACTAATGTCATTTGAATTCATTGTTGACAGGCTTATGTCATTCAGCTTGGCAAGGTAACGCTCACGGGATAATAATTCCTGTTGATCACGAAGGCGGACAATCGTATTTCCGAGGATGGAACTTAAGATTTGGAGTAAGGTGATATCTTCTTCAGTCCAGGATTTTTGATACTTGACCGAATCAAACCCCAGGAATCCAATGAGTGATTCCGAAATAATGATCGGTACAAGGACCAATGATTGGATCGCTTGTGATTGAAGAATCTCTTTTTCTGCATTTGCTTCTATTGGGAGGTCTGCTACTTTTGGGATATGAATTATTTCAAAGCGTTCCAATTTTGATGTCAACCAGGGCAGGGCATCTACTGATATATCTTTGAGATTTTGAATCTGCGGATCTATTCCACTGGCACACCATTCGTGCGTATTATCCATGATCAAACCATTTGATCTATACAGGAATAAATAACTGCGGTCGATTGCTGCATAATTACCAATCAACTCCAGCGCCCGATTGATTTCATCATCCAAAGTCTCTGGTTTTATATTAATAAAGCTGATTGATAAAGTTGAGGCTAATCTTTCAAAATCAAGCCGCCGTTGCAGTTCAGCGCCTGCTTTTTTTGTATCTGTTATATCATGCCCGATGGAGAGAAATTCCCACCGCTTGTTCTTCTGGTGGAACAGCATTTGATCATGCCACTGCTCCCAGCGAATTTCTCCTTCACCGGTGATGATTCGGAATTCAATGGTGCCTTCAGGTTGTTCCGGGCTAAAAGCATATATATATTCCATCACCCGATCCAGATCTTCATGATAAATGAAGGGTAAGAATGATTGACCGAGCAATTCATCGCGGGTTTTGCCCAGGGATTGGCAGTAGACCTCATTTACAAAGGTCAATGACCCATCTGGCAGCCAGCGGCGAATGGGGTCATGCTGGTTTTCAACAATTGCGCGGTAACGCTCTTCACTCTGTTTAAGTTCTTTTTCAGCAAACTCCAATGCTGCGAGCATCAAGTTAATATCTGATGCCAGATGAGCAATTTCGTCTGTCCCGCCCACCTGCACTCTTTCCATGTGGTTTTCAGGAGCAGATATGCCTTTGACATCCAGGCTCAAGCGAGAGATCCTTTTTAACACGGACTTATTCAGGAAGAATAAACCTGTTGCGCCTAAAATGAGACTCACAATAACAATGATTCCTCCAAAAAAACGGACGCTACCAAGACCTTGAAGATATATATCACGAGGCATTGAAACTCTCAATAACAGAACAGGTTCACTTTGGATATCTTCAATAATGCTATAACCTGCGATTGAATTATTTCCCTCCGCAATAACCTGGATATCTTCTTCTGCAGGACGCTGCTTAGTTAAACCTCCCAAATCAGTGGACGAATTGATTGGGATTAACTCAAAAGATAAACTTGTCATTTCGGACAACCTATGCAGTTGAGGGTCATCCATGAAACGTCCCATAATTAACGTACCACGCCCTGGCCCTGAATTATCGCTTGTTAGGATTGGCTGAGATGTAATTAGCATCGGGCCTTCGGGTAAGATGAGGAACCCGGTTATCCCTTCCAATGAATCCGATGACTGTAATAAGGGGCTTCCGAGGGTTAATTCTTTGGTAAGGCTTGCTGGAACATCCACGAGTTCATTACTCGTTAAATCGAATGCCTGTGAATAGACAATATTCCCGGAAGAATCGACAAAGGTCATCAGGTTAAGGTTTAAACCTGCGAATGTTTCATATATTAAATTCGAATAAAGGTAGTGATCATTCCGGTCCTCGATAAATTCGTAGGTATCATCCCAGGAAGCCCAATCTTTTCCTATGATGGATAAGTTCATCATCTCGTTAGTAAACGAATTGAGTACTCTCCCCACATTTTCTCGCACCTTGCTCTGTTCCAGAGTCTTATAATCCTCAATGAGCAGTACCTGTGCCAGAACCATGTAAATTAATAATAGCAAAATTAGCATTAATCCTGCGATAGCAAGGATTTTCCTATTTATTGACATAGATCGGCACCATAAGCTGCAGCTCTCAGCATCTTGGATTCTTAGGGTTTATTATGTGAATTTAATGTTCATCATGATTTTTAATAATAGCTATTAACGATTAGGTCGATTAGTATCACAAAAATGTATGCCGAGAAATGGGAGGATTACATCGATAAAATGGGAGCATTTGATTATTAAGGTTGGCGTGGAGTATTTAATACTAAGAAACTGAAGATACAAGATAATTTCTTCTTGCTAGAGGATCCGTCCATAATTATACATCACACAAAACCATTTCTTATTACGTTCCGTGTAGCTGTAATGTGTTTGTAATGTTTTCGCCCATGAAAATAGAATGCTTGATGCATTCCTTATTGCCAATGAGCAGCTACATCTACCCAGATTGCATGCTACATGTGTATCCCTAAATCAATACTTGAAAGGAGCAGTATTGGATTTGCCGAGGATTGTCTTTTATGGTTTCTAACTGAATGCATGGGAGATTTGATAAGCCCATAATGAGTTGCAAGTCAAGCTGGCAAAGAACGGGGTACTCAACAGCAAGTTCCAAATATGGGCAGTGGCAAAGCTGTATCACGGGATGTGGGGTCCGCGCCTCCCACCTGGCTTTGTAGCCAAGAGAGGATAAATATTGAACTACTGTCTGCATTTGTTGTGAGCCAGCGCTTGATACGTTGTTAAAACCTGCCATCATGTGATTAGCAACCCGTAAAACACGTTGTTGCTGCTCAACAGGATCCGAGTCTATCAATAGACAAGCCACCAGAGATCTGGCGAGGTTGCGATATGGCAATTCGGTTCCAACTTGCAGGGATGTGTAGTAATAGCACGGTCTTCCAGCAGCTGGATGTAAATGTTTAATCACCCGGCTTACAGCGCCTACCCGGAATAGATGGCTGAGGTGGTAGCGGATATCCGCTTTTGTCAATAGCAACGCCCCTGCCAGGTCAGCGGATGAGATTGGGGGATGGGTGCGCAGGTAATTCAAAATTCTTTGGGATGTGGATAGTTTCACCATTAAATAGTACCACAAATAAGCAAAATATAATTTACGTAATTATCACTTGACAGGAGAAATAGCTTTGATAAAATAAAACATACTTTCATTTCATTAATGAAATCAGAGGATTTTAAAAACGATGTCTAATTCCACCAGAGTTGAAATCCCGGATGAGTTACAAGGACAGGTGGCCATCACCACCCTAGATCGTATTTACAATTGGAGCAGGCGCAATTCAATGTGGCCGCTGATGTCCGGACTGGCATGCTGCGCCATTGAAATGATCTGCACTGCTGCCAGCCGCTATGATTTCTCACGCTTTGGCATGGAGGTGATGCGCCCCAGCCCGCGCCAGGCTGATTTTATGTTGATATCTGGGACGGTGACGAAAAAGATGGTTCCTCAGTTGGTGCGCCTTTATAATCAAATGGCAGAGCCAAAGTATGTGGTGGCCATGGGTGCGTGCGCCTCTGGCGGCGGACCATTTAAAGAAGGATACAGTGTTGTCCCGGGGATTGATAAATTCCTACCCGTGGATGTATATATACCCGGTTGTCCACCAACACCCCAGGCGCTGCTTAACGGATTAATCAAGCTGCAGGAAAAAATCGACGGGCAGACGATAAAAAAGGACGCCCACTGGTACAGGAAGGAACCCACACTACCCATTCCGGTGCCCATTTTGGGACCTGACCTGATCGATCTACGAAATCTGCCAGAGATAAAAGCTGCTGCAACCGCGGAAATTATTGATACGGAGAGTGGGCTCAGGGAGGGAAGCCATGAGTGATGCCAGCGTAATAACGCAGACACAAATTTATGAGGAAATATTCCCTGACTGGTTCACACCTGAAAGCAGATCGGGGTATGAAGGTTTTATTATTCCTGCAGAGCGCATCCAGGAAGCTGCACAATTTCTTAGGGATGATAAAAGATATGATTTTCTCATATCGGTCACGGCCGTGGACTACTACCCGGAAGACTGTTTGGAGGTCGTATACCACTTTAAACGCAGCACTGGCGGAGCGCCTCTGACCCTGAAGTGCATCCTCAGCCGTGAATCTAGCGAGATCCAGTCTCTGGTAGCAGTATACCCAGGCGCTGAACTGCAGGAGCGGGAAGTGTGGGACTTGCTTGGAGTGAAATTCACTGGGCACCCTGATCTACGCCGCATCCTTACATGGGAAGGCTTTGGCGGGCATCCACTGCGCAAGGATTGGAAGGAAGCTTTTTACGAAGAAGAATTCAAACCTTTCAAGAGCCGCTGGCCGGATGGAAAATTCTCGCGGGCTGAAGACCATAATCCTCTGCAAGATAATCTTAACTTCCCACAAGGTTTTGACCCAGACAAATGGGTTGCCGATGGTGAGCAAACCCTCTATAAAAGTATGACCAGGGTGTCGAAATTGAATGAGGATGGGATTGAATCAGATCAGATCATTGTCAACCTGGGGCCGCAACATCCATCCACACACGGTGTTTTTCGCATGGCAGCCGTCCTGGATGGCGAGACAGTTGTGGATTTGAAGCCAGTGATGGGTTATCTGCATCGTAATCATGAAAAAATTGGCGAACGAAACACCTATTTGCAAAATATGCCTTTCACCGACCGGTTGGACTACATCTGCTCGATGAGCAATAACTTTGCCTATGCACTGACTGTCGAAAAGTTGCTGAATGTCAAACCGCCTGAGCGTGCTGAATATATCCGTGTCATTATGGCTGAACTGACGCGCATCAATAACCACCTGATTGCCATCGGTTTTCTATTAAATGACCTGGGAGCGTTCTTTACCCCGGTGCTTTATGCGTTGGAAGAGCGCGAACTTATCATTGACATGTTTGAGGCTGCTTCCGGCTCGCGGATGATGTGTAATTATTTCCGCTTTGGGGGTGTTGTACGCGACCTGCCTGAAGGTATGCTGGACCATTTAAAGAAATTCTTAACCAGACTCCCACGCAAGGTAGACGAACTGGATCACTATCTATCCGGGAGCGAGATCGTCCGGATAAGAACCGAGGGTATTGGCATCCTCCCACCTCTGCAGGCGATTGCCAACAGCGCAAGCGGACCCTTGCTTCGGGCTTCCGGCATTCCTTACGACCTGCGACGGGCTGATCCTTACAGCATCTATGACCGTTTTGACTTCGATGTGTGCGTACGCTACCACGGCGATATCTACGACCGCTTCTTGCTGCGGCTGGATGAGATACGGCAGAGCATTCGCATCTTGAAACAAGCAGTCCGCGACATTCCGGAAGGGCCGATCATGACTGGCAAACCGCAGTACCAGGTGCGGGTACCGGCTGGCGAAGCCTACGGGCGGGTGGAAAGCCCCAAGGGTGAGTTGGGCTTTTATGTTGTTTCAAATGGCAAAGCCAATCCCGTCCGTTATCATGTACGCGCCCCAACCTTCATTAACCTGACCAGCCTGGCTGACATGTGTAAGGGGAATAAAATTGCGGACGTGGTGACCATCCTTGGTTCCATTGATATCGTGCTTGGGGAGGTGGACCGCTAAGCACGGTCCGGGAGAGAATATGTTCGGATTAGGAATCATTCGAGGACTATCCATTACCCTGCGGCATTTCGTAATGACCTATGTGGATGATATCCGCAAAGGTAAAAGACGCTATCATACCCCCGAAGGGATCGCGTATCGCTCGAATACAGAAGTGACCGGGATGTTCACCATCCAGTATCCTGAGGAAAAATTACCGGTTCCTGAAGAATTCCGCTATATTCCTTTTCTGGTTTATGAAACCAGTGAAGATGGCATGCGGAAGATACGCTGCACATCCTGCGGCATTTGTGCCAAAGTATGCCCGCCGCAATGCATCTGGATCGTGCGCACTACTGATCCGGATACCGGGAAACCCATCCCCACACCGGCGGAGTACTATATTGACATCGACCTGTGTATGAGCTGTGGCCTATGCGCGGAATACTGCCCGTTTGATGCCATCAAGATGGATCATGACTATGAGATTGCCTCATTCGACCGCATGAAGCATCACGTGTACAACCTTGAAAAGCTGGCTAAACCGCTTGAGTACTACGCGTCTATCCGGCCAGTGAACTACAAAGCAGAAGAAGATGCCCGGGCGGCCAAGGCAGCTGCTAAACAGGCTTCCCAGGCAGCCTGATATGGTCAATGACGACACGGAAGTATTATTTCCCTCCAGGGTAATCCCCTCGCTAAGGTCACTCCGCGGAGGAGAGTGGAATCATCTAATTGACAAAGTGGAGGGTTCCAATCCAGTCAGCCATACTCACCTTGCATTTGTATTGATGATGATCAAACTGAGCGCATGTAATACCTGCAGTGCGGATTCGTTCCGCGGTATGCGTGGCTGTACCCAATGCGCCAGGCAGACCATCAAGCGGTTCAGGGGGGATGATGAAGAGCTTATACGGCTTTATCATGAGTCCAGGCAAGAGGTTATAGAATTACTATCACATTAAATATATTCCAGAGAGGTATGAATGTCTGTTGTAAAAATCAGTGAGCAGGCTGTTCTGGCTGCTCTATCCAGAGTAAATGATCCTGAATTGCATAAAGATCTTGTTAGTTTAAATATGGTGAAGGATATCCAATTCACCGGCAATGATGTCAGCCTGACGATCAACCTTACCACTCCAGCCTGCCCGTTAAAATCACAAATTGAAAACGATGCGCGAAAAGCCTTGGAGCAAATCCCCGGGGTTGGCGCGGTAAAGATCAACATGGGTGCCAGCGTACCCAGTGATGGCCGAAACCGGGGTATGATGCAGCTGCCAGTGAAGAATGCCATTGCTGTGGGGTCCGGCAAGGGCGGTGTTGGAAAGAGCACCGTTGCGGTGAACCTGGCCGTATCCCTTGCCAGCATGGGCGCCAGGGTCGGATTGATGGATGCAGATATCTATGGTCCAAACATCCCAACCATGATGGGCATTTCTGGTTTACCTCAATCCCATGGAGAGAAGATTCAGCCAGCGGAAGCTTACGGTGTCAAGGTCATTTCCATTGGATTCATGGTTAAACCAGGTCAGGCAATGATCTGGCGCGGACCGATGCTGCACTCTGCCATCCGCCAATTCCTGGGTGATGTGGACTGGGGTGAGCTTGATTATCTCATTATTGACCTACCCCCGGGAACAGGAGATGCCCAATTAAGTCTGGCGCAATCCATTCCGTTGTCAGGTGGCGTGATTGTTACCCTTCCCCAGGATGTTTCAGTGGAGGATGCCAGTCGGGCGGTAGCCATGTTCAGAGCGATGAATGTCCAGGTGTTGGGCGTGGTGGAGAACATGAGCTTTCTTGAACTGCCGGATGGCACCCGGATGGAAATCTTCGGCAAAGGGGGAGGAGAAAAACTAGCGAAGACTGCTGGAGTACCTTTCCTAGGCAGCATCCCCATGCACTCGGAGGTTCGAGTTGGGGGAGATACTGGCAAGCCAATTTCAATCAGCCGACCGAATAGCCCAGCTGCGATTGCGTTAAATGAAATCAGCCAGAAAGTAGCAGCGCAGATCAGTATTGCTGCCATCCAAGGGCAAGCCCCCCCCGGAAGAAGCGGGTTAACAGGCATGTTATAATCCGTCTATGGATGCAAAAATTGTAAGTGTACGTTTTAACCCCATGGGGAAAGCCTATCACTTTGATACTGTGAAGGTTGCTGAAGTGCGTAAAGGGGATTATGTGGTGGTGGAGACTTCCCGTGGATGGCAGTTGGGACAGGTTGTGAACCTACCGGAAAAACCTGCCCAGTCGACAGATGGAAGCTGGAAGCAGATTGATCGGATCGCTACTCCACAAGACCTGGTGATGCGTCAATCCTGGCAGATGAAGGAAACGGATGTAAAAGATAAAGCACGCCAGCGTGCGACCGAACTAAAGCTCAAGGGGGTGAAGATCATAAACGCTGAATACAGCTTTGACGGCAGCCGCCTTTCCATCACATACAGCACTGAGAGTGAAGAAAAAGTGGAGCTTAAATCACTGCGCTCAGATATGCAAAAGGCGTTCGCACCAGCACAGGTGGATATCCGGCAGATAGGTCCGCGGGATGTGGCTAAGGTATTTAATGGCATTGGCGCCTGTGGCTTGGAACACCGGTGCTGTTCCACTTTCCTGACTGAATTCTGCTCCATTTCAATCCGTATGGCTAAAGAGCAGGGTATCTCGCTAACCCCATCTGAGATCACAGGAATCTGCGGCAGACTGCGTTGCTGCCTGAATTATGAATATGAACAATATTGTGCCATGCGACAGGAATTACCGCGCAAGAATAAAAGGGTAATGACACCAATGGGTGAGGGAAAAGTAGTGGATGTTGCCACTCTCAGACAGCGCGTGATCGTTGATATACCTGAAACTGGGCGCAGGGAATTCAACAAAGATGAGATTACACTGCTGGATGATGATACCCCTGCTCCGCAGGCGAAAGAACCTCAGCTTAGCTTGATCCACACCATCCCCCGGCCTTTGCCAACCCGGCAGAATCAACCCCCAAAACCTGATGATGGTAAACAGGGCCAACATCCCCTTCCGGGAAAACGCTCGTTCTATCAAAAAAAGAAATCCAATACTCCTTGATGATGGAAATTCTGCATCCGGAAGATTGGCAAACAAAACAAAAGATCCTGGTTATCCTGGCGCATCCGGATGACCCGGAATTTTTTTGCGGAGCGACACTGACACGCTGGATAGATGCTGGGCATGAGGTAAGCTACCTCTTGCTGACAAAAGGGGAGAAAGGATCTGAAGATCCAGCTATGACGCCGGAAATCCTCACCGCGGTACGGATGAAGGAACAGCGCGCAGCAGGGGAAGTAATCGGTGTCAAGGAGATTACATTTCTGGACTGTCCAGATGGTTACCTTATACCGGACTTGTCATTACGTAAAGAGGTGGTCAGGCACATTCGCCAGGTTCGACCTGATGTAATTGTTACAAGTGATCCGCAAAATTACTACATACGCGGCAGGCACATTAATCATCCGGACCACCGCGCAGCTGGCCTGGTGACGATCGAAGCTGTTTTTCCAGCAGCTGGTAACCGGTTTTATTACCCAGAGCTACTCAAAGAAGGGCTTGAACCGCACACTCCGCAGGAAGTTTGGGTGTCACTCCCAGTTGATCCAACAATTGTAGTGGATGTTACCACCCAGTGGTCTAACAAACTAAAAGCATTGTTGGAACATAAAAGCCAGATTGGTGACCCGGAAAAATTCTTGCGAAATATGACCGAAAGACGGACTCCTGACAGTTCGGTCGATCACCCCCGATACGAAGAAAGCTTCAGGCGGTTGTATAGGAGATAATGGGATGCATATTGCAGAGAAAGTGCTCGCCAATTTTTCCTTGACCCAGGAACTGAGACGTGATCTTCATCGCAACCCGGAGTTGGGTTTTAGGGAATTCCGAACTGGAGCTTTGATTGCCCGCAGCATGAAAGACCAGGGTTATAGTGTGACCGAAAAGGTGGGTGTGACAGGAGTGGTGGGTATCCTGGATACCGGGCGACCAGGGAAAACATTAATGATGCGCTTCGATATGGATGCTCTGCCAGTAAAAGAAGAGAATAGAATGGAATTCGCTTCCTGCAACCCGGGT
>PNON01000051.1 GCA_013824865.1 Anaerolinea sp. | reverse complement strand
GACACAACTCCATAAACAGTTCACAGTAGAACAAATAATAGTATTGTTCGTGTCCTACGAACTAGGACATCTAAGTCGGAGTGAAATAGAAAACACGCTGGGGATAAGCAAAACTCGTTTCTTCGCTCTTCTAAAACAGTACCGCAATGATCCAGATGCTTTTACCATCGACTACCACCGAACAAACCAATCACGCCTGGGGGAACTTGCCGAAGGGAAAATCCGCCACGAGCTGCTTCGAGATAAAGAATTAATTGATAACAAGGACCATTCATACGAGCAGTGGAAAGGTACCCCTGATTGAGCAAAAGACCTCGGCTCCCCGGGGTGAACGGAAACACCCCGATATCTTTTGCTTCACTTTCATCATACGAATATCTCCTTCTGCCTGGTTATTATCAAAGGGTACCCGAAAATCGCATATAAAAGCCAATACCGCATGTTAATGATCTCTCAACCGGACTAACAGATTGAGTGGTTTGCTCTGTTTTACCCGCCCTCGTTTCTTGGGTTGATCTTGACAAGGGGGGGAGGCATTTTTCCAGATGAACAAAGAGAACAATCCCACATAGAGAGGAGGAAGAATGTGAGTTGGTCGATGTCTCCTGAGAGGAGCGGCAACAAGCGCACACTGGTCGGCTGAAACCCACCTAACTTCGCACGTAACACTATACAACAATATTTCGTTATAATGGGTAAAGTCGGCAATGAAAATACAGTATCTTAAACAACCCATTGAGGACCATCGTGAGCAAAAACTGGTCAAGCAGGCGATAGTAGGAGATGTGGAAGCCTTCGCTGGTCTGTACGAACTCTACGTGGAGCGTATTTACCGCTACACGCGTTCCCGTCTGGGTGATGATCAAACCGCAGAAGACCTGACCTCGCAAGTTTTTCTCAATGTCTGGCAGAACCTGGACCGTTATCAACAGCGCGGCATCCCCTTCCGAGCCTGGTTGTTCCGCATTGCCCATAATTCCGTGGTTGACCATTATCGCTTGCAAAAAGATACTGCTTCGTTTGAGGAGATTGAGGCTGCCTATACACCTGAGGCAATAAGTATGGATGAGATAACCCACGAGGCGCTCGAAAAACAACGTATCCGTCAGGCGATGGATCATTTGACTGAAGAGCAACAGCAGGTAGTACGCCTTAAATTCATTGGTGGCTTGAATACCCAAGAGACAGCCAAGCTGATGGGTAAGCATCCAGGCGCCATTCGCGCACTGCAGATGCGCGCTCTGCAGGCTTTAGGAAAGATTCTGGAGTTGCAAAATGACTGATTTTGACATTGTGCTAGACGAGTGTTTACAGAAGCTGGCAAGCGGACAGGAGACGATAGAAGTTTGTCTTTCTCGATTCCCGCAATACGCGACCGATCTGAAACCACTGTTGGTGGCAGCCAGCCAGGTGGAACAAAGCTACGCCGCACCATTGTCGAATGGAGCGAGGGCGCGCATGCGCGTCCACCTGACAGCCCAGATGCGCTCCCACCCGCACCGTAAGCTTGCGATTTTCTGGAAGTTACCCCTGCCCCTACACCCCCGCCTTGCTTTCGGGTTACTTGTGGTTTTGATCGCTTTTCTTTCGGCCGGCACCGCATTTGCCCAGTTCGCCCAACCGGGCGATGCGCTGTATGGTTGGAAGCGCGCCAGTGAGCAGGTTTGGCGTTTTGTCCACCCAGATCCTCTCGAAGCTGACCTGGCTTTAGTACAACGGCGAGTAGACGAGCTCATCCGTGCAACAAGTGATGGGCAGAACCATGCCTTTGTGGTGGCTGAGTTTCGTCTGGCTTTAGGGAACCTGGCGATTTATAAGGCTGAGGAAGACCAGCTACGGATTGAGGCAGCGCTGGAGAGCCACTGGCAGGCGCTTCAACAGGCCGGATTGAATGCGGCTGAACTGGATATCTTGTTTAAACGAAAAGAACCTCAATGGCCTATTCCGAGTCTCACTTCCACAACAAGCTCTACAGACGTTCAATCAATCTCCACCATTTGCCCTTCTATTGATAGAACGCTTCCGCCGTCTCCACCCATCCAAACACCGACGCTGCCAATTCCAACTGGTTTGCCGATCCCCATACCTACCTTCATTCCTTTGTGGACCAGCCCGTAAATCAGGGCTAATGCATAACAGAATCACACCGTTATTCGTTCTTAAAGGTGAGGCTGTTCAACAAAGAAACAGTCAAACCTAGAAGGAGGTCTAATCATGATCACTATTAAATCAATTCTGGCTATACTTGTTGCCCTAGGACTCAGCCTAGGCGCAACCCTGGGGATGGGTGAGCCTGTTCCCCAGGCCGCTATTCACCAGGCAGTGAACGGGATCGGGCAACACGTCAAGGCTGTTGCTGACGCTGGGGCTGAGTTCATCCTGGGCGCCGAGGCTACCACCGGTTTCGCTGGTGGAGACATAGCATCGGCTGAGGCCGACGTGCAGACAGACGCTGATATGGGCTTGTCTGCAGGCGTGGAAGCGTTCTTGCATCAGGCGCTCTCGACTATTGGCAGCTTGTCCACCTTGGTCCAGGGGCAGTCCAGGTCTGATGCCAGTGTATCGGCAACCACAGATCTTCCGGAGGCTTCTGCTGACGTTGATCTGGGGGTGGAACTCTCTGTTGGCACCAATATTGGCTTGGGGAAATAATTGGCTCTCAATCTAAACAAAAAGAGGGCGGCAGATCTGCCGCCCTCTTTTTGTGTGCGCCCTGCATGGGCGTTGGCTAGCGGGTGAAAGACCCTTACGGAGGACATCTTCCGCGGGAACGCGTGAGGCTCGGAAACAAAATTCCTCGCCAGAATGGGTAATATAATTAGTTCTTCGAAACCAAGATTCTTAAAAGGATTTTAACGAAAAACGAACGGATTTAAAAGATATTTTTTGTAGGTTGGGTTGTTTGCGATTAATGGAAGCTAACGAATACGGGAATGAATTGATCATGCAATGAATTATGTCCCACACGAATGGAAGCAAATAACCCAACAATCACATCATTGGTATCATCTCAATAAATCGGGGGAAGCAAAGAGAAGCTGAAGCCTTTTAATTTTTGTCATAAGCGGTTAAACTACCATTACCATGTTTGACAAGATTGATCTTACCAGCATCCAGGATATCCTCAACAGTCTTACGGAGCAACTTTTCATCAGCTTTAGAGGTTTTAGAGATGATCCTATTTTTAAGGTATGTCGCCATGCGTCAAGCCTTATGATTATCAGTTTTTGGGTTGTAATTGGCGCGAACACGCCAATCATATAAATCCTTGAGTACAACCGGGAGAACGACAAAGTTTGCTTTCTTGACCCCGGGAACTTTAATCACTGTTTCATTTACAAATGAATGTAATTCGAGGTTCGAGTGGGCATAGATCTGGATACTTATGTCCCAATCACCCGTCGAACAGGCTACATAACTGACCTGCTCCAGACGTGCTAGGCTGCGGGCGACTTCCATTACATTGGCATTTTCAACCGTTATCCATACATCCGCGAGTACAGGGAAACCGACCTTATCTGGATTGACAAAGGCACTAATATGAATGACACCATCCCGGCACAACTTATCAATCCGAAAGCGAACTATCCGTTCCGTAACTACATCGCCAATCCGGCGAGATATTTCTGCAGAAGACATGCGCCCGTCCTCTTGAAGAAGGCAGATGATGTCCTCGTCTATTTTGTCCAGCTTATAGGGCATATTCCAAAATCCTTTTTACGAAAATCGAAAAAAAGTATTTTATACAAATGCTATATGTATATTGTCGTAAAAAGTCAATAAGGAATAATTAATGTTGTATTACTACATGATTTGGCTTTTTGCTTGTACCTTTTTAACGCAGACCGGATTTGAATACCAGCCACGGTCTTGAAGGGAATGCCCCATAACTGCTAAAGTTAATCACTGCAGATTATCATCTATATCCAGATGCCCCGCTATTCCATACCTATCTGGTGATGACCCGGACATCTCCTACAACCAACCCCTCTGGGCGTAGAAAGACTGGATTGAGATCGACCTCACAGATTTGTGGGTAGATAAATGGAAGATGGGAAAACGTGGAGAGCGTTTTTGCCAGGTTTTCAAGGTCAAAAGGCAGCTTCCCGCGTGCGCCTTTTAGCAGATTGATAGCCCGAATCTCATGGATCATTTCCAAGGCTTCTTCTGGTTCGACCGGGGCAACTCGCAGGACAATATCGCGCCAAATTTCAGTGTAGATCCCTCCGAGACCAAATGCAACCACGGGGCCGAACTGTGGGTCGGTGGATAGGCCGAGCAGAATTTCCTGTGCATCCTTGACCATTGGGTAAATTACCACCCCACGAAAATCTTTCCCCGTGGCTGACTTCTGAATCGCCTTAAAAGCCTGGCGGGCAGACTCCTCATCTCGGATCCCGACGATGACTCCACCGACATCGGACTTATGCAGAATATCGGGTGACACGACCTTCATAACGGTTGGATAGCCAATCTTTTCGCAGGCCAGTTCAGCCTCTTTTTCGTTGGCAGCAACGAGAAAATCTGGCACAGGGATACCATTTTCTTTAAGCCATGTCATGGCTTCAGGTTCAAGCATTTTCCCGTTGCCAGGCAGTGTCCGCGAGACCGCTGTGGATTGAATTATCTTTTTCTCAAACCGTCTGGTGCGGTAACCTTCGTAGCGGGCAATTTCTGCCAGAACGCTTACAGCCTGTTCTCCGTTCGGGTAGCAGGCAATACCAGCCTGCTGCATATAATTTATGCTCTCGGTCATCAGCTGTTCGGGGGCAAAGCACGCTAGAATGGGTTTGCCACTGCTGCGGGCTCCATCCACTACTCCGCGCGCCAGCGACAGGTTGTCCAGGTAAGGTGTGCCAACATTGATGGCCACGGCGGCATCGTAGAATTTTAGAGCGCTTTTCAGGGTATTGCGGTAATTTTCTTCAGTCCCTTCCACGGTGAGATCAATCGGGTTTTTCAATGAACAATGCCCAGGCAGGAAGGTGCGCAGCTGTGCTTGCAAGTCAGTTCCTGGCTCAGCAACACTTAGCCCAATATCTTCGGCATGATCAGCCGTAAGGACACCTGGGCCACCGGAATTTGTGACGATGATAATCTTTTTACCATCCAAATGAGAAATTTGGGTGAAGCCTTCGCAGATGTCCAGCAATCCATCCACTGTCCGCACGCGGATAGCGCCGCTGGAGCGGATGGCAGCATCATAAACCGCATCAGAACCAGCCATCGAGCCGGTGTGCGAAGCTGTAGCACGTGTTCCGGCAGTCGTGCGGCCGGCTTTAATAACGAGGACAGGCTTGCGTCGGGAACATTCAGCCAGTGCATTCATGAATGCCCGACCGTTTGCCACGCTTTCAATGTATAGAGCGATTACTTTTGTATCCTCATCATCAGCCAGGTAGTTCAGGAAATCCACCTGACTCAGGTCGGAACCATTTCCATAACTGATGAATTTTGAGATCCCAAGCCCGCGTTGCTGCGCCCGGCCTAAGACAACTCCACCAAGTGCGCCGCTTTGGGTAATGAAGCCTATTCCGCCAGCAGAGGTACGTAATTCTAGCGTGGGGAAGAAGCTAAATCTCGCATTGGCGATTCCCGCGCAGTTCGGGCCGATAAAGCGGATACCGTGCTTGTGAGCGACTTCCTTAATTTCCTCTTCGCCTTCATGATTGCCAACTTCTGAAAACCCCGAAGTAATGATCAATGCGCTATGGATGCCTGATCTTCCGCACTCATCGAGAACCGATGCCACGGTTGAGGCAGGGGAAACGATGAGGGCCAGGTCGGGAACCGCCGGGATAGCGGAAGTCGAAGGATATCCCGGAATTCCAAGAACGCCTTCTGATTTGGGATTTACGGCTGATAAAATACCCTGGTAGCCTCCCTCAAGAATTTGCCCGGCAAGAATTGCACCTAATTTACCTGAAGACATCGATCCAACGATTGCGACCGAGTGCGGATTAAAGAAATTCGTAAATTCCATCAGGAAACCACCTGTTGCATCCCTAGGCCGGCACGATAGGCGAATATATTTGCCTCAGTGTTGCGTTTGAACCTGCTTCGGATGATATGTTCTACATCCACCGAGCTAATCAGGCTTCCAAGGGTTGTCTGACCCATGATCACACCCAGGAGGAAAAGGTTGGGATGAACCAATTCGCCATCATAGTTTGGTAAACGCTGAGGATCCACATAAACCAGCCGTGCCTCTGCAAGTTTTACTTGTTCCGCAATTTGTTCAAGGGTTGGGTAGGGGACTTTTCCCAGGGAGACAGCTGTGGGCGACCAGATATCGCCATAGAGAACAAAATCACCACCTGGTTTTATAAACGGAATGGCTTTAAGCGATTCGGATTGCTCCATGGCGATGACCATATCCGCCCCATGTGGGGGGATATTTGGACCAATATTTTCCCTTCCCAGGCGCAGTTGAGCTTTAACGAACCCACCGCGCTGAGCCATGCCCTTACTGGGATAGAAATTGGCAGGGAAATCTTTATAATAGGCTAAATCAGCCAGTACCTCGCCAATCGTTAGAATGCCCTGTCCGCCCACTCCAGCAAAAAAGATATCGTATTTCATAAAACCTCCTCTACCAGAGCATTGCGATTACACGTTTCGATGCATATCCCGCATCCATAGCATAGCTCCGGGTCAATCTCGATGGAGTTCATGCCAATGTTGAATGCAGAACAGCCTGTGACAATCAGGCACAATTTGCAAAGGTTACAGTTTTCTTCGATCACACGGATTTTTCCAGCCTGTTTTCCGTGGCGCTGAGCCTGGATGGCGCATTCCTGCCTGGCCAGCACAACTTTAACCCCTGGCAGTGCCAATGCCTGGCGGATCACATCGGTTGATTCTTTCAACTTAAAGGGGTCTACGATCCAGAAATGTTCGATGCCCAGGGCCGAAATGATGCGCGCAATATCAATTTCCTGATATGTCTTCGCACCGTTATCACATGGAGTACCTGGATTGACCTGCATACCGGTCATGGCTGTCCACAGGTTGTCCATAATCACCAGGGTCAAATCAATTTGATGTTGGATGGCATTGACCAGCCCGGCTATCCCGGAATGGAAGAAGGTCGAATCTCCGATTGTGGCGATTACGGGCGTTTTCACGCCGGCATGGACATAACCCTGCGCAAGACCCACGCTGGCGCCCATCGAGATTTCTGTCCAGATCAGGTCAAAAGGTGGATTCATTCCAAGGATGGTGCAGCCAATGTCACCCGTAACCATGACTTCATTTTTCTTCAAGCCCTGTTTTTTAATTGCTTTTTCAATAGCGATATAGGTGCCGCGGTGGGGACATCCAGCACAAACTGTGATCGGACGCGCGGCAGCCAGTTGCAGTGCCTGAGTGTTGCTGGAAAACAAATCCTCCGGAATCCCAAGGTGCAGCACGGCCTCTATACCCTGAACAACCTGCGGTACACCGTACTCTCCAATGCGGCTGAATAGACCATCAAGTTTCCCGGTAATTCTTCCGCGGTATCCCATCCTTTGGGCTTCTATATATATCCCACGTTCGATGAGAGGTTCAAGCTCTTCCAGGATCAGGATCTTCTGGCAGTGCTCAAGCATTTTGCGCGCTTCGACAGCAGGAAATGGATTGGTAACTTTAATTTCGAGGGTGGAGACATCCTCTTTGATAAACCCAAATAGAGCAGCCGCCTCAAATCCTTCTTGAAGGTAAGCAGCAGTTATACCGGAAGCCAGAATTCCCAATCCACCAACCTTATTGGACAGATTGGTTTTATTAATTTTGGCAGCGGTGGTGATTTGCCCGGCCTGTTCAAGACGGTTGATTAAATCCCGGTGCTGATTTGTGGCGATGACCGAACCTGCCTTGGTGAACCGCTGGATATCCTTGATCAGTAATGGGGCTTTTTGGATAACTGGACCTGGCTCCTCAATCTCAACAATAGCGTATGAGTCAGCTATTGCAGTTACCAGGCGCAGGAACACTGGACCTTTTATTTTTTCTGAAAGATCAAAGGCTAATTTTGTTAACTCGTAGGTTTCAGCAACGGTAGCCGGTTCGAGCATTGGCATATCTGCCATCAATGCGAAGTAACGCGAGTCCTGCTCGCACATACCGGCGTTGGCACCGGGATCGTCTGCAACGTAAATCACAAGACCGCCATCACAACCTGAGTAAGCTACTGAGATGAGGGTATCATAGGCCACGTTCAAACCGGACATTTTCATGGTACACAATGCCCGCTGCCCGCTCCAAGCCACCCCCGTGGCGACTTCCAGCGCGACCTTCTCATTAACACTCCACTCGACATGGGTGTCAGCGAGATCCATGGCTAAAAGGCTGGACAGGCAGCCTGTTGAAGGTGTGCCGGGATAACCCGTGACTGCTTTAACTCCAGCGCGCAGCGCCCCGTATGCAATCGCTTCATTTCCGGTAATTAGCTTTTTCACTTATCCTCCACCACAGCCTTGTAATGCTCTTTTGAGTGCAATTAATGCGCGTTCATTTTGAATTGACGTGCCAACAGTAATCCGCAAGCAGGAGGGTAATCCTTGCGGTCCTAGCGGGCGAACGATTACGCCCTGGGATAACATGGCCTCGTATATCTGGGCAACGGGGATGCCAAGGTCGACCAGAACAAAATTCGTATGACTTGGGATTGCGTTCAACCCCATGTTTAATAGACCATGATAGAGCTGGTAGCGGCCTTGCTTAACAATGCGAACACTGCGGTCGATAAATTCCTGGTCATCCAACCCGGCGAGTGCACCGGCCTGGGCGATACGGTTAACCGGGAACGCATCGCACACCTTGCGAAGCACACGGATAATGCTTTCGTGAGCGATGGCATAACCGACGCGCACGCCAGCCAGCCCCATGACCTTCGAGAAAGTGCGGGTGATGATGAGGTTGGAATGATCCTTTAGATAAGGAATGGTTTGAGGATAATCCGGGGCATCTACAAATTCATAGTAAGCTTCATCGGAAACTAACAGGCAGTTTTCTGGAACGGAAGAGAGCAACCGTTCGAATTCATCACGTGTGGTGATCGTCCCGGTTGGGTTATTGGGGTTGCACAAGAAGACTATTTTTGTCTTTGGCGTTAGGGCAGCGATGATGGCGTCAATATTGAAGCGCCGATCCTGAGTTTGGGGAATCAGGATCATTTTGCCATCCATGTGGGCTGTGACGCTTTGATACGAATAAAAGGAATACTGGCTGGTTACGACCTCATCGCCGGAATTAATAAAGGCCATTGCGATCATGGATAGGACACCATCAACGCCATTGTTGATAAAAAACTGGTTGGGATCCAACTGGTAGATCCGAGCCAGTTTTGCCACCAACAGGGGAGACAGAGCCTCAGGATAGTAATGAACATTCTCTTGAACTTCTTTAATCATGGCCTGGATTGCCATTGGCGAGGTTCCAAGTGGATTTTCATTGGAAGAAAGTTTAATTACGTCTTCCAGACCCAATTCCCGTTTAACCTCTTCGATGGGTTTTCCGGGCACATATTCTTTGATGTCAATAATGCACTGACGGGTAATTTTATTGATATCGATCATATGATCTCTTTATCTCGTTCTTGTGTATCTGGAAAAATATTCATGCAATTTCTGAAACATCCTATTCAGTCTGCCACTACGGAGAAGATCGGCAGCAGTCAAGCGTCATCTTTCAAGTGCGAGATTATGATTTGAATTGTCTGGGCGATATGTTCTGTATTAATAAGAGCTGCTTTTGACCCATCCCCGGCTTTAAGGGCTGCAATGATCCTGCTATGCTGGGTGTAATCATTTTTGCTAATATCCACTTTGCCTGGATCTTGATAAAGCAGGTCATAAGCGAACATTAATTCCCATAATTGTTCCAGGATCGTTGCCAGTATATTCGAGCCTGATGCTCTGATTGCTATCCAATGAAAATCTCGGTTGGCTGCCTGGGCATGTTTCGCTGACTCTGGAGTGGTTCCTGCTGCTGTCAGGGGCAGCAGCTCACACATTTTCTTCAACTCATCAGCGCTTATGCGACTGGCAGCCAACTCCAATGCCCTGCCTTCCAGCAAGGCGCGCATCACATATACTTCCTGTAATTCTTCCAGGGGTAAAGCGGCAACTCTAACCCCCTTAAAAGGCTCATGGATTGCCAGTCCCTTTGCAACCAGGCGAGCAAAGGCTTCGCGAACGGTCCGTTCGCTGACACCTAATTCTTTTGCCAGCTCAACCTGTCCCATCCTTTCCCCGGGTTTGATCCGCCCGGTGGTGATCGCCTCGCGAATAGATTCGTAAGCGATCGTGACAAGACTTGAGGTTTTAGGAATGGACTTTAAATACCTGGGTTCTTTTTGGGAGTTGTTCATAAAATTATGCTGGCGTAAAGATTTCATGGATTCGCTGCGCAATTTTTTGGAGGCATTGATTCGATTGCATCTGAAATTTTAGCTTCCTCAACGAGGGCTTCTTTCTCTCGTTTTGGGTCACAATTCTTTTTGGCGGACATTTTTATCAAATGAAACATGGAGGAATCCATCAATGCTATGAATTATGGATTGTGCACAATCCATAATTCATTATATGCCACGGTAATATTAAGTCAATATGACAAATGCCTCCCGAAGCAATCTCCTGCCACACTATGAGATTGCTTCGCCACTGGGTGGCTCGCAAGGACAAAAAAATGGATGTCAGACGTAAGGGCGAGGCGTCGCCTCGCCCCTGCGAAATCCTCTGCGTCCTCCGCGAACTTACACCCTGGTTCTTTCTGGGCCATGGTGTATAACTGGGGGGTTAGAAAAAACGTTCAACCTACCACTACGAAAAATCTCAATTGTCGTATGCATTGAAATAGTACAGGAATTAAACGATAACGATGGCATGTTTTTCAAAGCTGATTGTTGGCGTACTTGATGCAAGGACTAATTTGATGCATGATTTACATGCGAGATTGTCTATACATATAGACCCTGAGTTTCCCAAATTAGTGACCCGAACTTCCCCTTTTTGTGATCGCCCTGCGGCATAAATGTCATTCCCGATGATGCTGGGATGATATGTGAGGGAGTGTCTTTTCTCCCGAAGCAATCTCCTGCCACACTATGAGATTGCTTCGCCACTGGGTGGCTCGCAAGGACAAAAAGATGTAAGGGCGAGGCGCCACCGCGCCCCTGCGAAATCCACTGCGTCCTCCGCGAACTTACACCCGGGTTCTTTCAGGGCCGTGGTGTATAACGGGGGGGTTGGAAAAAACGTTCAACCTACCACTACGAAAAATCCCAATTGCTGCATTCATTGAAATAGAGCAGAAATTAAGCGCTGACGATCGGATGTTTTTCCAATGCCGATTGTATACCTGCTTGAAAAATGAATAATCTGCCATATAATTTAACAGTGAGGTCGTCTATACATATGCGTCTGTATTGGGTTATTCCTACACCAATGTCTATTGTTCAAATTCTTTGCTTACCTCGATTAGTTGACACAGGGAAAAGCTGATAGAAAATAGAACAATCAGAAGAAACGCATGGGCGCAGGAATAAGATGCAATAATTTGTAAATATTAATAGACTATATATATCGGATTATCAGTTTTGAGGATAGGAAACAAGCAATCGCTTTTATAAAGACAATAAATGAGGTGAACCATGGGTGGTTATCATTTCCAAAAATTTTTACGAAAATCCAAACCCCGTGACACAGTTGAGGCTACAGAAATGTCAGAAACGCGAGTCAAACGAAAAGTATGGCAGGCGTTTTTTATTTTACTCATTGGTCTAATCATCACCCTGATCGCAACCCTATCGTTAAAATCCCCTGCCAACCGGTAACGCCTACTGATAGTACTCTATCCTCACCCGCCCAGTGCGCACCCAGTCCGTATGTACGAGTAAGAAATATGGGGCGTCTGTGAGAGCTTAGAACAAAGTGAGTTTATGATGCGCTCTCGTTACTGTAACCCTGGAAGAGATTATCCCTTGAAAACCTTTCTAGAAAATATATAATCAATAGATACCACATTCAGCAGGCATCCGCTGAAAGGGCGTATAATTTATGCCAGCAATTCGACTGGTGTTTGTTGTATTTGTTATGCCTGAACGACCGGAGGTCTTGTGCCATATGAAAATCACTAAAACGAGAAAGATAGGTCCCTATGTCGTGCTGTTGATTTGTCTTTCTTTGACCGGCTTGGTCTGGCTGCTTATAAACAACTTCAACCGGAAGCTGGCACAGCAGAGATTCCAAGATCGCACCAATCAAATTGACACGGCTATAACCAAGAGAATGGAGGATTACGCCACGGTTATCAGGGGAGGCGCAGCCCTCCTTACCGCTACCGGGGAAGTTACCCGGACTGAATGGCGGACGTATGTCGAACACCTGGATATCAGCGATACTTTTCCCGGCATACAGGGAATCGGGTTTTCCAGGGTGATCCAGCCGTCGGAACTGGCGCAGCACATCCAACAGATCCGGGCCGAGGGATTCCCTGATTATACGGTGCGCCCCGAAGGTGAACGCGCCGTATACACTTCCATCATCTTCCTGGAGCCTTTCAATGCGCGCAACCAGCGGGTTTTTGGCTATGATATGTTTTCCGAGCCGATTCGGCGAGCTGCCATGGAGCGAGCACGGGATACTGACGCAGCCTCGATCTCCGGCAAGGTGAAGTTAGTCCAGGAAACCGAGCAGGATGTTCAAGCTGGTTTTTTGATGTATGTCCCCGTTTACCAGCATGGCATGCCGACAAATAGTGTTGAAGAGCGGCGCGCGGCGCTCCAGGGATACGTGTATAGCCCCTTCCGTATCAAAGATCTCATTCAGGGCATCTTTCTGGAACCGTTGGATGATATTGACTTTGAAATATTCGATGGGGTGGAAGTCTCTTTGGCGACCCTGATGTATGATAGCGATGAGTCAGGCCGCGGTCTGGATGAAGAATCCGATCCAATGTTTTCCAACTACAAGACCATTGATCTTTACGGTCATCAATGGACGCTGTACTTCGCCACCCGTCCGTCTTTTGAAGCTGTCTCTGATCGATTCGAATCATGGAGTGTTCTCGCAGCCGGGATGATCATCAGCCTGCTGGCGTTTATCTACACCAAGGGGCAGGAAAGCACCCGTGAGCAGGCGCTTGCCCTGGCGCATGATATGACCTCTGAACTGCGAAAGCGTGAAGATGAACTCAAGGATAGCGAGTCCATGTGGCATGGATTGGTAAACGCCAATCCTGAATCTGTCTATTTGACGGAGGCCGCAGGCATTATTCTGGCGGCGAACGAGACCTCTGCGCAACGTTTTGGCAAGGATGTTCAGGAAATGATCGGCGCGAATTACTTTGATTTCTTGCCACCGGAAGTGGCCGCTGAACGAAAGGCGCGTATTAACGAGGTGATTGCTTCGGGCAAACCGGTCAGGTTTGAAGATAACTGTACCGGAAGATTCGTTGACAACTATATTCACCCGATCTTTGACAATGACAGCAAGTTGAATCACCTCGCTTTCCTCGGTATTGACATCACCGAGCGCAAGCAGGCAGAGAAGGCAC
>PNON01000050.1 GCA_013824865.1 Anaerolinea sp. | reverse complement strand
TGGTATGGGTCATCTGTATTTCACGCAAATTTCCACATACCGGACAATGTGCTCCCTGAAAGCTCACCTGCGAGATGGGTTTCAGCACTTCTTCAGTGGTCTTACATGTGGAGCATTCCAGTGAAAGTATAATCTCCTGATCCAGATCAAGGACTGCCTGGGAACCCAGATCCAGGCGGGCAATTTGTAATAACTCTCCAAGCGTGGTCCGGTTAGCCCGCGCTGGCAACTCCACAATATCGCCATAAATCCAGTGGCTCTCACAGTCATCCTTTGCCTGGTAAGTGCTGGTGTACATCTCGTTTGTCATGCCATTATAGCGGGTGACCTTGCCTTCTTCCACGGGCAGACCATGGATGAGCTTCAAAGCTTCCTGCGCCTGCATGGCGCCGATAATTGATGCGCTGGTCGGGGTGGTTGGCACTTTTCCCAACAGCACATTCTCACGCGCCAACAGCGGGCAGGAGTAGCGCATGGAAAGATCACGGCGGGCTTGCTCGGTCAGTGTGCACTCGAAGCAGGCGCCCTTCCCGGGAACAAAGACTCGCACCAGACCCAGGAACTCCTGGATGGCGCCATCCACCCAGGGCTTGTTTATCCAGTTACAAAAACGGTTGACCGCAAGGCGGGCTTCACGGTTATCCAGACAGCCAATGACCACATCCATGCGGCGGAAGATGCCAAGCCCCAGCTGGGTGTTGACATCGCCATGGAGATATTGCACATGGACATTGGGGTTGATCTCTTTAACGCGGGCAGCTGCAACCTCCGCTTTTTCACGACCAGTATCAGTTTCACGGTAGAGGATCGAGCGGCTAAGGTTGGCCAGCTCGATCGTGTCAAAATCAATGATAAAAATATGACCGACTCCCATTAATACCAGGTTCTTGATCACCTCATTGCCAAGCGCGCCAGCTCCAACCACCAAAACTTTGGCGTTCTCCACCTTTTCACGTTCCCACCAGGAAATGAGTTTGAAAGTACCCAGTCGGTCAGTGCGCAGGTTGGGTATCTGCAATGGTTTTTCAGGGGTGACAGGCAGACGCCGCGGCCCAATCGGGGTTTCGCCGGGGATACCCTGAATTTTCACGGGGTTTATGTCAGTATCAGAATAAGCTAGCTCACGCAATGTCATCAGGTTGGAGGAGTCCGCTGGGCAAACAAACCAGCCAACTCCGTGCCGCCCTTCAATGATCTTATGCTCCGAAAGCACCCTGAGCGCCTCCCGGATTGTGGAACGGCTGACACCCAGGTCTTTCACCAATTCTCTTTCAGCCGGGATCTGGGTCGCCGCAGAATAAGTGCCATCCAGAATATAACCAGCCAGCTTGCTGGTGACGATATCGGTGAGAGAGCGGGGAGCAGTAATCTTGATTGTCATAGTTCTCCTGGTATATTGGTCGTACCACTATACCACACATTATAGGAGAAAAATGAAGTTTGTCAATAGGGAGTTTTTGGATTTGCGACATTGATCGTCGCCTTAACGAAGTGGTTAGTTTGTAGGTCAAATTGAGCGCAGCGAAATCCGACAAAGGCGAAGGTTGTTGGGTTTCGGGCTGATGCCCTCAACCCCACCTACAACGCGAAGTGGGTAATGGCGCACAATAGGGATAACGAACTACCAGGAATGTCTACAACCGGGAAAGTAGTTCCTTTTTTTCGTTTCAAATTCGTCCGTGGTTATGGCTCCAGATTCCAACAATGTTTTTAATCCAGCAATTTTGGCAACAATATCCTCCTGCCCTGTCTTGTCTGATGCTGGTGCCTTTTTATCAACAGATTCTTTTGGTTGTCCCGAAGACAAAATGGATGGCAACCTGCCGGTTCTTGCAGCATTCAACCCGGTAAACATCACCATTTCGTCATCAGAAAAATATGGAGTTATCTGCCATTCTTCGCTGGCAGTCACCATTGTGATCACATGGTCATTGAGTGTAATTGAAACAATATCCTGCTGGCCAAAGCTGAATACACGATCGTTCTTTTCCACTTTGGTAAAATCAATGTTTTGGAAAGCCAGGAAAAAAGCTTTGGCAAAGATATTGGTCCCTTTTATGAATTTCTTGCTCACCTCCCCCAGGTTGACGATATGGATAAATTGCTCGGTGAGCACCAGGTAACCGGCACCATAAGATCCTTCGTAAATGATACTGCTGGATCCGTTATAGATCGCACCATGTGACCTTTTTTTACCCCAACTCAAGCTCACATGCCAGGTGCTCACCGGCTTATCGCCTGCTGCCACTAGCAGAGATTTCATATGGTTTTTGTAATGAAGATTAATCTGCTCATTCCAAAATTGTGATTTTTCATCATCTGAAGTCCATGTGATCGGGACATCTGTTTGCAGCCTGGCATTGAGCGCAAGGATCGCATTTGAATCGCCTTTCCCTTCAGAAATGCGCAATTTTTGGGTTAGGGCGAATTCATTGTTCGGGTCAATCTCCAGGGTTTTGTTGCAATCCCGCAGGGCGGCGTCCAGATCGCCTTTGGCTTTATACACATTCCCGCGGTTATTATAGGCGTACACGTATTTCGGGTCGAGCTGGATGGCCTGGTTGTACTCCCGCAGGGCGGCGTCCAAATCGCCTTTGTCATAATACACAACCCCGCGGTTATTATAGGCGTACACGTATTTCGGGTCGAGCTGGATGGCCTGGTTGTACTCCCGCAGGGCGGCGTCCAGATCGCCTTTGGCTTTATACACAATCCCGCGGTTAAAATAGGCGTACACATCTTTCGGGTCGAGCTGGATGGCCTGGTTGTACTCCCGCAGGGCGGCGTCCAGATCGCCTTTGTCATAATACACATTCCCGCGGTTATTATAGGCGTACACGTATTTCGGGTCGAGCTGGATGGCCTGGTTGTACTCCCGCAGGGCGGCGTCCAGATCGCCTTTGGCTTTATACACATTCCCGCGGTTATTATAGGCGTACACGTATTTCGGGTCGAGCTGGATGGCCTGGTTGTACTCCCGCAGGGCGGCGTCCAGATTTTTTTGTTCAGAGAGGATGAAACCCTTCAATTCATGAACAGCAGCGGTTTGGGGGTAATTTTGGAGCAAGAGCGTTCCCCATTTTTCCGCCTCTGCTGTATTTCCCTGGCGATAGTAACAGCGAGCCACGAGGCATTGCGGTTCCACTTTTCCCGGGTCTATAGCTAAAATCGATTGACAGCATTCAATGGATTTTACATACTCTTTATGATAGTAATAATCCCAAGCCTGCTCAATAGTGTCAGCCATTCATCCTCCCGTGCACATAAGATATATTAATATTTATTTTATACTAATTCCCAGCTTATACCTACCAATTTGCTTTGTTTCGGAACATCTATCCAATTAATTGCCCGATGGCAGACAATGCCTATGCCAACCTTGACTGCCGCTGTTGCTGTTGTCATGCGGATCCGCTGAGCTGTGATGGCGGGTCTGCCGGCTTGCCTCCTCACCAGAGTACGCTGCCTGGCTGAACACCCTGAAAGAGATGGGGCTGGGCAGGGAACAGTTGTACGAAAAGGGGAAGCGCTGGACGATTTGGGCAGCAAGTGCGGGGCGTAGCATTCCATCATTCTGAGCGCCTGCTCTTTTAATTGTCATTCTGAGCGCAGCGAAGAATCTCTGCAAATGGCGAAGAGATCCTTCACTTCGTTCAGGATGACAGCGGGGAGGCTGCGCACTGCTTTGCGATCACATTTTTGGTATGACAGCCTGAAATCACAGGCCTTAAAACCAGTCTTTGCTTAAATCATCCCACCCTGGATTAATACTTTCAATCAACTTGATTTTCTTGATTCGAAGCCAACCCTTTAATTGTTTCTCTCTAGCAATCGCATCAAGGATGTTTGCGGTATCTTCACAATAAACCAAACGGTCAACATTGTACCTGGCCGTAAATCCTGCAACCAGCTTGTTCTTATGTTCATACATCCTTCTCATCAAGTCATTTGTTACGCCGATATACAAAACCCTGGATTTACTGGCAAGGATGTAAACAAAATAGGATGGCATATACTAATTATATTTGATTTGATAGTGGGGAAGTTCGTTTTTGTGGTTATGCAGATGCAAACTGTCATCCTTAACTTCGTTAAGGATGACAGTTATGGATGGTTTCTCGGCGGGGACGCTGAGAAGTGAGGTGGGTTAGTTGGAAACCCTTCGACAAGCGGGGCTTGAGCTTGCCTAAAGACAGCCACCGAGAGGGTATAATCATTTTAAGAGAACTCCCCATGCGATACTTGCGTATTATTCTTCTGTTTATTGTCCTGCTTTTGGTTGGTGGAGCGGTATTGGCGTACTTCTCACTCCAACCTCGGGTTGTTTCCATTTTTCCTGCAGATGGCGCCACTGACCAGCATGGCACTACCGCTGTTCAGGTCACCTTTTCCACCGGGATTCGCCCAACGAACATCGAAAAATATCTTACATTCGAACCAAACACAACGGGTGTGTACCAGGTGATCGATAAGACACTCATCTTCACTCCTTCGGTTCCCTGGAGAGAGGATGAGAAGGTAACGGTGAAGCTGCTGCCGGGAGTTAAATCCACACTGGGTATACCCTTATCCAGGGGAGTTGAATGGCGCTTCACCACCCGTCATCCCTGGCTGCTTTTTTTGCTGGAAGAAAATGATGGCAGTCATCTATATTCGGTGGATCCGCAAGGATTAGAAGTAACCAGGCTGCTCGAAGACAGGGATTCTGTATTGGATTACAACCCTGCAAGTTCCAGCACCATCTATTACAGCGCGATCACCACAGAAGGAAGTATCATCCGTCGGTATGATCTCGAGACTGGTTCAGTGACTGATATCGTAAATTGCAGTAGTGTAATCTGCAGCCAGGTGCGGGTCTCACCTGATGGAGGATTGCTGATCTATCAACGCTCTGGTAAAGGAGAAACGACTGCTCTCTGGCAGCAGAACCTTGTTGCTGGAATGGCTTCTGGAAGCCCCGCGCTGGTTGGTATGGATGGGCATATTACCCGTGATCCAGCCTGGTCAAGCACTAGCTGGCTGGCATATTATGATGAGACAGGTTCGGCCTTCCAGTTCTATCACCCCGCTTCCCACAAGCGGGTCAGTTTTGAAAACACCACCGGCGAACCGGGAAGCTGGAACGCGGGAGGCGACATTTACACTGTGCCTGATCTCACTTATACAGACGGCAATGGGATCGCACCGGCATATTTCAGCCAGCTGATCAGCTATGCTCCTGATACTGAAGAACGTTCAGAGCTGACCCGCGACAACCGCATGGAAGACTTGCTGCCAGCATACTCGCCTGATGGCAGGCAGTTGGTATTCGCCCGGCGTTTCCTTAACCCGCAAAACTGGACTCCCGGCAGGCAGATCTGGCTCATGAATGTGGATGGGGCAAATATTCATCCGCTCACCAACTCATCCGTTAACAATCATCTGGGGTTTGCCTGGAGCCCGGACGGCGCCTTGTTAGCCTACATGCGATTTAATACTGCTTCGTTCACCGGTGAGCGGCAGTTGTGGATAATGGATATGACCAGTGGCGCCACCTGGAGGATATTGATGAATGCGCATAACTTGCAATGGCTGCCCTGAGATTGTTTTGAACATTCCATTGGTATAATTATTTTATGCCCCTGACTAATGAAGAAGTATTAAATATTGCCCATCTGGCACGTTTGAATCTATCCGAGGAGGAGTTGGCCTTGTATCGAGATCAGCTTTCCGCCATTTTGGAGCACTTTGAGCGTCTAAAGTTGGTCGATACATCCAATGTTTCCGAAAATACTGGCGTGCCGGAAGCTGGATTGCTGCGGGATGATGTTCCTATTCAGGGTTTGGAGTTTGAAAAAGTGTTGCTGAATGCAGCGAATATTGAAGGACGGCAATTTAAGGTGCCGCCGGTGTTCGGGTCATGACTGACGGTTTGCTGGAACTTGGAATCTCACAGGCAGGCGCATTACTACGTACCGGTGAGATCAGCAGCCGTGACCTGACCAGGGCTTGCCTGCGTCAGATCGAAACCTCAGATGGTCTCCTGCATGCTTTCCTGACTCTGACCCCGGAGGAGGCACTCTTCCGCGCCAACCGGGCGGATTTCTTCTTCCAGCAAATCCGCCGTGGCAATCACACGGAACCCTTAACCCCGCTGCTGGGTATCCCACTGGCCATCAAGGATGTGCTTTCCCTCTCCGGTGTGCGCTGTACCTGTGGTTCACGGATGTTGGAAAACTATATTCCTCCATTCACTGCTGCAGCGGTTGATAATGTGATCGAGGATGGCGCTGTCATCCTGGGCAAGACCAATACGGATGAATTTGCCATGGGATCCTCTACTGAGAATTCCGCTTTTGGACCCTCCCGTAATCCCTGGAACCCCGACCATGTTCCCGGCGGATCGAGCGGAGGCAGCGCCGCCGCGGTTGCATCTGGAATGGCTTTGGGTGCCCTGGGCACAGATACTGGCGGAAGTGTGCGCCAACCAGCCGCCTATTGCGGCATCACCGGGCTCAAGCCCACTTACGGGCGTGTCTCCCGCTGGGGGTTGATCGCTTATGGTTCCTCGCTGGATAGTGTAGGCTGTTTTGCGCACAGCGCGGAGGATGCTGCCATTTTATTCGAAACCATTGCCGGGTTCGATCCGCGTGATGCCACATCCCAGGATATTCCCCGCCCGGAGATAAACCTGGATCAGGTTGACGGATTGCAGGGATTGAAAATTGGTATCCCCCAGGAATACTTCATCGCCGGTATCCAGCCAGATGTGGAACAGGCCGTCAGGAATACCCTGCACACATTTGAAGCGTTGGGGGTGGAATTGGTGCCGATCAGCATGCCGCACACAGAATATGCGCTGCCAGTTTATTATATTATTGCCCCTGCGGAAGCCAGCGCCAACCTGGCTCGATATGACAGCGTCCGTTACGGCCATTACCACGCCATGCCCGGATATATTGAACAGTATAAGCATTCCCGAGGTGAAGGTTTTGGCCCTGAAGTGAAACGACGTATCATGCTCGGAACCTATGCCCTTTCGGCAGGATACTATGATGCATACTATGGCCAGGCCCAAAAAGTACGCTCTTTGATCAGGCAGGATTTCGACCGGGCTTTCACGCAGGTGGACGCGATTGCCGCACCGGTAGCCCCCACTACTGCCTTTAAAATAGGCGAGCATGCAACGGATCCGCTTTCCATGTACCTGGGGGACATATTCACCCTGCCTGCCAACCTGGCAGGTGTGCCCGGGATCGCTTTCCCGGTCGGTTTTGATTGTAACAAGCTGCCCATTGGTATGCAGTTGATGGGCCGGCATTTTCAAGAAGAACTCCTGCTGCGGATGACCCATGCCTATCAGCGGGAAACCAACCATCATCGGTTAAAACCGAATGCTGGCATTCGTTGATTTCAAGGATGGAGATATGACTTTCAAATTGCCTGTTTCTACCGAAGAATTGCTGGATTGGGAATGGTCTGATATTGAACCCGGGTATGTTGAGCTGGAGAAAATGCCACTCACATCTGGAAATGTGGATGGGTGGCTTAGCAGCTGGTCGCGCGTGGCGGAATGTGCTGATGAGCTTTACAACCGTTTGTATATTGCCACCACGATCAACACCGCAGATGAAGCCTCTGAGAAGAAATTTACTCATTACCTGGATACCATCTACCCGAATGCCATGGCCTGGGAGCAAAAACTAAAGGTAAAGCTTCTGGAAAGTAAACTGGAGCCCGCCGGTTTCGAGATTCCCCTGCGCAATTACCGCTCCGATGCCGACTTGTTTCGGGAGAAAAACCTGCCTTTGTTGGCGGAAGAACACAAGCTGGGAACCGAATATGACAAGATCGTTGGCGCGCAAACTGTGGATTGGGATGGCAAAGAAACGACAATTGCCCAATTAAGCCCACACCTTCAGACTGCCGATCGTAGTGTGCGTCAGCGTGCCTGGGAAGCACAGATGAAGCGCCTCTACGCTGACCGGGATGCCATTAATGAACTGTGGGTGAAGAATCTGGCACTGCGCATGGAAATCGCCAAAAACGCTGGCAAAGACGATTTCAGAGATTATAAGTGGCAGCAATATTACCGTTATGATTATTCCCCGGCAGATTGCCAGAATTTCCATGCTGCCATCGAGCAGGTGGTGGTGCCTGCAGTAAGACGTCTCCTGGAGAGGCATGGAAAGCAGATGGGCGTTGAGACTGTCCGCCCCTGGGATATTGATGTGAAGCATTATGTTGATCCTTTTAAACGACCACCGCTGGAACCCTTCAAAACTGTAGAGGAGCAGGTGGCAGTCACGCAAACCATCTTCGATCAGGTGGATCCAGTATTGGGGGGTTACTTCAAGCAGATGCTGCAGGATGGGTTGGTAGATCTACCTAACCGCAAGAACAAAGGAGGGGGTGCATATTGCTCCAGCCTCAACCTGGTACGCAAACCTTTCGTACTCTGTAATTCTGTAGGAACACAAAATGACGTCCAGACTTTAATTCATGAAAGCGGGCACGCATTCCATGTCTTCGAATCAGCCGGGCTTCCCTACTTACCGCAGTTAACATACACGATGGAGATCGCGGAAGTCGCATCCATGGCCATGGAGTTACTGGCTTCCCCCTACCTGGAACGCAGCAAAGATGGTTTTTACACGCCACAGGAGGCAGCTCGTGCAGTTAGCGAGCATTTAATCACCTCACTATTATTCTGGCCTTACATGGCCGTGGTGGATGCCTTCCAGCACTGGGTGTACCTCCATCCCGACAAGGCGCTTGTTCCGGAGAACTGCGACATGGAATGGAGTATGCTTTGGGAACGCTTTATGCAGGGTTACGACTGGTCTGGTTATGAAGATTACAAAGCCACCGGTTGGCACCGCAAAGGACACATCCATCAAATCCCGTTTTACTATGTGGAATATGGATTAGCCCAACTGGGGGCCGTGCAGGTGTGGGGCAATGCATTGAAAGACCAGTCCAAAGCGGTCGCAGATTACCGTAAAGCCCTATCCCTCGCTGGCACACGTCCGCTGCCGGAACTTTTCCGTATAGCCGGAACCAAACTTGCCTTCGACACTGGCACGCTGAAATCAGCTGTGGACCTGATGGAATCTCAAATTGACAGATTGGAAAAACTGGCTTTGATTTAGGAGATCGCGTGAAATTGCTTTGGGATATTTTCTTCCTGTTTGCCCGTGTTGCCCTTTTTTCATGGGGCGGCGGACCTGCTTCTCTGGCATTGATGCAGCGGGAGGTGACGTCGTCCAGCTGGTTAACACCGGCGGAATTTGCAGATGCGGTGGCTTTTGGCAATGTGCTGCCAGGACCAATTTCTCCGCAGGTTTCTGCATTCATTGGCTACAAGCTTGCCGGCATTAATGGGGCAATTGCTGCTGTAATAGGTACTGTTGTTCCCACCACGGTTTTGATGCTGTTATTAATTGCCTATTTTTACGAAATTAAGGATAGCTCGAAAATTAAAGCCATGCTGACCGCGGTCCGACCGGTAGTGGTCGGGTTGCTCTTGTGGACAGCATACGATATGACGCTGACGGTCTTTAACGCCCGTAAAGCGCCTCTTATCCCGGCTCTCTTCCAGGGGTGGGATAAAGCTTTGATCGCGCTGACTGCTTTCGGATTGCTTACCTTTACCAATATCAACCCCGTTTTCATCATCCTAGGAGCAGCGATCTTCGGCTTATTCGTTTATCGCTAAAGGAGAGAAGGTGTCGGAAATAATAAGAATCCTTATTCCAATGGCTGGATTGGGCACCCGCCTGCGGCCGCATACCTGGAGCAAACCAAAACCGCTTTTACAGGTGGCTGGGAAAACCGTCCTGGCCCACCTGCTGGAAAGCTTCAACACTCTTCCAGACCCCGCCAACATTGAATTGATATTCATTATCGGTTATCTGGGAGACCAGGTGCCTCAATACATGGCTCAGAATTTTCCCCACATCAAAGCCCATTACATCACACAACCCGAGATGAAAGGCCAGTCACAGGCTATTCACCTTGCTAGGGAATTTCTGCATGGTCCGGTGATGGTAGTCTTCGCAGACACTCTGGCTGAGACAGATTTCTCGTTGATTGGCAAGGAAGATGTTGATGGCTATGCCTGGGTGAAATCAGTTCCAGATCCGCGCCGGTTTGGTGTCGCCGAAGTCAATGATGCAGGCTATATCACCCGGCTGATTGAAAAACCAACCGAAATGGATAACAACCGGGTGGTGATTGGGTTGTATTACTACCGCCAGGGCAAGAAATTACTGGCGGCCATCGAAGAACAGATTGAAACCGGCAAATCCTTTAAAGGCGAGTATTTCCTGACTGACGCTACCACCATCATGCTGCAGCGTGGCGCTAAGATGCGGACCGTGGAAGTGGGTGCATGGCTGGATGCTGGCACATCCGAGGCGCTGTTGGAGACTAACAGACTGCTATTGGATAAGCAAACTCACAACTTGCCGCCTGTTAAATTTGGGCCAGATGTAATAATCATCCATCCGGTCAGTATCCCCGAGGATGTGAAGCTTGCCCGCTGCACCATCGGACCGCACGTTTCAATCGCCAATGGCTGCACTATCGAGGATAGCCGGTTGGAAGACTGCATCATGGATGAAAGCACCACAGTCCGACATTCTGTTCTCTCCCACTCGCTCGTTGGTCGCCACGTGCTGGTGGATGGTGTTCATGGCACTGTAGACTTGGGTGACAATTCATGCGTGGTATGCAAGAAGCCATAGTTCAGTGCCGCTCTGAGTTTAGTTATCCTCAGGAACCCACCCGTTTCTATTGGCAGGGTCAGTGGTTGGAGATCGAACGTATTTTGAACCGCTGGCGCTCACCGCAAGAACTAGGTTTCAGGGTGATGACTACCACGCAAACTGTTTTTGAGCTATATTATCAGGAAAGCAATGATATCTGGCAGATAGTATTGATATGAGGTAGAGGAGAAAAGATGCGAGAAACATTCCTGAATAAGCGTGTGACGGGTTTAAAACCATCGGGCATCCGAAAATATTTTGATATTGCAGCGACCATGCAGGACGTGATCTCGCTGGGAATTGGCGAACCGGATTTCTTTACCCCAGAATCAATCAGCCAGGCGGGCATCCGTTCAATACAGCATGGAGATACGCACTACACGTCCAACGCTGGTTTAATCGAGCTGCGTCACGCCCTTTCCAAACACCTGGAAAAGAAATACGCGGTTTCTTACAATCCTGATAACGAACTAATAATTACCGTGGGGGTATCCGAAGCGCTATACCTGGTATTCACTGCCGTGCTGGAACCCGGAGACGAGGTAATCATCCCAACCCCTTGCTTTGTCAGCTACCAGGCTGAAGTGGAGCTGGCGGGTGGAGTCGCAGTGGAAGTCCCCAGCCGGTTGGAAAACGACTTTAACCCCGATCCGGCTGCCATCGAGGCAGCGGTGACTCCCCGGACCAGGGCAATTCTCCTTGGTTACCCCAATAACCCCACCGGGGCGGTAGCCACCCGGGATACCTTGCATAAGATCGCGGATATCGCTGAAAAATATGATCTGCTGGTCGTCTCGGATGAGATTTATGACCGGCTGGTGTACGATTTCGAGCACGTATGTTTTTCGGCCATTCCTGGCATGCACAAGCGCACCGTACTGCTTGGCGGCTTCTCCAAAGCCTATGCCATGACCGGTTGGCGCATCGGGTATAGCGCTGCTCCCGTAGAGATCTCAAAAGGGATGCTGCGCATCCACCAGTTCACTGTGATGTCAGCACCCACCATGAGCCAGATGGCCGCGATGGAAGCCCTGGAAAACGGTGAGCCATTCGTAGAAGAAATGGTGGCTGAGTATGATCGCCGGCGCAGGCTCATTGTCAGCGGATTGAACTCACTTGGCTTAAAGACATTCGAACCACGCGGCGCTTTTTATGCCTTCCCCCAGATCACAGTTTCAGGATTGAATGAAAACTTGTTTGCCGAACGTCTACTGCAGGAAGAACATGTTGCCCTGGTGCCGGGATCCGCTTTTGGCGTTGGCGGGGAAGGCTTTGTGCGCTGCTCTTACGCTACATCCTATGAAAAGATAGAAGAAGCCCTGCGCCGGCTCGAACGATTCATGCGCCGGGTGGGTTAGCCAGCATCATGGTTTACATTCCAGTCATCGGGCTTGAGATCCACGCTGAGTTGAAGACTCAGACCAAGATGTTTTGTGGCTGCCTGGTTGTGGATTCCACGATTGCAGAGGCCAACAGCTCGGTCTGCCCGGTGTGCCTGGGATTGCCAGGAGCGCTGCCGGTAGTCAACAAGAAAGCGGTGGAACTGGGCCTGCGTGCCGCGCTGGCGCTGGAATGCACCCCCCTGCAATACAGCATCTTCGCCCGTAAGAATTATTTTTACCCCGACCTCCCCAAAGGATACCAAATCTCGCAATATGAGACCCCCCTGGCAGAGAATGGCAGGTTGCTTATCCGCACATCAGAAGGTGAAAAAACTATCCGTATCCGCCGTGTGCACCTGGAAGAGGATACGGGTAAACTGACCCACATCAACCGTGATGTGGATCCCTGCAGCCTGGTGGACTTGAACCGCGCAGGCGTGCCACTGCTCGAAATAGTCAGCGAACCAGATATGCACAGCGTGGAAGAGGCCAGGGCGTACGCTGTCACCCTGCACCAATTACTGCGTACCATTGCAGTCAGCTCGGGTGATATGGAGAAAGGGGCCATCCGCTTTGAAGCCAATGTGTCGGTGATGCTGGCCGGGGCGGAGGAATTGGGCACCCGAACAGAGATCAAAAACCTGAACAGCTTCCGTTCCATGGAACGGGCCATTGAATTCGAGATCAAACGACATATTGCTATACTGAAGAGCAACAGCAAGGTGTCTCAGGAGACAGTGGGTTGGAACGAGTCCGAAGAGGTTACCTTCAGCCAGCGCAGCAAGGAAGAAGCGCACGATTACCGTTACTTTCCTGAGCCGGACCTGCCGCCGTTGGTTGTGGATAGCATCTGGCTGGATAGCATACTACAAAATATACCGGAACTGCCTGCTATGAAGCGGATGCGCTATGCCAGCGAATATCATCTCCAGGATGCCATCATCGATATTTTGCTGGAAGATCCCCGCATGGCTTTCTTTTTCGAGAAGGTGGTTCAGCACGGGGAACCAGCCAAAGAAGCCACAAATTGGATCACGGGGGTGCTTGCCAGCGAGGTGAAAATCAGGGGGTTGGATTGGGATTGTCTCCCGATTGTCCCGGGTTACTTTGCAGATCTGATCACCCTGGTCAGACGCGGGGATATCAACCTTCTGACAGCCAAAACGGTGTTAAGCGAAATGTTGGACACTGGTAAACAACCAAAAGTAATTATCGAGCAGAAGGGCCTGATGCAAATAGAGGATGGTGATGTCATCGCCACCGCAGTGCATTCCGTGCTGCAGGGAAACCCGAAAGAAGTGGCAAATTACCTGGCTGGCAAGGAAACCCTGGCTCAATGGTTCTTCGGTCAGGTGATGGCTAAAACCGGCGGGCAGGCTTCACCCGGAGTGGTAAAACGGGAACTGGAACGACAGTTGTTTCGATTAAAAAATGAACTGTCAGATTAATAAGACAGGAGTGTTATCATACAGAAAATAGTACATTTTCCTATTGACTCGGTTTTTCTAATCAATATAATAGTAATGGATAACCAAAAGGTGGCTAATTTGATTTACATTGGCTTAATGAAAATGGCAGATAAATAACGCGGACATTCCGGAATGTCCGCGTTATTTTTTAACAGCAACATACCGTAATCAGAACAGGAGAATCAGATGGCTGTATCGACCAACGCTTTTGAAATGGCACAACGACAATTCGATCATGTTGCCGCTTTGCTCAAGCTGGACCCACAGGTAAGTGAAGTTCTCCGCTGGCCTGCTCGTGAATACCACTTCCGAATTCCTGTCCGTATGGATGACGGGACGATCCGGGTATTCACTGGCTACCGCGTACAGCACAACGACGCCCGCGGTCCAAACAAAGGCGGTATCCGTTTTCACCCGTCTGAAACCATAGACACTGTCCGCGCCCTGGCCATGTGGATGACCTGGAAGTGCGC
>PNON01000049.1 GCA_013824865.1 Anaerolinea sp. | reverse complement strand
CATCCATCTCGCGCAAAATCAGCCTTCTTTTCATCACGTATAATCGTAAAATCAAGCATCATCGTTATCCTCCTGTTCCCACTATTCAACATGGAGTATACTCACTCCTGATACCCAAGGAGACGATCTATGAAAAGAGCGGTAAGCATCAGCATTGGTTCCTCAAAACGCGATAAAGCTGTAGAGATTGATTTATTGGGCGAAAAGATCAGTCTTGAACGCATCGGCACAGATGGCGACATGGAAAAAGCAGCTCAGATGTACCGCGAGTTGGATGGCAAAGTGGATGCTTTTGGTGTGGGCGGAGCCAACCTGGGTATCTTTGTTGACCGTAAATGGTATCCGCTCTATTCCGTCGCATCGTTAACCCGCTTTGTAACGAAAACCCCGGTACTGGATGGAACTGGATTAAAAACCACCCTCGAAGCGAAAGCGCGCCCTACCCTGGAAAAAGCTCTTGGGGATAAGATTTCCAACCGCAGCGTATTTCATGTCACCGGGGTGGATCGCTGGGGAATGCTTGAATCCTTCCTGGACCAGAAATATGAAAATATCTATGGTGATATGATGTTTACCCTTGGCATTCCGATGGCTTTGCACACCCCCATGGGTTTAAAAAGAATGGCCGCGATCCTTATGCCCATTGCCGGACGGATCCCATTCCGCTGGGTCTACCCCATTGGTGAAGCCCAGGAGAAACGCACCCCCAAGTGGACGAAATACTTCGATTGGGCTGGCATCGTCGCTGGCGACTGTCATTACATTACCCGTTATATGCCTTACCGGATGGATGGCAAGATAATCGTAACCAATACCACCACCACTGAAGACATGAAGCTTTTCAAGGACGCCGGGGTTAAATATGTTATGACCACCACTCCCGTTCTGGATGGACGTTCCTTCGGCACGAATATGATGGAAGCAGCCATCGCCGCAGCCACCGGCCGAACTGACCCGGTGGATTACGCCAACCCTGGCAATTATTTCGAAGACCTTGCCAAAGTTGTTGATCGGATTGGGCTGATACCGCAGCTTCAGGAGATCAATTGATGGATGTATTAATCACTGCTGGTGGGACGCCTGCCTCCGGAGAATACCTTTATGAATATACCCGGGGAGCTCCCAAAGCCCTGCTTAATATATCCGGCAAACCGATGGTTCAATGGGTATTGGATGCTGTCAGCGGGTCACAACACGTGGAGCATATTACCATCATTGGGTTGACAGAATTGGGTGGCCTTACCTGCCCCAAGACCCTCACCTTGCTTCCTAACCAGCCAGACATGCTATCCAACATTGTCACAGGCATCAACGAGATCCATCGCCGAAATCCAACCGCCGAGCATGTCCTGGTGGTCGCCTCAGATATCCCTGCTATTACCACTGAAATGGTGGACTGGCTTATCGATATTGTGGAAAAAAGCGATGCTGATCTATTTTACAATATTGTTTCCCGTGAAGTGATGGAAAAGAAATACCCGGGTTCCAGACGAACATACACCCATTTGAAGGATATTGAACTGTGCGGCGGCGATATGGATGCTGTCCGGGTGGATGTAGTCACTCATCTTTCGAGCTTATGGGGAAATTTGATCGCGTCACGAAAAAATCCCATCAAACAAGCTTCCATCCTGGGTTTTGATTTAATGTTCAAAATATTATTCCGTATAGCTACTTTGGAAGAAGCTGCCAGGTTAATCAGCCTCAGGTTGGGGATTAAAGGCAAAGTCATCCGCTGCCCATATGCTGAGGTCGGGATGGATGTGGATAAGCCGCATCAGCTTGAAATCATTCAGAGATATCTTGTAGATCGCGGATAAGCAGATATGTGGCTAAAGTTACTGATAAAAGATGAGGAGATATCCCGTTCGTTGCGGGTGCTGGAGAATAACAGCCGGATAAAGCCTTTTGCGGTATTCTTCGCTCATTCCGGCGATTCCTGGTTCTGGTTGGCCGGGTTGATCCTAATAGCGATATTGGGAGATAAGTTCTGGAAGCCCTGGTCGCTTATCCTCATTTTCAGCCTGATCATCCTGGCAGTATTTGTCCTATCCCTAAAATTACTTATCCGCCGTCGCCGTCCTGAAGGCGAGTGGGGGCAGATTTATCGAGCTACCGACCCGCATTCCTTCCCGTCTGGCCATGCCGCCAGGGCATTCTTATTCATGGTTCTCGTTATAGGACTGGGGCCTGCCTGGTTGGCATGGATGTTGTTCATCTGGGCTCCGTTGGTCAGCCTGGCGAGGGTGATGCTGGGTGTGCATTACCTCTCAGATGTGATCGCTGGCGTAATCATTGGAACCACTTTCGGGTGCGTCATGCTGGTGCTGCTGCCAGTTTACCAACCCTGGTTAACCAACCTGTTTGGCATGTAGTTCACCACGCTTATTTCTCTATCTACCGGAAGCGATTGCTTTCTGTACCAGTTCATCCACTCTATCATTATGGACATTCCCAGAGTGGCCGCGCACCCAGTACCAATCTACAGCATGGCTTCGTGTGAGGGTATCCAATCTCAGCCACAGGTCCTGGTTAGCCAGCGCTCCACCTTTGCGTTTCCAACCACGGACTCGCCATCCCGGCAGCCACTCAGTAATACCTTTTTTAACATATTCAGAGTCGGTATAAATCCGTGCGGATTGTTCAACAGGTAGTCGTTCCAACCCTTTAATGGCGGCAGTCAATTCCATTCGATTGTTGGTGGTGTTGTTTTCCGATCCACTCAACTCTTCTACATGGTTCGGGAAGTGAATCAGCACCGCCCAGCCACCCCGTCCCGGATTCGGGAAACAACCTCCATCGGTGTAGATAGCAACCTCAGGGCCAATGTGAGGGCTCATTTAAGGTACTCAGCCAATAACTTTTGCATTTCCATAATAATTACGGGAATCTGTTCAGATGGAATGTGAGCTTGAAGAACCTGGTAGTAGCCATCTTCCAGAATGGGTTTGAGAAAATACCAGGCGCCATCATCGGGAAGACAAGCAGATTCAGCATTCACACGTGCAATTGCTTGCACCAGTGCTGGGTAAGCGCCAAAATTTGCCAGCAGCTCAATCGCTTGATCGTCAGCAGGGGTAGAAAATTCATTCGCGCTGATACTTGCCTGGCGGGATGGATCCATCAACCACTGGATGAATAGCCAGCCTGCCATCCTGGCAGCTTCGCCTTCTGCCAGCAATCCGTATCCATACCCGCGGCTCACATTCCGCGTTTCAGCCTGGCTGTGTGGATAAGCCATAATGACCCACTCATCCTGCATGTCTAGCACATCCAGATGGAAAATTATTCCCGGCAGATCATGGCTGGCTGCGCTGATGAATAGAGCCTGGCGTTTAACAAAATATGGCGCCGGATCAGTGTTTCTGCCTGCCCAAGCATACCCCAGATTTTGGAAGTCTTTGAGTATTGAAAATGTATCTGTCAAGACAGGATCCGCGAATACATCCCAGGTATCAGTCAAGGAGCTGCTCCTGCCCATCCATGCCAGCGCTGTTTCTGCCCGCAAGTCGACCAGCCAACCACCGGTGCCTCGCAAGGTCTTATCGGTGGAGACAATATTGGCCTCAAAAGCAGCCTTGGCTTGGGAAGTAAAACCTTCCAGGTCAACTGGCGGGCCAGGAAAACCCAGCTCACGACCCCAGGTGGAATTGTAGATCAGGAATAATCCCTCCTGGTGAGCTGGGATGCCAAAGATCATCCCTTCAGATTTGAGTTCCTCCCAATAGTCATCAGAGATTGCATTCTGCTGCTTCGCTGTCATCCCAATGACGGCATCCTCTATATACCCGCTAAGGTCATCCAATTGTCCGTTCACTGCCAGGGCGTTAAGAAGGCTGGCTTCACCCATCACAACGTCAGGTAACTCGTCAGATGATTCAACCTGCGAGAGTGCATCAAACAATTGCGAATCAGTGAGGAATCCCCGCGCATCAACTGTGATCCCGTCCGGATTGGAATTATTAAAATCCTCCACCAGACCATCCACAACTGGCAGGCTATTGAGGGAGTAGGCATGCCATAAGCGAATGACCTGCCCGCTGGCGATCTGTCTGGTTTCGCTCAGTGGTGGAGTAGGGGTAGTGGTGGGAACAGGCGATTGGGTGACAACTGGCGATTCTGTAACACATTTTCCCTCTGCACAGGGAGTTATCTGAGGTGTGGCGGTCAGGGTTGCCGGAGTAGAACAACCTGCCAGAAAAACCAGCATGGATAAAGCGAACAGGGGGAAAAGTGTTTTTAATTTCTGCATAAGCAATCTCAAATCATGATCAATGGAACCGGGGTGAACACAAGCAGGAAAAGGATAAGCGCTAATATTCCTAATATTTTACGCTTTCCATCCAGTGGGGTAATCTGATCCAGCGGTTCCGCGTGTGCACGGCCAAAGAAGAGGATCAATACCACCCATAGCCACCATCCACTCCAAAACATTCCAAGTCCAGCCAGAATAAGGACAATGAAAGGCAACAGCCGTCGTGCTTTTGCCCGGTCGAATAATACATAGAAGATATGTCCACCATCCAGTTGACCTGCCGGAATAAGATTGAGGGAAGTCACAAGAATGCCTGCCCAGCCCGCCCACGCCACCGGGTGCAGCATTACGTCCATTCCACCCAGCGGAATCGGTTGACTGGTGAAGAAATACTGCAACCAATAGAGGGCGCTTGAAACACTACCCATGGAAGCTGGTTCTGGAAGTAGGCGTCCAAATGTAATGTATTTTAACAGGAGATAGATGATCGAATTGCCTTCTATTTGCATCCCCTGACCTTGCGGCAGTGAAACAGGAATAGTACCAACCGTGGATAACGTAAGACCCAAGAGCAATACCGGGACCGCCACCAAAAATCCAGCCAGTGGTCCAGCCAGTCCGATATCCAACAGGTGCTTGCGGTTTTTGGGAATTTCCTTCATCTGGATGAAAGCACCCATCGTTCCAAAAGCGCTAAACGGGAAGGGAATGAAATAGGGCAGAGTTACCCGGATTTTGTGGAATTTGCCGGCGAAGTAATGCCCAAATTCATGCGCAGAAAGGATCAACAGCAGGCTGACTGCGAACGGTACACCATCTGGAATGTGGGCAAGCATGTCCTGCAGTGTATCCATCAGGTCTGCGCTGACTGACCCCCGGTATGAGAAAAGCATGCCACTGAAAATGACAGAGAGGATGGTCAGCCCGAAGAGGATAAGGTTAACCACAGGGCTGCCAATTTTCGGTTTGGGAGCCTCTTTTACTAAGTAAACAACCTGTTCGCCAGATTCTAAGCGGAATAAAGGAGTAAGTTTGTAAGGTGTAAGTGCGGATTGCAATTCATCATAAGATTTTTCGGAATCGTTTGCATACAGCCGTCCGGTATATTTCACCAGAAAGGGGTCTCGTCCGGTACCAGCAGCTATACTTTCAACCGCAAAGAAGCGGGCAACAATGGCATGATATATGTCAATCGATTCCAGCATGCAACCTCATCATAGAATAGGCGGGAATGGATGGGTGTCGAACCCACAACGGCCCGCAACGCGACCCGTCACCGGTTTTGAAGACCGAGGAGCCCACCGGGACTCAACCACTCCCGGGTTAAGGATACCCTACCCCCTGAGCTTTGACAAGTCAAATAGTTCCACAATCAAAATGGCTTAATGAAAACCTGAGAATTTATTTGTGCAAATTTTTCTTAACCAAATGAATAATAACCCCCATCTTCATTGGTGGAGATTCGTCTGACTAAGGTTTTATTTCACGCAGCTGTGGCTGGTTCTTCTTAACTGACCTGGTAGTCCTAATATGTCTTAAGGCTGGTTTGCCAGCGTCTGGATTAAGCAGCATATTCAATGTCATCACCGCATGGTGATCATATTCACGGCGTCCGCATAGGTCACATACCCAGGCTGGGAAGTTCTGAACACTGATCAGTTCATCTCCCAGCCAGGTGAAGTAGGTTAAATGACGGCGGGTAACCATGCCGGCCTGGCAATCATTGCATGGGTGGGAAGATTTTTCTCTGGGGTCCATAATAGTAATTGTATAGGAAGTCAATATAAAAAGGAAATATTCAGGCGGATCAGGGCGCAGCTGTGACTGATCCTGGATTGGTCAACAGGGTGATCTCAGTAATGGGCCAGTATACCAGTAAAACCTTGCCGATCACATCCTCCATCGGCACAAAACCCCAACTGTGAGAATCCGAGGATGAATTACGGTTATCGCCCATGACAAACAATGAATCGCCTGGCACTTCCCACTCTCCTGTATAGGCAGGGGGGCTGGCTATGTAATCTTCATTCAGTTGAATATCATTCACATACACCTGCCCGCCCCGGACGAGAACTTTATCACCTGGTGTCCCGATGACCCGTTTGATGAAATTCTCCCCTGGTGAAGTCGAAGCATGGAAGATGATAATCTCTCCCGTACGCGGCTGGGTGTTGAGGTAAGCCATCTTGCTCACTAGCAACAATTCTCCCTGGTGCAGGGTAGGCTGCATGCTGACGTTTAATACACGCACCCGTGCGGTAAACAAGTTGACCACGCTGGTCAATACCAACGCCAGGATGATATAAGTGGCTGCTTCGATCAGGAAGTGCTTTAGATTAAATTTTTCCGGCTGATGGTCATCCATGCCGGCCACTGATGATTCGTTTATTTCATTCACAATTGTTAAATCCTACGGGTTATATTATATGCCCGTTCCTAATCCTTAACAAGGTTATTGACTAACGCCTGGGCTTCATTACTATACGGATCGGTGTGCCGATAAACCCATAGTCTTTGCGTATCTGATTTTCAAGGTAGCGATAGTAGCTGAAATGGGCAAGTTTCGGGTCATTCACATAGATCATGAAGGTGGGTGGATCGCTGCGCACCTGGGTGCCGTAATACATACGCAGGGCGCGTCCCGCGTGAGCAGGTGCCGGGTGGGCATCCTGGGCGCGTTGGATGGTGCGGTTGACCTGTCCGGTGTTCAAACGAGCCAGACGTTCTTCCTGAACCCGCAAGGCCATGGGCATCACATCCTCCACGTTTCGACCAGTTTTCGCAGAAATGAACAGGATGGGAACGTAATCCACAAAGTTCAGCTCCTTGGCGATATATTCCTTAAACTGGTTCATTGTATAGTTATCTTTTTCAATCGCGTCCCATTTATTAACGATGACTACAATGCTTTTCCATGCCTCGATGATGTAACCGGCGATGTGAGCATCCTGAGCGCTGAGGGAATCTGATGCATCCAAAACCAAAAGCGATACATCCGCCCGCTCGATGGCACGCATAGACCTCAAGACGCTGAATTTCTCCACGCCTGGAATTACCTTGCCCCGCCGGCGGATGCCAGCAGTGTCAATCAGGGTAACCGGGATACCTTCGAATACAAGCTTCGTATCTATCGCGTCGCGGGTGGTGCCAGCTGTCGGGCTGACGATGGTACGCTCCTCGCCCACCAACCGGTTTAGCAGACTGGATTTGCCAACATTGGGTTTGCCGACAATGGCGATCTTGACCGAATCATCATCCTCAGCCTCGCCTTCCTCGGGGAAACGTGCCAGGATCTCATCCAGCAAATCCCCAATACCAGTGCCATGCAGTGCTGAAATGGGGAAGGGCTCGCCAATGCCCAGTTCATAGAATTGTGCTGCCTGTTCGCGGCTCCGCTGGCTGTCCGCTTTGTTAACCACCAGTAACACAGGAGGGGTTGGTATTCCACCCACATCGCGCTGATGACGGCGCAAGATATTCGCAACCTCTACGTCCGGGGGGGTGACCCCGACAGTCGCATCTGTGATAAACAGCACCACATCAGCTTCCTGGATGGCGAGTAATGCCTGTTCACGGATCTGGTCGACGTATTCCGCTGAACCAATGGAAAGCGGCTCCAGCGATTGTGAGGTAGAGGCGGGATCAATACCACCGGTATCAATAATCTCAAAGGGATGCTCCAACCACTCAGCATCAGCAAAGATACGGTCCCGCGTGGTTCCTGGAACATCATCCACAATAGCCACTGGTTCACCCGCCAAACGGTTAAACAATGTGCTTTTGCCAACATTTGGCCGACCAACAAGGGCAACAATAGGTTTTGTCATCTTAATCCTGGGTGTTAGGGTTATTTTACTTTACGGGTGATCACGACTTCGATCGTGCCGGGAATGATTGATTCTACTCTAATTTCTGGCGTATTTCGAACAATGGGTATCACCTGGTATGTTCCCGGTTCTTTGCCAACCAGGTCGATGGTTACCTGGATTTCTTGCGATTTCAATATATCCAGAACCGGCAGTGGACCAGAGATCAGGATATCCACGAATATTGGAGAGAATTCAACAGTCAACCCTTCAGCAAGGCCGATGGGGATGATGGGAATGCGCGAGATAGTGAGGCTGGATTCGATGGGCTCGATATTGATCACCACCATCACGACCTGGTTCCCAACTAGGCTCACACCTGCAGGCAGGTTTAGAGCGGCTGGCAGGCTGGTATCAGCCATCAGGTTGTCAAGAGGAATGGGATTGGTTTCCACATACCCCGGCAGGCTTTCAACCAAAGTCGGATCTTTTGAGAAGACAGTGATGTTGGGTGGAGAAACCGAGATATTGGTCAGTCTGTAACCATTGGCCAATTTCCCCTGGCTGACGACCGTCACTACCACATTTCGGTATCCACCTTTTTGAGTGATGGGTTGAATGATCTGCGCGGTGGGTGGTGTGATGGTCACCCCATCCACAGGGTCACCATTCACGTCAACCGCTACAAGAGCCAGAGTAGTATTGATACTCTCCCTGGTCTGAGTTAAGTCAACGGTAGCTCTAAGGTTGACCACCTGGTCCACAAGAGATTCTGGCCCGGAAATTCTGCTGCTCCCGGGTTCCATGCTGGCTTTCTCAGCTTGAAATCCGATGGCTGGTTCACCACGACTAACCACCTGGATTGGCATCACAGCCGCAACCAGAGGTTCAAGGGTGAGGGAGATTAATTCCGGGTTGACGCTGACAATCTGCAATGGCTTCAAGTCCACCATGATTTGTACTGGCAGGTGGTGAGTACCTTTTTTCAACCCGGATAGATCGATATAAGCATTAATCAGCCCAGACGTGGAATTTAACTGCTGCCAAACGGATTTGGGAGCGTTAATGGATACTGTGACCTGATGCACAGTCTCACCATTAATGATCAGGCTGGCATCCTGCCCAAGCACTTCCACGGAAATCGGCTGAGAATAGGTATGGATCTCATTCGGATCGCTGGATGATACGGCAGTCAACCAAGCAGTAATAGCCAGGATCATAGCAATGATGATGGTTGGGATGCTCTTTATGAGTTTCCGGATAAATCTAAGCATTATTTCACCATATTGGGTTTCTTGCCAGTCTTAAAAAACCGGCGGAACCAGTTTGTCTCACGGGCGGAAAGCCTTTCGGGGCGGTAAAAGGCTGTTAGAATGTTTTCCAATCGGTCCGCATCCAGCCTGCGTATCATTCTACCGGAATGGACTACTGCAATAGATCCGGTTTCTTCCGAAACAACTACCGCGATGGCGTCACTCGCTTCCGAGATACCCAGGGCTGCCCGGTGTCTTAGACCCATCTGACGGTCGGGCGTGCCAGTTAGGATACCGCTGGAAGAAAGAGGCAAAACACAAGCCGCGGCTGCCAGTTCATTTTCAACTATGATCACTGCGCCATCATGTAGAGGGGTATTCGGGTAAAAGATCTGCAACAATAATTCTGGAGTAATGCGGGCATTCATTCTAACACCAGTTATGATGTAATCACGCAGGTTATCGATCCGTTGTAAAATGATCAATGCACCGTGGTTTTTAGATGAAAGCCGCATGGCAGCAGCTACCACCGCGTGGATTGTGTTCTGCATGGCAAATCCATCTGCGTTATTGGTGATGCGGAAAATTGAACCAGCGCGGCCGATACTTTCCAGCCCCCGGCGGATCTCTGGAGCAAAGATGACGGGCACGGCAAGCAGTAATGCGGGCAGAGTGGTTTTAATGAGCCAGTTGAAAGCAGGTAAGTTGACAAGTGATGTAAGGATGGAAAGAAAGATCACCAGAATGATGATCCCGCGCAGGATCACCGCCGCCTTCGTTCCATTGATTAAATGCAAAATGGCAAAGAAGATGGCAGTCACCAGGACGATATCCAGCACATTCAGCCAGTTCATCCGTTGAAAAAGTAACGAGAGATCGGTCAATAAGTTGGTCAAAAGGTTATCCGAACAATGTAGAGGATCAAGTAATTAATAACAGGTTTTCTTCCAGCTGCCTGAACAGCACGAATGAATCCTTCCCATGTAATTTTATCGCAATATCACTCCAGGGGGGGATAGGCAATGAAAGAGGTTGCACTATCTGATACCCGGCTTGCAGCCAGGGGGATTTATACGTAATAGACGGGAGGAAATAAAGAATAGCTTCACACTGCATTTTTTTTGCTGCCTGCTCCATGGTTCTTATAAGAAGCGGAACTGAGTCCAACGACGTTAGCGCTGATTCCATGAAAATGCCAGTAACAAGGGCTAGCAGGTTGTGTGTGTGCCACGTTACAACACCAATAAGGCGGTCATCCATTTCCAGCAGCAGGTAGCTTTGGCTGTGAATCCAACCGTTTGTATTCCCCGGCTTACCATGGACGGGCTGATTGTTAATGAAAGCCTGAATTTGCAGAAAATCGCTGATATCTGCCAGACGGATGACCAGGTTACCTGATTGATTTCGGATGGACGAAATCGTTTCAGGCTCCACCCTGGTGTTTACGTTCTGCCACGCTTTCATTATCTGCTTGAAAATACCTTGTATGCTGCCATCATTCTGGATGACGACATCCGCTTGGGCGACTTTCTCTGCCTGAGACGACTGAGTGTCAATCCGCATAGCTGCATCTGATAGGGAAAAACCCCGCTGTCCAACCATACGCTCGAGTTGCACCTCGCGACTGCTGGTCACTACCCAGATCTCATCGCACTTGTCTTTTAAATCAGTTTCCAATAGGATGATCGATTCGAGTACCAGGACTGTTTGGACAGCGCGCTTTATCAGCAGATCCACCGTCTGGAACACTGGCGGATGAACGATCGATTCCAGTATGGAAAGTGCAACTGAATCATTGAAAACGATACTTGCCAGGCGGGAACGGTCAATACTACCATCGGTTCTTAAGATGCCATCACCAAATGCCTGGATGGCTGGGTGATATCCTGCTCCACCTTTGAGCAGCACCCTGTGACCAAGCGAATCGGTGTCAATGGAAAAGGCGCCAAGGTTTTCAAGAATATTGCGCACCAAACTTTTTCCGGTGGCGATGTTGCCGGTGAGGCCGATCACATATTTATTTTTCCAGTTGCCCACGAACTCTCCCATTTATTCAATTTATCCAGGTATCTTCCTTACTTCATTATGACACATATCTCGGAAGTATCCAGCACCTTCGTCCGCATGACAATCCAAACGGATAGATGAGATCAGATTTGAAATAATTAAGGAAAATGAGTTTCCCACCCGAACCAGAATTTCACATTTTTTAGCACAAAAAGGAGAAATTCAGGACACTAATTTGGAAATCTCAGAGAATATTGGATTTTATCCCAGGTGTTTTCTATTTCCATGAGATCTCGTATTTCTTCTTGCTGCTCGGCGTTTTCAGCCATTTTATGGTGATGGCATTATTTACAGTTTAGTAAGGCCATCTGGCGAAGGGGATGGTTTTCATACTCATATTGTAAAAAATTACCTTCCTAAGGCGTTCTTACCTTGGGAAGGTTTTCAGTTATGCAACGTTTGGGTTTCACTTAATAAGCCAGGTTGTAGATCTTAATCACATCTTCTTTATTAAGCTTAACAAAGTTACCCACGGTGTTCTTGTTATCAGCGGTGCATTTGGCGGCCATTTCTTCAAAACTCGAATTATCCAACCCGGCAGCGCGGATGCGGGTGGGCAGGCCAAGCGAGCCCCAGAAGGCTTCCAATTTCTCAATACCGGCCAATGCTGTCGGTTCTGGGTCAAAGTGATCTTGCTCCACATTCCATACCCGCACCGCTAACTGGACGAAGCGGTTCAGGTTGTGTTTGTATACATAGCGCATCCAGGCAGGGAACATCATCGCCAGACCTGCGCCGTGGGCAATATCATAAATCCCGCTGATCTCATGTTCGATGAGATGTGTGGCCCAATCCCCCTTCCGGCCAGTATCCAACAGGTTGTTGTGAGCCACCGTGCCGGTCCACATGATCTCTGCCCAGGCATTGTAGTTCTGGGGTTGCTCAATGACCACAGGTGCATTATGGATGATGGTGACCAGCGCCCCTTCGATCAGGCGGTCGGTAAGCTCCACATGCCGGGTGTTGGTAAAATAGCGCTCCAGCAGGTGCGACATTATATCCACCGCACCGCAGGCTGCCTGGTAAGGCGGCAGGGTGAACGCCAATTCGGGGTTGAGGATTGAGAAGCGCGGGATAACATGGGTGGAGTTGAAGGCACGCTTAAGCATCCCCTCCTCCTTTGTGATCACTGTCCCGGTGCTGGCTTCGCTGCCGGCAGCCGGGATGGTGAGTACTGTTCCCACTGGCAGTGCGGATTTTACCCTGGCTTTATCAGTATATAAATCCCACACATCGCCTCCATACATTACGCCGGCGGCAATGCCTTTGGCTGAATCAATGACGCTGCCTCCGCCCACAGCCAGGATGAACGGGATATTCTGTTCGTGGCAGATGCGGATGCCTTCCTGCACCAATGATAAAGATGGATTTGCTTTCACCCCTGGCAGCTCCACAATTTCCACGCTGGCTTCGCGAAGCGATGCAGTCACGCGGTCATACAAGCCGCTGGCTTTGATCGATCCGGAGCCATAGTGCAGCAGCACTTTGTTGCTATATGCGGCTGCCTCTTTACCTACTTTATTTTCTGTCCCACGGCCAAAGATGATTTTGGTGGGGTTTGTAAAGGTAAAATTATCCATCAATTCTCCTATGCGCAACTATACTGATCCAACATTATTAAAATATGCCTGTTTATTTTACACTGAGAAGAGGTAAATGGCTAAATTGCGTGAAGATGCTCCAAAAATAAGGATCTGAGAGGACGGAGATACTCACAATCCCGATCGGGTGTGGAAGCGTTTGCCCTCAAATTTCTCATTCGGGGTTAAATTCATTATCTTCAATGGCATTCATGGGGCTACCATGCCTAAAACATGCCATCGTCATTTTAGTATGGGTGATTTACATTACATAATATCTTCGCTTACGATAACAATCACCGGTTTAATACGGAGGAGGGGGTTCTTCTTTGAAGAGGCGGATGATCTGATTAATGGTGGACAGCAGGTATGCAGGTAGAAAGACAACAATGAGAAGGATCAGCAAGGCTTCATAAAAAGTGAAATCACCAAATGACAGGTGTATAAATTTGGAATCATTATAATAAACCCAAATACTGGCGACGATAGCCAGTATGCGCAGTTCGGTTGGACCGATATATGCGAAGGCTATCTGGAATTCGCGATTAGTAAAATTGACTAGGGAGGTATAAAGCGTCAGTAGCAGATAAATGATATTCACCGCCCAGGCTAGTTCCAAGCGCGCATACCCTGAAAATGCCAGTCCGGTTAGGATGATGGTAATGCAAATCACATCAACACTGTGATCCAGGAAATAACCGTAGCGTGGACGCTCGATCTTGCGATAGCGGGCCAGGGTGCCATCCAGACTGTCGCCAAACCAGTTGAGTATGAAGCCCAGGCTGGCTAGCCATAAAAAGATGGGATTGTTCTTAGAAAGCAAATAACTCACCCCGGTCAGGACGGCTGCCAGAAAACCGAGGATGGATAAAACATCCGGATTGATGAAGCGTGGCATCCTCGCTGCCAGCCATAGCAGCGCCCGTTTTTCCATTGGTCCAGTGATACTGTGAATAATCCTTTTATGCTTAACTTTGTCTTTTTCTTTATTCTTTTTAAGTTTGACCATAATCTAATTATCTTCCTTATCAGGATATATTGTGTATAACATCCGGCCAAACCGGGTAGAACATGAACCACTGTGTTGGGTTCGATCTGATCTGCGTTTCGATGACTGATAAAACCCTGCTGACGTTCAATAGTTGTTCACGATCCGGGTCTGCATCGTGAATGACGGGGATGGGATCACTGGCTGATAAGATGGTTTTTCCGTCTGGGGTGGTGCTGCATAGGATCACCTTGATAGGGACATCGGTTTTAATGGCCAGGCGTATGTATCCAGTGGGTAGCGCTGATGGTCGTCCAAAAAAATGCGGGTGCAGTGAACTTTCGCCATAAGGACGATCCACACCGGTAAAGACGGTTCCGTTAGTTTCCAGGTTGCGCATGGCTGTACGAAGTGAGGAGACAGTGATGGGAGTCACCTCGACGCCTTTCGCATTACGGAATTTATTTTGCCAGCGGTATCCACGCCCCGGATTGGGGTAGGAAAGCACTTGCATACTGAGCCCTTTGCGAGTAGCAGCCATGGCTGCCAGGTCATAATTAGCGTAGTGCGGCATCAACAGCAACTGAGCCTGGTCGCGGGCCTGGCTGTGTTCGATCACCCTGAGGAAGCTGTCATCCAGCGTAACTATTTTATTTAAGCCAACACGATTTTGGAAATAGTGATAGTAATCAAACAGGGCGTGTCCATGGTTGATAAATACTGCCTCAGTCAACTGATCCAACGTTTCTGCATTAGCGCTGCACCCTGATACAACCCACTGATTTGCACGGACAGCGTTCACTATGGGAGACTTCCGGTCACGGGAAATCCTGCGTCCCAGCTTATCAGCCAGAAGGTGACCGACAGAAGGCGGCACCAATCGGGCAATGGCGAGCACAAACAAGATTCCTAGCGGTCCGTTGATCAACTCTTAAACTTTCATGAGATGTTCGTTTGCATGATCATGATATCAGTTGGATACAGCCTATAATATCAGTAAATTTACATTATAACAAACCCCTTGTTATTTTTG
>PNON01000048.1 GCA_013824865.1 Anaerolinea sp. | reverse complement strand
GAGGTTGCCAAGTGAATGCCCGCTCAGACCGGTGGAATCAGAGAACCGGTATTGGAACAACTGAGTCAATAATTCTTCGTCATCCGATAGGGCGGCCAGGCAATTGCGAATATCACCTGGCGGTAGTACACCCATGGTCCTTCGCAACTCACCAGAAGAGCCCCCATCATCCGCCACTGTCACAATGGCAGTCAGGTTCTTGGAATATAATTTTAAACCACGCAGCAGGGTGGCCAGACCGTTACCACCACCAATCACCACCACACGCGGACCTTTTTCGCGTTTCCTAAAAGCAGAAACCGAGTCGATAATCGGCTTTCCCGGTTGAATGAACGGCCGCAACAGAGCGCGGTTCAGCCCCCAGAAACCGTATCCAACAAGCAATAAGCCAATCATACCAAATATGAAGGCCCGTAACAACCGGTTGAGAAATTGCAGGGAGATAGTAGCAATCACATGGGCAGCAACTGATTCTGGCACCGTGCGGTATATATTAATAAGCAGGAAAGCAATGCCGAGTGCTAACAAAGTAACCCCAGCCAGGATGATCAGTACCCACCTTTTGACCCCGATACCGGGAATGAGCCACCTGGCTTCACGTTTGAGTATGCGGGTTATATTCTGAGCCCAAGTATTTTTTTTCTTCATATCGTTGTTGATGATAGCAGTGAATCTTCACAGCGTCAACGGCTTGATCCCCGCCCCTGCCTGACCCCAGCCTGTTTCATTGATCATCCCCTTTTGCAGCCGATACATCCTGGCATAGCGGCCAGATAATTTCATCAGTTCCTGGTGATTCCCGCTCTCCACTATCCGCCCACCATCCAGAAAGAAAATGTGATCAAGGTAGTCGAGGCTGGTCAATTGATGGGTGATGATCAGCAATGTTTTTACTGGAGTCTCTGGGATGATGGAAAGGAGTAATTCACTTCCAGTGAGCGCATCGATTCCTGCGAAAGGTTCATCCAGGATGACGAAGGGAGAGTCAGCCAAGAGCGTCCGCGCCAGATCCAGCCGCTTGCGTTGCCCTTCGCTCACCCGATTTCCCCGCTCACCAATCTCGGCATCCAGGCCACCGGGCAGCGTTCCCAGCCATTCCTTGCATTGCGCCATCGCCAAAGCCCGATGCAAATCTTCCTCCGTTGCATCGGGGTTGGCAAGCAGCAGATTCTGGCGGATGCTGCCCGGGAAAAAGAAGGGCTTCTGGATGCTAACCCTAATCAGGTTCCGCAGGTCTGAGCGAGTGTATCTCTCCAGTTCCTGCCCATTGATAGAAATGGAACCACTCTGATACTGCCAAAAACCCAGCAGTAAGTTGACCAGGCTGGTCTTGCCAGTTCCGCTGGGGCCAACCAATGCCACGCGTTGGCCAGTTTCAATATGCAATGATAGATTTTCGAATAGTTGCTGACCTGTACATGGATAAGAAAATTGCAAATTTGTAATATCCAATGATTGAAAATCCGTCAATACAACCGGCAGCATGGGATCAGATGTCTCAGGTTTCCTTTCACTAATATCCAGCAGACGATCAATGGATTGAGCTGATTGGGTCAGGGTAAGACCAGCCTGCGGAAAGGAAATGAAGACTTCAAAACTTGCCAGCACCAGCAGCGCCCCTACACTGATCAGCCTGCCATCCAACTCACCTCCACGGGTAAGTTTCGTTGCTTCCATGAATACTACCATCATAGCCAGACCAGCAAATATCGAAACCAGTGCATTTAGTAAGGCGACCGTCCGCGTGGATATTCGCTGCAGGCGGGAGTAGTCTGTCTGCTTGACGTTCAGCAACTCTAGAAATGTCGGCAGGTGCCCATTGACGCGGATATCAGCATTCCCATCCACCAGGCTGATGAGTTGAGTATGCAGTCGGCTACGACTGTCTGCGTACCTCTTTTGCTGGTTTCGGTGGAGGTAAATTGACAAGGCCAGGATGATCCATGCTGCGACCAGTAACAACCAAAGCGTGGACCATCCCAGCACCACATTCAGCGAGAACATAAAAAGCGTGGTAACTGCAATCACCATCAATGCAACGATTGGTGGTGCAATAACTCGGATGAAGAATTGCTCTAATACCCCCACATCTTGAAGTACCCGGTCAAGCAGGTCACCACTATCATATTGACTCATCGCTGCTGGAACCAGTTTTTCCACCTTTTCATAGAACCAAAGGCGCAACCTGGCAACCATCCGCAAGTTAACTGAGTGACTGGTAATACGTTCCAGGTAGCGGAACACGCTGCGCGAAATGCCAAAGAAACGCACACCAATGATGGCCACCTGGAGCACCGCTATGGATGGCTGCAAGGCAGCATAGCTGATGAGATATGTGCTGGTGCCAATCAACCCGATGGCAGCCAGGACAGTCATGCTACCGAGCAGGATAGCGCCGGCAGCCTGCTGAAACACCGGAAGGAATAACTGCCATGAGAACCTGATAAATCGGAAGCTATTCATCAGCACTCCCGGCAAAAAGGCGTGCGTACAAATTGCCAGCTGCCAGCAAACTGGCATGCCTCCCGCGCTCCACAATTTGACCATGCTCGAGCAGCAGGATAAGATCGCTGGTTTGCACCGTCGCCATGCGGTGAGCGATGGTCACAACGGTTTTTTCTTTCGTCAGCAAGCTTAGCGCCTCAACCAGGTCATTCTCAGTCTCCGGGTCCACCGATGAGGTCGGTTCATCCAACACGAGGATGGGTGTATCACGGTAGAAGGCTCGCGCGAGAGCCAGCCTTTGCGCCTGCCCAACGCTGATGCGAATACCACGCTCCCCCATGCGGGTGGCATAACTTTCCGGCAAGGTATGGATGAAAGCCTCCAGGCGTGCAGCCTGAGCGGACTGCTCAATCCGGGTTTGATTAGCACCTGGAGCGAAAAGACTGATGTTGTCTGCCAGGCTACCAGAAAAAATGTAAGGTGTTTGAGGGACCCAAGAGAAAAGCCCGCTGACTTCTTCGTCAGCTAATTCATCAATCAGCCGGTTTCCAAATTTTACTTCACCCGCATTACGCGCTAACAGGCGCATCAACAGGTATGTGAGGGAGGTTTTTCCAACCCCACTTCGACCCACCAACGCAAGATGCATTTTTTGCTGGATATCAAAAGTGATATCTTTCAACACCAGATGGTCAGAGTCTGGGTATTGTGCTGACACCCCTTGAAATGAAATTGGGAAATAACAGGAGACCTCATCATTGGTTATCTTATGGTAATGGACTGGTAAATCTATTCCTTGCCGATGTGGGATATTCTCATCGCCAGCCAGCAATTGAAAAATGCGCATGGATGCAGCCCGCCCTGACATTCCAGCATGAAAGCGCGTCCCGAGCTGCCGTATCGGCAGGTAAAATTCAGGCGTGAGCAGGAGGATAAAAAGCGCAGTGCTGTAGTTCATTCCACCGGAGAGCAGCTTTAAGCCAATTGCGACCGCAATAATAGCGGTGGAGATAGTTGAGATGAATTCCAATACGAAAGCAGACAGGAACGTCAGCTTGAGTACATCCATGGTCAAACGCCGGTATTCGTTATCGTACTTCACAATCTCCTCCCCCCGATTCTTGCTCTGGTTCAAAGCGACCAGGAGCTGAAGCCCCTGGATGGTATCGTAAAAGAAGGAGCCTAGACGCGACAACTGCTGCCACTGTTGGCGGGTGCTCTTCTCTGACATTGACCCGAGTAGATACATAAAAACTGGCAGCAATGGGGCAGTCAGGAGTAGAATGATAAAACTGAGCAAATCCTGCGGCAGGATATTGACCAGGATGACTACAGGGATAAAAGCCGCCAGGATAAGTTGGGGGATATATTGGTTGAAATACGGGTCAAGCGCTTCGATTCCATCCGTCAGGATGGCTGCCAGCTCGCCGGATATCTCCCTGTTAGCATAAACAGGTCCGAGTTGATTGATCCGGGTTATAATCGCCTTTCGCAGTTTTTCTTTCACAGCGATACCCAGATTCGCCGAGTTGTTATCTGTTAAGAACTGGAACAGTACCCGGAGGAGAAGTATCCCAGCCAGCATCCAGAGCGGAAGGGTCAATTGTCCCAGCTCAGCACTGCCCATGAATGCTGCGTTGATCAAACCCGCGGTAAAATGTGCCTGCAGGATGATAAACCCAGCGGTGAGGATACCCGGAATCACTGTGAAAAGCAGCGCCAGACTGTTGGATTTAGTCTGGCGCAGCAGTTGACGGTCAAATATCATAGGGGATTTAGTAGTGAAGGTCTTCCACCTTGGCAGATATCCGTTTACGGAAAACCCAATAATTCCATGCCTGATAAGCCAACACTATCGGGAGGAAGATGGCTGTAACGATTGACATGACTGTGAGGGTATAGGCAGAAGAAGCGGCATTGAAGATGGTGAGCGAGTAGGCGGGATCGGTGCTAGAGACCATCACATTCGGGAAGAGAGAAGCAAATATGGAGGCAACATTGGTAGCGATTGCCACTACTAAAAGTCCAAAAGCCCATCCATTCCGTTTAACTCTGGCAGCCAGGAATCCTGCCACTGCACAGGCTGGCGAAATAACACCAAACGCAATAGCCAGAAATGAAGGCGCCGCAGAGGTGGACATGAGCGTCCAGACCACAAAAACCAGCAGCAATACAAGCACAGGAATCCACAATCTCGCTGCTATTTCCTCCGCATTCTCCCTGACCGAACCGGCTGTCTTTATGTTGAGGAATAGTGCGCCCAGCAGTGTTGACAGGCCAAGGAAGGTAAGCCCGCCAAGCAGCGCATAGAGGTTGAATAGGTTAAAAAAACCGCCGGTGTAGTCCATATTGGCATCGATCGGCACGCCTTTAAGCATGTTTGCAAAGGCGATGCCCAGCAGTAATGGAGGCAGCAGGCTGCCTATGAAGGCAGTCGCATCCCAAAGCGCACGCCATTTCACAGACACCAATTTGCTGCGGAACTCAAAGGAGACACCACGCAGGATTAGTGCAACCAGGATGACCAACAACGGAAGATAAAAACCGGCGAAAAGGGTTGCATACCATTGTGGGAAAGCGGCAAAGGTCGCTCCAGCAGCCAGAACCAACCAAACTTCATTGGCGTCCCAAACCGGACCGATGGTATTGATCGCTGCCCTTTTTTCCTCATCTTTTTTACCAATAAAGGGAAGCAATATGCCAACACCAAAATCAAAACCTTCCAGGACAAAGAAACCGGCATAGAGTACTGCAACCAGAATAAACCAGAGCACATTTAAGTCCATAATATCCTCCACCTACCCAGCTGTGACACTGACTGTGGAAGCTGCATGCTCTTCCACGTATCCATCTTTGGCGAATTTTATCAAAAGGAAAACATCAACCACCATTAATAACCCGTATAGAATGATGAATACAGCCAGACTGGTCATCACATATCCTGCCGGGACGTTGGGACTGATACCATCCGCGGTTTTCAATAACCCATAGACAACCCAGGGCTGGCGTCCTAGTTCTGTTAGCAGCCATCCAGCGGTGTTGGCCATGTAAGGCAACGCAATCGACGCTGTCAACAGGTACCACCATTTGGATTTCAATTTAAACTTTAATTTCAACCAGACATATAGAGCTACAAACACCAGGAACGCCATTAAGAAACCCGCCCCAATCATGATGCGGAAACTCCAGTAATTCATAAAGACGCTGGGCACATAATCTCCCGCGCCATATTCAGCTTCCAACTCTTTTTGCAGGTCGTTGATACCCTTCACTTCACCGGTAAATGTGTTATATGAAAGGAATGATAACGCCCCAGGAATGCGGATATCCACACTGGATTCGCCCGTCTCTTGGTCCGAAATCGTGAGAAGGGAGAGCGAAGCAGGATCTTCTGAGTCCCACAGGGCTTCAGCGGCGGCCATTTTCATAGGCTGCTGTCTGACCATTAACTGAGCCTGTGCATGCCCGACCAGGATCACGCCAATAATAGCAAATAGACCGAAAACAGTGGCAATTTTGAAGGATTTAGAGAATAGCTCCACATTATTCTTCTTGAGTAGATGATATACTGAAATGCCCATCACAAAAAAAGCACCAGTTACATAACCAGAAAAGACGGTGTGCGGGAACTGGGTCATGACATGCTCATTGAAGATCAGTTCCCAAAAATTGCTCAAGATCGGGCGGCCTTCCACCAGTGTGTACCCCACCGGGTTATGCATGAATGAATTGGCTACGAGTATCCAGAGTGCTGATACTGTCGAGCCGAGAGCCACCATCCACATGGAAAGGGCATGCACCTTTTTTGGGAGCTTTTCCCAGCCAAAAACCCACAGACCAATAAACGTTGCTTCCAGGAAGAAAGCGGTGAGACCTTCAATCGCCAATGGTGCGCCAAAGATATCACCCACAAACCTGGAGTACTCCGACCAGTTCATACCAAACTGAAATTCCTGAACCAGGCCGGTTACAACTCCCACGGCAAAATTGATCAGGAACAACTTGCCCCAAAACTTGGTCATCTGCTTGTAGACTTCTTCCCTCTTGCATACATATAAAGTCTCCATGATGGCGGTGATGACTGCCAATCCGAGTGTGAGGGGGACAAAGAAAAAGTGATATACTGTGGTAATTGCGAACTGGGATCTTGCAAGCCCTAACGCATCCATAGAATCTCTCCTATCAGTAAAATGGGAACCAACTTATTAATTATACTGTAATCTGATATTTCTTATCCATAAAATCCTTGTTTCAAAAACACGCCAAGGAATCACACAATCGCTATGTTGGACAAATTATCTGGAATTGAAGATAGATACGAAGAATTATCACGTCTCTTAATTGAGGTGGGCGATGACTATAAAACAGCCGCTGAGTACGCCAAGGAGCGGTCGGACCTGGAGTTGATCGTTAGTAAAAGCCGCGAGTACCGGACCGCCGTGAAGAAATTGCATGAAACCAGAGAGCTGCAACAGGGGGAAGATAGCGAATTTAAGCAACTGGCTGACATGGAAATACTGGAGCTCGAAACTCAGATCGAAACCCTGGTAAAAGAGATCAAAGGGCTGCTCGTCCCCAAAGACCCTCGGGATGAGCGCAATGTGATCGTGGAGGTCCGCGCGGGTACAGGCGGTGATGAAGCCGCCCTCTTTGCTGCGGACCTGTTCCGCATGTACATACAATACGCGGAAAGACAAAATTGGAAATATGAGGTACTTTCACAAAACGAGATCGGTATTGGCGGTTTCAAAGAGATCATTTTCCAGATCAAAGGGCGGAATGCGTTCTCCAAATTAAAATACGAATCCGGGGTGCACAGGGTGCAGCGCATTCCTTCCACTGAGTCGCAGGGACGCATCCACACCTCCACTGTCACCGTGGCGGTGCTTGCTGAAGTGGACGAGCTGGAGGTCAAAATTCCAGATGCTGACATCCGAACTGATGTTTACCGTTCTGCCGGAGCAGGTGGTCAAAACGTGCAAAAGACCTCTACGGCTATACGCATTACGCATCTACCGACCGGTATCGTTGTCGCCTGCCAGGATGAACGATCGCAGCTACAAAACCGCTTGCGCGCCATGAGCATTCTGCGCGCCAAACTGTATGAGATGGAAGAATTGAAACGACAGCTAGAGCTGGAAGAGACACGCCGCTCCCAGGTGGGCACGGGTGAGCGCTCCGAGAAGATCCGCACCTATAATTACCCCCAATCACGTGTCACCGATCACCGCATCAACATGTCCAGCTTTAACTTGGCCGGTGTGTTGGGCGGCGATATTGATAAATTCATTGATGAGTTATCGTTGAAAAGTGAATCTGAACGCCTCTCCGCTGATTCCAGTGACGATGAATAAATACAGATGGTATGGAAAAATCCATTCAGAGTTGGCTGAAAGAAGCTGATACACGCCTTAGTCCAGTTTCTGAGACACCCAGCCTGGATGTTCAGGTATTGATGGCCGCGCAACTGAACCAGACCCGCAGCTGGGTGCTTGCCCATCCAGAGCAAAAACTGACGGATGGGGATGTGTCCAGCCTGGAAGCCATGCTTTTGCAAATGGAAAGTTCCACGCCGCTGCCTTACATCACTGGCAAGGGTTATTTCTATGGGATGGAATTCCTTGTCACCCCGGATGTGCTGATACCGCGGCCAGAGACAGAGTTGCTGGTGGAGCAAGCCCTAGCCTGGTGCCAGACCCATTCAACCCCACAGTTCATCCTGGATGTAGGGACTGGCTCAGGCTGTATTGCCATTGCCCTGGCAACTCACCTGCCCGGTACCTGCGTGCTTGCCATAGATAAATCACCAGCAGCATTGCGTATTGCCAGGAACAACGCCTCCTTCCATCAAGTCACTGACCGGGTCAAATTTATTTTATCCGACCTCACATCTGCCTTATCTGGTGAATTTTCGCTCATCTGCGCCAACCTCCCTTACATTCCATCTGGTACGCTGAGTAAATTACCAGTAGCTCGAACAGAACCCAAGCTGGCACTGGATGGCGGCGAAGATGGACTTGATCAAATCCGGCGGCTGGTCAAAGATGCACTGCACATCACTCCGCCAGATGCCTGCTTACTGCTGGAGATCGAAGCCAGCCAAGGAGTCGCGGTTCGCACGCTGGCAAAGAATGTCTTTCCGGATGCTGCTGTATCCGTGTTAAAAGATCTAGCCGACCATGACCGGCTGCTTAAAATTGAGAGGTCAGGGAATAATGACTGAAATGGTGAGTGAACACGACCCACAGGCACTGCAGAAGGCTATTGATATCATAACAGCTGGAGAGATTGCTGCTTTCCCTACCGACACAGTATATGGAATTGGCGCTAGCGCTTTCAATGTTAACGCCATTCAGAAGCTATTTAGCGTGAAGGGGCGGGATGAGAATAAAGCCATCGCCATCTTACTGGCAGATGCAAGTCAGCTGCCCCAGGTTTGCGTGAACATCCCGGATTATGCTAAGCGGCTCGCAAGCGCCTTCTGGCCGGGAGCGCTCACCCTGGTGCTTCCGCACCATCCGTCCGTGCCAGACATCCTCTCTCCGCTGCCAACCATCGGCGTCCGCATCCCTGACCACCCATTTGCCCAAGCGCTTATCCGCTCATGCGGACCGCTGGCGGTGACTTCCGCCAATATAAGCGGACAACCCAGCGCCACGAACGCCGCGGAGGTTTTGCGACAACTGGATGGGCTGCTTCCGTTGGTGATTGATGGCGGAGAAGCAAGGGTTGGCATCGCTTCCACAGTGGTGGATTGTACCGGGCTGACATTCAAGATCCTGCGCCCGGGTGCTATTGATGAAAAGATGCTGCAACACGCCCTTGTTGAGGGATGAAATATTCTCATCACATTCTTAATCTCTTCTCATACAGAATTTAATTTAACTCTTTAATATCTAATTACATTCTCTTAAACCATAACCTGCGCTTGGTCCAGCCCACCACAGCGCGGTTTTGGTTTTAATAAGGGGTGTGCCATATTAGGACAAACCCATCTGCCGGAGGCAGCGTGACAGATTATCATTTTCGCAATTTTCATTTTTCGTTATCACCCACACTGCATTGGAAGCTGACTGATATTAATACCGGGATTGAAATTAGCAGCAGCGCACCTCAGGTCATCTTGAGTGATGGTAAACAGAAAATTGATCGCCTCGGTCAGCAGGAATGGGGTGGGGTGAAAGTTAACCGGGCAGAAGTGGCTGATCTGGAAGAACAAGTTGACCTTATAACCTGTGAAAGTCATGCCAATGGGGTTGCTCTTACTGTCGAATTTTCATTCCTTCAGCATACGCCATTGTTCCTACTGCGCCTTCACCTCATCAACCAGCAGGATCGGGATATCCATTGTGCCTGGCTGAACTTGATCTCTCCCATCGCAAAATCCAACCTGTTCTTTCCGGCGAAACATCCAAGGCTGACCTGTTTTTCGAATGGCTGGCAATCGTGGAGTTACAGCGGCACTTATCAGGTCAGCCAAAAGCAGCGTATCAGTGGGTTAGTAAACCTGCAAAAGGCAATGTGGCACAATTCAACGACTCCTCTTCCAAACCACAAAGGTCAATTCACCAGTGATTTTTTTACAGTTGTTATCGAACAATCCAGCCAAAGCGGATTGCTGGCTGGATTCCTATCACAGAAACAACAGTTCGGTCACGCAGAGGTCGACCTCCGCGGTGATCCGAACTTATGGTTGAAAGCCTCAGCAGATGATGTGACTCTGCCGCCGGGAGGTGAACTATGGACAGACTGGGCAGCTATCCAGGTGGTGGATTTTAACCAGCCCGACCCTTTGGAAGCATACCTGCAAGTTGCTACAAAGGTGAATCATGTGCGCCTACAGCAAGGCATCCCTATCGGGTGGTGCTCCTGGTACCAATACTTCACGAATATCACTCCCGCGACGCTCATCGCCAACACCCATTTGTTGCGAGAAATGAAATCAGAGTTGCCTATCGGTTTGGTGCAGATCGATGACGGCTTTGAGCACGCAGTAGGCGAGTGGTTGGCCTTCAAATCCGCTTTCCCGAATGGCCTGGAGCCTGTCACAAAGGAGATCCGGGACAGCGAATTCACGCCAGGTCTGTGGCTGGCGCCTTTTATTGTACATCCCGCATCCAACCGGTATAAATTCCATCGCGAGATGCTGCTGAAGACGTGGACAGGCAAGCTGGTGGATGCTGGCTGGAACTGGAGTGGCTTCAACACCGGGTTGGATATGACTCACCCAGGCGCGCAAGAGTACGTCCGCCAGGTGATAGATACCGCCGTGCATCACTGGGGATTCCCTTACCTTAAACTCGATTTTCTTTATGCCGGCTGCCTGCCCGGGAAATACACCGATCCCACGCTCACCCGGGCTCAGGTATATGACCGGGCAATGAGGCTGATTCGTGAAACTGCTGGAAAGGACACCTTCCTGCTGGGGTGCGGCGCGCCAATCGGCGGTTCCATAGGACACGTGGATGCAATGCGTATTGGAACAGATGTTTCACATTACTGGAAGCCAAAATACAAAGGTATTGAATTGTTGTTCCCCCGGGAACCGAACATCCCTTCAGTTTCCTCCTCATTGCAAAATACGGTTTCGCGTGCCTGGCTGCACAAACGCTGGTGGTTGAATGACCCGGATTGTTTATTGCTGCGCTCCCAACAAAATTGACAGAGGCTGAAGTTCTCACACAGGCCAGCCTGACAGCGCTTTCTGGCGGCTTAATGTTGTTCTCTGACGACATGGCTAAAGTCCCGCCTCACCGTTTGAAAATCGCGCAGGCGTTGATCCCGGTTATTGGGAAGACTCCACAGGTGATCGACTGGCATGAACAGACTACTCCAGCAAAGCTGAGGGTGGACCTGGAAAGCACTATTGGAAGCTGGCACCTGGTGAGCTTCACCAATTGGGCTGATATGAGCACTAAGCCTGCTTTGAACTTAATAGATTACCATCTGGATCCGGAAATCACCTGGTTGATGCGTTCGTACTGGGATGGAAAAGTGTCCACAGCACAGGATGGCATGATCGAAACCGGAGTTTTACCTCCGCATGGCACCTGGCTGGCCGCAGTTCGCAAGTTGAATGTTAACTCCCCTGGATATGCTGGCAGCAATCTGCATATTTCGCAGGGATTGGAAGTGGCTCAATGGAAGGTGAGCCATCACCGCGTGGATTTGATCCTCAGTCTCCCCCGAAAAGCTGAAGGGGAAATCTATCTTTATATCCCTGCGAAGGAAATCACATTGAAATCTGACAGCAATGAAACCCTGGTGAGGGGAAATGAAAACATTTTTACAGTCCCTGTTGATTTTATAAAGGAATGCCAGGTGGTGATCCTTTATTGAGAAAAAACAGGACCCGGTTTGTGATCCGGGTCCTGTTGAGCTGTTATTTATTCTCCTGCTCAGGTGTGGATGGCGCTTTGGCAGGTTGCTTATTTCGTTTGCGGAAGAAGATCAGCTTGAAGAGCCAGATGCAGAATTTCACCACCGCAAATAGGATGATCAGGATCGGCAGTACCAGGATGATGAAATAGATCAGGACGTTCACCAGCACCTTCAGGGTATCCACCAACGCCTGAACAGCGTCACGGGCAATCCCTTGCGGTTTCCAACCAGCCACAGTTAGCGGTTTGATGGATTCTTTGGAGATGATTTCCACGTTGATGGCGGAAAAGGTGGATGATTCTTCGTAATATTTCATCTGCCCTTTGATCACTTCGATCTCGCCGCGTACCTGGGTGAGCTGATTGAAGACATTCAACACGTCCTCCGTCTCTGTAGCCGCTTCCAGTATCTTTTGGAGCTGTGTTTCAGCACGTTCCAGGTTGTTCTTACGGGAAGTCAGGTCGGTGTATTCAGAGGTAACATCCTGACCGCTCACGTTTTCAGACAGCACATCCGTCTTAGGATCTTCCACCTCCGCCTTGATCTTTTCGAGCGCCTGGATCAACTTATCAGCAGGTACGCGGATATTGATGCTGGCTTGCGGTATTTCCACCCCTTCTTTGGTGGTCGTCTTGTATAGATTGGAAGAAACCACCCAGCCGCCCATGGCATCTGCCATTTTGGCGATAGTGTCCATGCTCTTTGCAGGTTCGAGAACCACAATTGAAATATTGGCATTCTTGATCACCATGCGTTCAGTAGAGGACGCGCCTCCCACCCAACCACTTTCAAAACTGGCAGATTCCGCGACTGGAGCTTCGACTGCCATCATCGGCGCGGGAGCTGCCTTGGAAAATCCACCATCTGCTGCATACATCTCGTCACTCACAGCTTGGCGGGCGGCCGAACAGGACACGAACAATAATGCAATTACCACACAAACAAAGACTGATTTTATTCTCATTCTTTCCTCCGGTTATATTTTATAATCATAAGACGCTGATCTCAATACTTTGTTCCCTTACCAACCGCCTTCCAGCCTGCTTGCATTCCTTTCGGGTAAGCCGGATTGGCGGATAAGTGCCTGGGTCTCACTTACATTATATACAACCCGATGAGCTTCCCATATACCCAATTCCGATTCATATATCGCATAAGCTGCCCGGGCATCTTGATCGCGCGGCTGCCCCACTGACCCAGGGTTCAGAATGGCTTTGGAAGAAACTTCCTCTCGACCTGAGGGAACCTGCATCCATACAAATTCTTCCTGATCACCAGGTTCAAGGTTGAATATCATCGGGATGTGGGTGTGCCCTACCAGGCATATATCAGTGGGAATATGCGGAAAGTTCAAATAAGCAGAATACCAATCCAGAATATATTCCCACACCGGGTCACGCGGACTACCATGCACAAGAGTTACTTTATTCTCAGTCCATGTTGATGGCAGGCTGCTCAAATACTCGAGGTTTTCTGATGTGATATTTATTTGGTTCCATTCAGCGCTGAGGCGGGCATCCAAATTGAAAGCTTCCAGGGGAATTTCACCTGCCGCAGCGGCATCATGGTTGCCTTTCACACAGCGGAAGTTCTGCAGACTCCTGACCCTTTCGATACATTCGTTGGGATTTGGCCCGTATCCAACCAGGTCACCCAGACACCAGGCTGCATCCACCACACCGGCATCCTCCAATACAGCATTCATCGCGGCGAGATTGCCATGAATATCAGAAATGATCAGGATGCGCATGGTTTCCCCCGAAATATCGGTCACTCAATCAAGTTTGCTGCCCTGGTGATGATGATCTCTGCTACTTCGACTTTAGTCATCAGTGGCATTGATTCCGCGCTGCCATCCTTGTGTATCAGGATGACACGGTTGGTATCTGCTTCAAATCCCGCATCAGCAGCGCTGATGTCATTGGCAACGATCATATCCAGCTTCTTCTGATTGAGTTTTATGCGTGCATTCTCCAGCAGGTCTTCACTTTCTGCCGCAAAACCGATCACGAATTTTAGTCTTTTCAGCCCATCCCGCTGATGACTGACTTCTTTAAGAATATCCACTGTGGGTTCCAGTGTAATTGACGCGAAACCAGCATCCTTTTTAATCTTCCCACTAGCGGCCTGAACTGGCTTGAAGTCCGCCACGGCTGCAGCCATAATCAACCCATCGGCGTCCTTAACCTCTGCCTGCACCGCTTGCAGCATATCGGAAGCAGAAGCGACCCTGACGACCCGGCAGCCAAAAGGCTCGGGCAATGAAGCGGTGGTAATCAACACGACATCTGCACCTTGGTCAATGGCAGCCTGAGCCACCGCGAAACCCTGTTTGCCACTCGAATAATTGGTGATTGTTCTGACCGGATCGATGGCTTCCTGCGTTCCTCCTGCTGTTACGATCACTTTTCTGCCTGCTAATTTTCCTTCGCGGCCCAGCATCCATCGTACTGCTCCCATAATTATGGGTGTATCTTCCATCCGTCCGACACCAACCAGCCCGGAAGCCAGGTGCCCTTCAACAGGACCAATTAGCAAAGCTCCACGCTCTATCAGGGTTTCAACGTTTTTCCGAGTAGCAGGGTGACTAAACATACCTGCATCCATTGCTGGCGCGATTATGAGCGGGCAGTGAGCTGCCAGTGCGGTGACGCATAATAGGTTTTCGGCAATCCCATTGGCAAGCCGCGCAATGGTGTTGGCGCTGGCCGGGGCAATGATCAGCAATTCTCCACCCCGTCCCAACCCTATGTGAGCGACATGGCCTTCACCACCCCACAGGTCTGCATCGGTGTAGGCTTTTCTTCCAGTAACAGATTGAAATGTGAGCGGGGTAACGAACTTTTCCGCAGCAGGGGTTAAGATGACATCCACCAGTGCCCCTGCCTGTGCCAGGCGGGAGGCAAGTTCCACACCCTTGTAAGCTGCGATGGAGCCGGTAATACCAAGCAAAATTGTTTTAGCGTTGAAGATATTCATGTTATTTCCTGTTCATTTCCCATATTATGCGCAGCCCTTCAAGCGTGAGCCAGGGAGAAATTACATCAAATGCATTCGTTTCCTGCGCGATCAGCTCCGCCAAGCCTCCAGTGGCAATGGTCTTCACTTCGCCGCCCAGTTCAGTTTTCATCCTAACCAGCATGCCTTCCACCAAGGCTACATAACCGTAGTATAAGCCGGATTGCATGGCATGCACCGTGTTGCGCCCAATCACGTTGGGTGGACGCATAACATCGATCTTTGGCAAACGGCTGGTGTGTTCAGTCAATGCATCCGCGGCTGTCAGCACACCCGGAGCAATGGCGCCTCCCAGGTATTCACGAGCGGCTGTGATGGCATTAAAGGTGGTTGCTGTTCCAAAATCCACCACAATAGCCGGCGCACCGTAGAGATAAACTGTGGCCGCAGCATCAGCAATACGATCAGGCCCCACTGCAGCCGGACTGTGATAAAGGATGGTTACGCCAGTCTTCAAATCTGGCCCGACGATAAGCGGATCCTGACTCAGATATCGACGGCAGGAATCCACCAGTCGGGAGGTGAGTTGCGGCACAACAGATGACAGGCAGATTCCAGTGAGTTCCGCCGGCTGGACTTCTGCATGTTCCAGCAGACCGAGGAGTTGCAGTCCATATTCGTCAGGCATCCGGTGATGGTCGGTGCCTAACCGCCAGTGAGAACCGAGTAAATGTCCCTGAAACAAACCGATGGTTAGGTTGGTATTGCCAATATCGATTGCAAGCAGCATAAGTAACTCCTGAATAAATTATATACCCTCCTGCCCATAAATCAGAAACCGTTTGTTATTACAAACCGGCTTCTGAAATTCCTGGAAAAAATAATCAACTACATGTGTAATCACATCATTTTTATAACCGATTCCACGATCTCCGCAGCCAGGTCATAGCGGCTGAATGCCGGCATTATATACACCCCCCCAATGCGTTCTTTCATGAGCTGGATGATTTCCAGAGCTATCTTGACACCGAGTTGATCTGTGGCACCCTGGGCAGTATTCATGCGCATCATGATCTTATCAGGGATATCGATGCCGGGGACTTCATGATGAAGGAAAGCCGC
>PNON01000047.1 GCA_013824865.1 Anaerolinea sp. | reverse complement strand
GCACCGCCAACCGGGTGCTGGCCAGGCTTGGCGAATTCAGCGCAAATGGGTTCGAGGAACTCCGCAAGAAGGCTGCCCGCTTGCCCTGGAAAGAGATTATCCGCCCCGGGGAGCCGGTTGCCCTGCGCGTTACCTGCCGCAAGAGCCGCCTTTACCATTCGGATGCTGTCGCGCGTGAAGTGCTGGCTGCCATTGAAACAGCGTTGGGGAAGCCCTGCCCTTCAGTTAAATATGATGAGGATGCCCGCCCCGTGCCGCAGTTGATTGTGATTCGCCTGCTGCATGACACCTGCACCATCAGCATGGATACTTCCGGCGCATCACTTCACCGTCGCGGGTATCGGCTGGAAACAGCCAAAGCCCCACTGCGCGAGACCCTGGCAGCCGGGTTAATATTAGCCTCCGGCTGGGATACCGCAACCCCATTTCTGGATCCCTTCTGCGGGTCGGGCACACTGGCCATCGAAGCCGCATTGTTAGCCCGGCGCATCGCCCCCGGCCGCAACCGCCGATTCGCATTCTCACACTGGCCCAATTTTGATTCACCGCTCTGGCAGGGTTTGTATGCAGAAGCAGCAGCTAACGAAATAGCCGATTGCCTGCCCATCCTGGCTTCTGACCGTGATGAAGGAGCCGTGCGCATCACCACAGCCAACGCAGAACGTGCTGGCGTGCTTTCCAACCTGGATATCCAGCACCGTGCATTTTCAGCCATCGAACCGCCCCCCAGTCCCGGCTGGGTGGTGACCAACCCGCCGTATGGGATGCGGGTCAGCCCGGAAAAAGACCTGCGAAATTTATATGACCAGTTGGGGAATGTATTGCGTGAGAAATGTCCCGATTGGCATGTCAGCCTGCTTTGTGGCAGCCCGGTGCTCGCCGGTCACACCCGCCTGCCTTTTGGTGAGCCGCTGCGGCTGACCAATGGCGGCATCCCGGTGGGGTTTTATTCCACTACTTTATAAAATAGTCTGGAATGGCTGAAACCTCACTGGATCAAAAAGAAGTATCCCGCCTCCAGTGGCATATCCTTGGTGAAATCTGCTTTGCCTTCGGATTTTCCCGCACCGGGCTGGCTCGAAAGATCATCGGCCCGCTCTTCACCCTGCCAGCCCGCCATTTTGCCCGCATCGTTGCAAGGTACCAGTCCATGGTCCCCCAGATCGGTTTCGGTCTGACCGCCCGGGAAGCGCTGCCAAATTTCAACTCCCGGGTAACCATCCGAGGGGAGGACAGGGTCCCGGCAGAGGGCCCTTTGATCATCGCCTCCAATCATATCGGCGGTGTGGATACCCTGGCGGTGGCTTCCTGCGTCCTGCGTCCGGATCTGAAAATCATGGTCTCGGATGTGGGCTTCCTGCGCTCCATGAGCATCGCGGATGATTCCTTCATCTTCGTGCCGTTGGATGCCCGCGGTCGAATGGCTGCGCTTCATCAGGCCATCCAATATTTGCAGGCTGGCGGTGCGGTGCTGGTATTTGCACATGGCGAGGTGGAGCCAGACCCGGTTGTATTAACCGGCGCGCGTGCGTCACTGGAGGAGTGGTCGCCCAGCCTGGAGATCATGCTGCGCAAGGTGCCTTCTGCCCAGTTGCAAATTGCGATCATGAGCGGAGCAATACACCCACTGTTCATGCGCCATCCGCTGGTACGCCTGCGTAAGACCCTCTTTGCCCGGCAGAAGCTGGCTGAGTTCCTGCAGATCATGCAGCAGATGATCTTCCCCAGCAGCCTGGAGACCCACATTCGAGTTTCGCTTTCTAAGCCTATGGGCATCGCGGAGCTAGGCGCGGGGCACATCATGTCAGCCATCATCCAGCGGGCACAGTCCCTGCTGGATGAACACTTGCAAACATAAATCTGCTATCATATCTGCATGGATATCCAACAACTGACCGTAATGATGGATGAATTTGTGCGCGGGAAAGGGTGGTACGAGCCTGACAGCCCCCGACCGCAAACACCCCGCAGCCTGGCCATCTCACTCAGCCTGGAAGCTGCCGAAGTGCTTGAACATTACCAGTGGGGCGACCACGCACAAGATAAAGCCGAACTGGCTGGTGAGTTGGCAGATGTGACTCTCTACCTGCTCCAACTGGCCATGGTCTCAGGTATCGACCTGGAACAGGCTGTGCTCGATAAGCTGGCTGCAAACCAGGAGAGGGAATGGGAATGAAGAAGATCCGAGAATAGAGAATTGATGGGGCTGATTAGTCCTAATTTATTTGTTTTCGATTCTCATTTCTCCACTCTCGATTTTCGTCAATATTCCCTCTTGACATTCTTACGTAATACTGTATAATTACAGTTGTACTGACACATTGAATGAGGATAATAAATGGATGAACAGCAATACCTGATCCACGAAGTGGCAGAGGAAGCCGGGGTTTCCACCCGTACCATCCGCTATTACATCTCGGAAGGGTTGCTGCCTCCACCCGCCACCCGTGGACGCTATTCTTACTACGACCCGGCCTATATTGACCTCATCCGCCTGATCCGCTCTCTCAAGGATTCGTACCTGCCTTTGAAAGAGATCAAGATGCTGGTACAGAACATCACCCCGGAACGGGTGCACGAACTGCTTCAAGCCTCAAACAAACTACGTGAGTTGCAGCAGGAAACCGGGTTCGAGGCCTCAGCAGCACAGGATGACCAGGACGAAAGTACTGCCGCTGGCTACATCAACACGGTAATGCAGCGCAAGTTGGTGCACCGGGTAGCTGAAGAAGTAACCCATGCCAAGCCCTTTTCTCCCCAGTCGCACGCGGACAGGGCTATGAACAACCGCATTGACACAGACCAGTCTGGAGCCAAGGAGATACCCGCCTTCATGCGCAGGCGATCGCAATCGTCAGCACCGACACCAGCCGATCACGATGAAGGCAGGATTAGTTACATGAGCAGTATGCCAATGGAATCCAAGGCAACTGATGTACCCCAGGGAAAGGAAGCCTGGCAGCAATATCCAATACTGGAAGGAGTGGAACTCAACATTCGTGGTGATGTGGAAAAACGAACACGCGGGAAATTAGCCGACATCATCCTCGCCATTCGCCAAATGTTCAAATTGATCTGATCAGACAGGGGCAAGTGCCTCACTCTCTCTGATCCATACTCCAGGGGCACAAGGAGGATTTACCAATGACTGAAAAAGCCATCTTATTAAAGCTGTCTCCAGATTCCATTCTGGTAAAAAAGACGGTCGAAACCAAACGCGTAATTGAAATTGCGCTCAAAGCCCCACAGGCCGCCACCAACCAGGTGCGCACTCCCGTCAACCTGGCGTTGGTCATCGACCGAAGCGGTTCCATGTCCGGTGAAAAACTGGAATATGTGAAACAGGCCGCATTGCACGTGGTGGACCTGCTGAACGAAAGCGACCACCTGGCTGTGGTGATCTACGACGACGAGGTGGATGTGCTCTTCCCCAGCGTTCTCGCCACTGCATCCAACCGCTCTGAAATCAAAGCTGCCATCCGCCTGGTGCATTCTGGCGGTTCCACCAACCTGGGCAGCGGCTGGATGCGCGGCTGTCAGCTCATCACCGACACCATGAAACCGGGTGAGACCAACCGCTGCCTGCTGCTCACCGATGGCCTGGCGAATGTTGGAATTGTAGATGATGAGGAGTTATCCACCCACGCTCGCGAGATCAGCCGGCGTGGTGTCTCCACTTCCTGCTTCGGTGTGGGGGAGGGTTTCAACGAGCACCTGCTTGAAGCCATGGCCAACCTGGGCGGAGGCAAATTCTATTATATTGGTCGACCCCAAGAGATTCCAGCAATTTTTACCCGGGAATTGGGTGAGTTGACTGCCATGGTGGCGCACAACGTAACGATCACCACCCATCTACCTCAGGCCGTGACTGCCACCCTGCCCGGTGGATGGAAGACAGAACAGATTGGCTCAAAGCTGATTATCCACGCCGGCGATATGTATTCCGGGCAGGAATCCGAATTCTACCTGCGCCTGCACATACCGGCTCAAACCAGTCAGACCCGCCTTGATCTCCGTGTTGAGGTATCCGCTTATGGAGCTGATGCCCCGGTTCCGGCTATCGAGGAGTTGACCTTTGTCTATGAGGAAAATGCCGTCGTGGATATGGCCCCGTTGAATGACGCCATGCTGCAGCGCTACTCGGTGGTGGATGTGGCGGAAGCTGCCAATGAAGCACTAAAAATGGAGCGAATGGGGCAGCGCCGGGAGGCAAGGGACCTGCTCTCAGGTAAGATTCAAGAAAATCTAATGAATATGCCCGCGTCCAGTCAGAGAATCTATACTGGTATGTCCGAACGGATGTCACGCGGCATGGATGAAGCTGACCGAAAAGCCAGCCATCAGCAGGAGTACCGTGATAAAAAGCGTTTCAACAAATAATCAATTATTTCCATCCAGGGGGAAATAAGGGGATGCGGAAAGGTCCTGAAGGCCCGTGTAGCCTTCAGGACCTTTCAATTCAAAGGAGCTAAATGTGAAAGATGGATTTTATGTGAGACTTACATCTCCTGCCGGCCAGCCAGGGCACGGAGCAAGGTGTTCTGGTCGGCGTACTCCAGCTCGCCACCCATTGGAAGTCCCCTAGCCAAACGGGTGATGCGCACATTCAAACCAGCCAGCTGCTTTTGCAGGTACTGAGCAGTGGCATCGCCTTCCATGCTGGGGTTGGTCGCCAGGATCACTTCTTCTACCACCCCCTGCCTGATGCGCTCCAGCAGCTCGCGGATGCGCAGGTCGTCCGGTCCGATGCCCTCGATCGGGGAAAGCACGCCATGCAGCACGTGATACTTGCCAAAGAAACCCTGCGTTTTTTCCAACACCAGCACATCCAGTGGTTTTTCCACCACGCATAGGCTGGCGCCATCCCGCTGGTCAGAGGCACAAATTTCGCACTTCGTCCGGTCAGAGAGGGTGATGTTAAAGCACTCTTCACACAGGGCAATGCCGGTTTTCAACCCCTGCAGGGCATCCGCCAGGTCTTTACTGATATCCTCTGGCGCATTCAACAAATAGAACGCCAAACGCGAAGCTGTTTTGGGTCCGATGCCCGGCAGCCTGGAAAAGGCGTCGATCAACGCCTGGACGGGTTCGGGCAGTCCGCCCATTTAGAAACCCAGCCCGCTTAATCCACCGGAAAGCGGACCCATCTTTTGCGCAGCCAGCTCACGGCTTTGATCCAGCGCGGCATTTATAGCGCTCAGCACCAGGTCTTGCAGCATTTCAGCATCCGCATCTTTCAAAAGTGCCGGGTCAATTGTCACCGCTTTGCATTGCTGATCACCGGTCATGGTAATCTTGATGACGCCGCCCACGCTGGCAATCACTGTCTCCTCGGCAAGCTGTTCCTGCGCTGCGGCCATCTGCTCCTGCATCTTCTTGAGCTGCGACATCATGCCGCCCCCGGCCCCCATACCACCTCCGCCCATCGGGCGATTAAATCCTTTTGCCATAAATTACTCCTGTATTTCTTCGGTTTCGTTGATATCCTGCACATCCACCACCTGGCCGCCCAATTCTCGCAGCGCAGTGCTCACCATTCCATCAGTCACCGGTGTGTCTTTCTTGCCTTCCCCACCCCCTGAGATGACAGCGACGATGCAGCGAATTTGTAAATCTTCACCGGTGACATCTTTCACCGCCCGGCGGGTATTTTCCATATGATCATTCGTCTCCATCTTGGCTTTCAGGGCATCGCTGGCAAAAGCCAGGTACAGGCAACCATTCTTGACGGAAGCAGGTTTGCATGAGTTTACCAACGCCTGGCTGGCGGGGTTGTATTTGCGCACTGTTTCCGCGATCTTGCGCCAATTGACCGTGATCTCCCCAGCGTCTCCATTGATGGGTGGTGTCATCTGCCTTGCTGATGCGCTTGCCTCAGCCACACCTTCAGTTTTCGCCGGCTGCACAGGAACCTTGTCAGTCGCGGATGCTTTCGTTTCCTTGATTGTCATCACCGGTTGCTCGACCCGCGCTTGTTTTTCAGCGCCCTGTTTGGATATGTGGGTTTTTTCCTCACCCCGGGTGGGTGTCGGCATGATGTTATGCGGCTCGATTGGCGCTTTCATTTCTGTGCCTGCCAACTCCTCGATCGTCTCCACCAGTGCCAACTCAAAGCCTAGGCCGGGCTGCCAGGTGGTCATGCGGGTATCCGTCACCAGCAGGCGAAAGCGTTCCAACGATGTCAGCACCTGACGGGTCTGCAGCTGCTGCGCCTGCCTGGTGATGATTTCACGGGTTTCGCGGGTGGCATCCACCAATTTGGGGCTGCCACTTTTAATCATCAGTACATTGTGCAGATAATCCACCATCTGACGGGCAAGCTGGCGGGCTTCACTGCCACCATCCAACGCATGCTGCAGGTGATCAATACCCTTACCGGTGTCCCGGGCAATGATGGCATCTACGATATCCGCAATGGCGGTATGCGATGCCGTCCCCAGCACGGTGACCGCCTCATCCAGTGTCACCTCCTGGTTGGTGGATGACAGTTGATCCAATAGCGAGATGGCATCCCGCATGCTGCCGGTGGACTGGCGCGCAATCAATGTCAGCACTTCATCCACCACTTGAATACCATCCGCATCCGCATTTTTGCGCAGCAGCTCGACCACGGTGTGCACCGGGATGCGGCGGAATTCGAAGCGCTGGCAACGCGAGAGTATGGTGGGAGGTACTTTATGTAGATCGGTAGTCGCCAATATAAAGATGGCGTGGGCTGGCGGCTCTTCGAGCGTTTTGAGCAACGCATTGAAGGCATTTTGGGTGAACATGTGCACTTCATCGATGATGTAGATCTTGTATTTACCCACATTGGGGGCAAAGTTGATCTTCTCTTTCAGGTCGCGCACATCGTCGACGCCGGTATTTGTGGCGGCATCGATTTCGATCAGGTCTAAAAAGCTGCCATTTTTCACAGCCAGGCAGTTGGCGCACTTGTCACACGGTTTCTCCGTGTCGTCACCGGTGCAGTTGACCGCCTTGGCTAGCAGACGGGCTGTGGTTGTCTTTCCGGTGCCACGTGGACCAGAGAACAGGTATGCATGCCCGACCCGGTCTGTGGCAATGGCGTTCTTTAACGTTTGTACGATGTGGTCCTGTCCGACCACTTCACCCCACAACCGGGGTCGCCATTTACGATAGAGTGCTTGTGTCATATCAGGGTATCCGGTAGGTGACCTGGATGTTCCCCAATGGGTCGAGCAGGGTGGCGGTTTCGCCCTCCTGCCAAACAGATTGGGTCTCGTTCCAGTACAGGTCGATGACGGTATTCATACCGGCACCGGTGTGGATGATGATGGCGCCGTTCTCATATAACGTCAGGTCAGGAAAGACAAAAACATTGCCATTGGTGTCTTCCAGTTTCCAGCCGGACATGGAAAGCTGACCCGCCCCGCGCCGCTCGATGGTCACTTTCTCATCCGCGGCACTGCCGGCGCCGATAATATTGCTGATGACGATCAATCCGGTGGGGTAATTCTCAGGTTTAAGGGATAATCCAGTGGTGGGTGTGGGTTCAATCGCTCCGGGTGCAGATCCCGCGGGTTCGGTTGCAGCTGGTACAGGTTCCCCGGTAAGCAGATTTTGCAATGGTTTACCAGGCCGATCCCAGATCCACAGGACTGTCAAGATGGTGCAGGCTGACAGCAAGACATTCAACATGAGATAGAATACTAAACGTTTTGACTGATTCATGGTTTAATCCCTGTGGATAATGATAGCATATTACCGCTGAATGTTGACAATAATTTGGATGATTTGTTTGAGGCGCATAGACCATGCCATATCTGATTGACGGACACAACCTGATCCCCAAGGTACCGGGACTGAGCCTGGAGGATATGGATGACGAGCTGAAGCTGATCCGCTTGCTGCAGGATTACGCCCGTGTTGCCCGTACAACCGTGGAAGTCTACTTCGATAAAGCCGCACCCGGCCATGTGGGATCAAAACAACTGGGCAGGGTGAAAGCCGTATTTGTTTCGTCACGGACAATTGCAGATGAAAGGATCATTCGCCGCATCAAAGTGCTGGGCAGCGGGGTGAAGAACTGGATGGTGGTCTCCTCCGACCGCCGCATCCAGATGGAAGCCAAAGCCTGTCGTGCAGGGCTGATGGAGTCGCATGATTTTGCGCAACAGATGATGGCTGAGCTGGAAAAGCAGCCAGAAGCAGGGGCGGATACGCCAAAGATGTCCCCCGGCGAGGTGGATGAATGGTTAAAACTCTTTATAGATGGGAAGTAATGCTGGGTCTAATAGAAAGATGCTTTAAAACTTACCCTATTCTTAATGTGGTACAAGAAATTCGCCAAGGATAATTAACAGGGTAAATACCCCGGGTATCAAGGTCAGCCAAACCAACCATGAGCGTTCATGGTTTCGTAATATCGCGATCAGCGCTATCACTCCGGCTGCCAATCCACATAACATCATAATAATGCCATAAAATGGTAGCAATGTTAATTGCAATGGCGTGTTTTCTGATAACCGCATGAAAATTGTTGCGTTGAGAATGATCATCACCACAAATAATGCAGCCAGCCCAACCGCCCACCATCCCGGGTATGTTCCGGGACGTTTCCAAAAAGTGTTTGATTTTGCGACCATCTTTCACCTCCACAATCTCAGATAGTAATGGCATACTCATCATAGCACAAAAGGCAGTGAGAATATTAGAAATGAGGCTGTATTGAATTCTGGTCTGCTAAATATGTTAATATTTCGGCTCTCGAATTGGATCTGACTGGCAGATGAAGTGAATATTTAGATTTCCAAGTGCCGGATCATCTCATATAGTCGTAAGCGATATTAAATTCTTCCAAATCAGTGCAGGCTCCATCCTGATTCTCAACTTTCATATGGTGATCATCCATAAGCTGAACCAAAACCTTCCCTTTATCATCTCTTGTATTGAAACAATAAATATTCCCATCGGCAGTGACCTCTGATGGTTCACGGTCAACAAATCCAGAATGTCTCGGCTGGAATAAGACTGCCAATGGATCCATGATCGTCCCGCCAATGGAAATCTCAGCCATGGTCGGGTCAATATTGTTATGTAGAAAAGCAAGACCTTTACCCTGAGATTCCAGATTTCTCTCCCCCGGTTTGCCGGCATACCACATTCCTTGAATGGTGCCGGTGAGGTCCTGGTTCACCTGCCCGCAACGGGGTTCTATTGTTCGTGCAATGAATTCTGGTTCCTGATTTGCCTGCTCCTTTTTATGCTTGGTATCATAGTAACCAAACTTCTGATAGTACTGATCTTTTAAATCACCGGAATACAGGTCGAATAAACACATTATATGTGCGTATCGGTCATCATTGTAGAAATCCCAGTTGACATCCGCTCGCGCTGGCACATTATAATTGGCGGCCCATACCTCCAAAGGTAATGTCAACCTGTTATCCTTCATTTCCGCCTGGGTATAACCCAACTCTTCGCCAGACACCACTGGAATGGTTACATTGTAATGACATTGTCCTTCAACTTTGTCATGACCGATTTTATTAATGCCGTAAACACATTCGGATCGGACTTCATCCAGCTTCTCGCGCAAGCGGGAAGAGATCCCGGTGTAGCCTGCCAGGTCGAGAACCAACCCCTTGCACAAAGTATAGGTTAATCCAAAATCTGAAGAGATGTAATTGCCAGTATCGTCCTGGTATAAGATCTCAGTCACATGCGTGATCCAGGCATCCGCCGGCGCGTAGAGGGGAATCCTCCCTTCATACATTGTATCGAAATAGATATGATCCACGGGAGATGTGTGTCCGGGTGGATTAATATTTCCTAACGGGATCAGTCCTGAGATATATTGGGGGTCCATCAATTGCGCGGTGAGGATGCCATCCAGGTTATCCGGGCATACCGGAAAAAATCCCAGATCAGGGAGAATACCAGATTTTTCCGACAATTTATTAAAGGCAATTTGAATCGGAGAGTCTTTTGCTTGTTTTTTGGATGAATTTGAAATAATGATAACCACAGCGATAATGGCGAGGAAGATCATGAGGGTCCACCAAAACCGTTTTAATCCCTGAATTGACCTTGGCGCTTTTATCATCTATTTTTTCATCTCCGGGAAAGGTTTACGCCATCCAGTGCCCAATGCCTGACCAGGCATATTCCAAATGGTCACTTAATTGTTTACCCACCTTCTTCTTTACCCTATAGAAAACCAGCCACATCAGCTCCAGTCCGCCCATAGCATGCAACTTCTCACCTATCATCCTTGTGCGGTGGTGGTGGCAATGCCCATTGAAAGCGCCGCCTGGCCGTTCTGCTAGAAAATCTTCCTTGCGGCCAATGGTGATCAGCTCGCTCACGAAAGCGTCCACATCCCGCTGTTGGTCGCGGGTTAATCGGACCTTCGATTCATCTTTTCGTGAAAACAGTTCAGCGAGAAAATCAAACACGGTAAGGCTCCCTGGTGCAATTTGGCATCTTCATTATATAACAGGATATGCCAGCCGGTTGCCTATGGTTATTCCAGCAGCGCGCGGATCTGTGGCAGATATTCTTCAGCCGCTCTTTCCCCAGCATCGATCGCGGCTTGTGCGTGTCGGAAACCCAGGAACATGCTCACCTCCACGGGAATGGGCGGCCGCAGGTATAAGTCCGGCTTCTCGGTTTCCACCTGCGCCTGGGTGATGCGCGCCACCATCATGCTGGAGGACCATAACAGGTCCCGCAGCGCTCCGGGGATGGGAAATGGCAGGTCTGCTCCAATGAACTGCTCTTCCTGGGGTCTGATGCCAATCATTTCCGCCATCGCGTCAATGGCAATCACCCGCTTAGCGCCCAATTTTCTCGCCAGATTCACCGGCAGGTTGTTCAGCACCCCGCCATCCACAAGCCGTAAGGGAGGACAATCCACTGCCGGGAAAATGCCAGGCATCGCACAGGAAGCCATTACCGCCAGCAATACCGGACCGCTGTTTAACGTAACCGAACATGAGTGGATCAAGTCGGTGGCAGCAATGGCAGTGGGAATGCGTAGATCTTCAAAATTAACACCTTCGGGGATGAAGTGGTTAAGCACGGATTTCAGCTTATCCGATTCCACGATTCCGCGCATGGGTGGAGTGATGCTAACCATGCGGATCATATTCCGGGTGGTTGTAGAGTTCACTGCTTCTCGCTCCAGGTCTTCAATGCTCATCCCCCGAGCATAAGCTGCTGCAATGACCGAGCCCATGCTGGTGCCGGAAAGGTAATCCACATGGATGTGCTCGCGCTCCAGCACCTTAAGGAACCCGATGTGTGCCAATCCGCGCGCCCCGCCACCGCTGAGTGCTAATCCGAGGGTGGGTTTAATAATTTTTGACTGCTTTCCCATACTGTACCTTTTTCTCCCTGTATTCTATACGCTGATCGCCCATCAAGGTTGCAGGGTTTCCCGGGCAACATCTCTCCCGTATATCATTATTCCAACCCCGCCTTGACCGCCCGCGCCACCGTCAGGGTGATGCCTTTCACTTCGGTCAGTTGCTCAATTGTCGCTTGTTTAATACCTTCAATGGAGCCAAAGTGCATCAGCAGCGCACGGCGGCGGTTTGGCCCCACCCCGGTGATGGCATCCAGCCGCGAAGCCAGTCCAGTCTTGGTGCGCTTTTTCCGATGGGCGGTAATGGCAAAGCGGTGCGCTTCATCCCGAACACGCTGGATGAGATATAGCGCCTGGCTATGGCGAGGGAGTGAAACAGATTCCGATATCCCTGGCCTGAATAACTCTTCCTGCTGTTTGGCCAGCCCCACCACTGGTACCCGCTCCAGTAATCCATAGGTTTCCAACACCTTCACTGCCCGTCCGAGCTGACCCTTGCCACCATCCACGATCAGCAGATCCGGCAGAAGCGCGAATGCCGGATCGGGCTTCTTGCCAGGCACTGACTCAGCTTCAGCAGCCTGCCACCTTCTGAAACGACGGCTGAGCACCACTTCCATGCTGGCAAAGTCATCCGGTCCTTCCACGCCTTTGATGTTGAACTGCCGGTAATTCTTCTTGTTGGGTACACCCTGCTCGAACACAACCATGCTGCCCACTGCTGCTGTCCCCTGGATGTTGGAGATGTCGTAACACTCGATCTTGTTCAGCGGATGCGGCAGTCCCAGCGCTATCTGCAGCTCGCCAAGCGCCTCAGCTTGCTTGTGGGTATCCGCCTGCCAGCGTGCCCGTAACGCGTTCAATGTATCAGCGGCATTCTCCGCCGCCATCTCCACCAACTCGTGCGTTACCCCGCTGCGCGGCACCAGCAGTTCCACCTTTTGACTGTTGTTACGGGCTGCCAGCCATTGCTTGATGATATTGGCCTCCTCGACTTCATTGGGTAATAGTACTTCCGTCGGGAGGGTGGCAGCTTCAGAATAGAACTGTTTGAGAAACTGCGAGACCACTTCTGAGTCGCTTGAATCTTCCGTACCTTCCAGGATGAAGTATTCGCGTCCAATGAGCTTGCCGGCGCGGATGAAGAAGATTTGTACGCAGGCCTCCCCTTCAGCCCGCGCCATGGCGATCACATCCGAGTCCATTTGCTCCGAGCTGATCACCTTCTGCTTTTCCACCACTGTATTGATGGCAGATACCTGGTCGCGCAGGGCAGCTGCTTTTTCAAATTTCAGATCTTCAGCTGCTCTTTGCATCTCACCTTGCAGACGATTGACGATCGGGGTTGTATGTCCGTCCAAAAAGGAGCACAAATCCTGGATATTCTGGCGGTATGCAGTCTTATCAATGGCTCCAATGCACGGCGCTGAGCACAAGTGGATGTCGTAATACAGGCAGGCGCGCTCATCCGCCCCGGTAATCACCCGGTCACAGGTTAGAAAGGGAAAGATGCGCCGCAGCAGGTCCATGGTCTGGTGTACTGCCCATACAGAAGTGTATGGGCCAAAGTAATGGCTGCCATCCTTCTCCATCTCCCTTGTCACCGTCACCTTGGGGAAGTCGTTCATCCAGTGCACCTTGATGTATGGGTACTTCTTGTCATCCTTCAAGCGCACATTAAAGCGCGGCCGGTGTTTCTTGATCAGATTCATCTCGAGGATCAACGCCTCAAGTTCCGACCCAACCACGATCCATTCAATATCCGCAATATTTGGCACCAGGTTGCGTGTCTTATGGTCCCAGTCCGCCTGTTTATGGAAGTAGCTCCGCACCCGGTGGCGCAGGTTGATGGCTTTCCCCACATAGATCACCATACCTTCGCTGTTCTTCATGATGTAACAGCCGGGTTTCAACGGCAGTGTATCCAAAATGCTCTGGATATTGGGTGTGATTAACATGTTGATATTTTAACACCATCACTTAGATGGGCGCGAAGAATCTTTTACCAAACATATTGTGTTGGGTTTCAGTCTGGTGCATTCAAACCAACGCACCCACGCCTAGCGCATCGGACAATTAACGCCAGGTTTTGGGTTAGAATAAAGTCAATGGAGAGACCAAAGGCATGCTTCTTGAAAAGGAAATCGGCACTTTATTAAAGGTTAATGGATACAAATTGGCGCTGGCGGAATCTTGTACCGGCGGATTGATCGGCCACCGCATCACCAACATCCCGGGCAGCTCTGAATATTACCTGGGCAGCATAACCGCCTACGCTTACGAAGCCAAGGAGCGCCTGCTGGGTGTTCAGCACAACACCCTGACCCAACATGGCGCAGTCAGCGAGGAAACCGCGCTCGAAATGGCTCGTGGTGTGAGGCAGGCGCTGGCCGCAGATATCGGCATGTCCGTTACTGGCATCGCCGGACCTGGTGGTGGCTTACCCCTTAAACCCGTGGGCACAGTCTGGGTTGGTCTGAGCACTCCCTCAGGAGAGCGGGCGGTCAGGTTACTCTTTGAAGGTTCCCGTCTGCAGGTTAAAAAACAGGCCGCCGAACAGGCTCTTCTACTGCTTGCCAAATATATAAAAACAGGCTTCCCGTAAAAGACAAACGGAGGTTCTCGCCCGCCCAATCCCCAATTTTGCTACAATAGATGGTGGAGGTCTCGATGACCCAATTAAAACGCGTCCTGATCCTTTATGCTGATGCCGGCTTTGGTCATCGCAGCGCAGCCAAATCGGTAAAAATCGCACTAGAAGATAAATATGGCGCGGATTGTCAGGTGGAGATGGTCAATCCGCTCGAAGATGAACGGGCACCCTTCTATTTACGAGAAATCCAGACCGATTACGACAACATCATCCGTTCCGTTCCAGAACTTTACCGCATTGGCTACGAAGCCAGCGATGGTATTCTGCCAGCCATCATGCTGGAAAGCATCCTGATCCCCATGCTTTATGATGTAATGAATGATCTCATCAAACGCCATAAACCGGATGTGATCGTGACCACTTATCCCATATACCAGGCACCTTTGGATGCCGTGTTCACCATGAAGCAGATCAACATCCCGCTGGTGACTGTGGTGACCGATCTAGTGGGGGTACATCATATGTGGTTCAATGTCGGTTCAGAGCGCTGGGTGGTACCCACCGAAATGGTCCAGCATCAGGCGGTGAAAGCCGGGGTACCTGCCGAGAAAGTGATCATCTCCGGTATCCCTGTTTCCACCGAGTTCAGCAAGGCTCATCCAACTAAAGCGGAGGTCCGCGCTGAGTTAGGTTTGGATCCCGACCGTTTTACCCTGCTGGTGGCTGGCAGCAAGCGGGTGGAAGGCTTGCCTGCCATCCTGAAAGGACTGAATCACAGCGGACACCCACTGGAGCTGGTGCTTGTGGCTGGTGGGGATGAGGCGCTCTACCAGGCTATGCGGGGGGAGGACTGGCACCTACCGGTACGCATTCACAACTATGTGGATTTTATTCCCGCGTTGCTGCAAGCCTCTGATGCGGTGATTTGCAAAGCCGGCGGGTTAATCGTCTCGGAGGCGCTGGCTGCTGGATTGCCCATGCTGCTGGTCAACGTGCTGCCCGGGCAGGAGCGTGGAAACGCGGAATATGTGATTGCGAATGGCGCTGGCGAGATGGCGGAAACCAGCCAGCAATTGCTGGAGATTACCGCCCATTGGTTGCAGGATGACCGGCAGTTGTGGGCTCAGCGCAGACACTGCGCGCAAGCGCTGGGCAAACCGGATGCCGCCTTCACCATAGCCGATGAAGTGATGCGGCTAGCCAGGGCAGAAGTACTTCCACGGTCAGTGAAACATCTATTCAAGCGCTCCCACCTGATGAATGTGCTGAAACGGTACCGTCAGGCGGTTAAACACCGGATTACTGAATTGCGAGCATAGTTATTCCTGCAATAATTCCACCTTTACATCATTTGTATGATACTGAGTGTCCTGTTGCCTTTAATGGACACGAAGAATCTCATCTTGAGTTGAGTTAGCCTTCATGCTCTTCATTCTTCATATCATTCCGATCCCCGTTAGCTGCATGTCTTACAACTGTTCCATAGGGGCGAGGAATCTCTATAAAGACCAGGTTACCATTCCCGCTACACATTTCACACGGTTACATTAATCGCCATGATGCCGTCTACGGGAAACGAAGAACTTCTAGGAGATGTCCAACCACCTCATATTGAGATTCATGTTTTATAATGGAGCAATCATTGGAAGGTAAATACTGTGCAAATTCATCCTGATCATCATAATATTTTTGAAGAAACAATAGACCATAAACCGAACCGAAAATGGGAGGCTCTCTTCATTGGCAAGCCCATCGCTACCGCGGATGCCGGTCATCAAGCCATCGGCAAGCTGGTTGGCCTGGCGGTTTTTTCATCCGACGCACTTTCTTCGGTAGCATACGGCCCCCAGGAGTTGATGACCATATTGTTGGTTGCCGGGGTAGCCGCATTGCACTTATCCCTACCCCTGGTGATCGGGATTGTCATCCTTCTGGCCATCATAACCTTTTCCTACGAACAGACCATTCATGCCTATCCAGGTGGCGGCGGCGCCTACATCGTTGCCCGTGATAACCTGGGCGAGCTGCCCGCGCAAACCGCAGGTGCCGCGCTGATGATGGATTACATCCTCACTGTAGCAGTCTCCATCTCTTCCGGTGTGGCGCAGCTCACATCCGCTTATGCTGCCCTATATCCTTATCGAGTAGAAATCGCGGTAGCTTTGATCGTCATGGTCATGGTCATCAATCTACGCGGTGTAAAAGAATCTGGTACTACCTTTGCCATTCCCACTTATTTTTTCCTTGTGATGATGTTTATCACCCTCATCCTCGGACTGATCAAATACGCCACCGGCAGCCTGGGTATGGTCGTCAACCCACCAACAGTGGAAATGGACCTACTCCAGCCAATCACTGTCTTTCTGATACTGAAAGCTTTTGCCAATGGAACAACATCCCTGACCGGTGTGGAAGCCATCTCCAATGGCATCACCGCGTTTAAAGAGCCGCGTTCCAAGAATGCCGGTACCACTCTCGTTTGGATGGCAGGCATCCTTGGCAGCATGCTTATTGCCACCACCTTCCTAGCCATTAAGATTGGTGCCCTGCCTGCTGAAAGTGAAACTGTAATTTCCCAAATTGCCCGGACGGTATATGCCAACCGCGGCTTCCTCTACCTGGCTACCATCTCTTCCACCACCGTAATATTGATTATGGCCGCCAATACTGCCTACGCGGATTTTCCACGCCTGGGGGCTTTGATTGCCGGGGATGGCTTCCTGCCCAAGCAGCTAACCGCCAAAGGCAGTCGGCTGGTTTTCTCGCGCGGAATTTCATCCCTGGCTTTTCTATCCGCCCTGTTGGTGATCCTTTTTAAAGCCAGCGTATCCGGACTGATCCCGCTATACGCCATTGGGGTCTTCCTCTCCTTCACCCTTTCCCAAACCGGAATGGCGCGCCGCTGGTGGAAATCTGGCCATTTGAAGCCAGGAGAGGAGATCGTGGAACCAGGCTCCACCCTGAAGCACACGCCAGGTTGGAAATTTAAAATGATCGTCAATGGTTTTGGGGGGTTCCTTACCGCCCTTGTGATGACCATCTTCGCTGTGACCAAATTTAAAGACGGTGCCTGGATTGTGGTTTTAATCATTCCCTTGCTGGTTTTTGGGTTCTATACCATCCATCATCATTACAAAGACCTGGCAACGCAGCTTTCGCTGGATACTCACGTCTACCAGAAGCGTGTTGCCCGTAACCGGGTGCTCATGCCCATTGGCGGGGTGCATAATGGCACCCTCATGGCCCTGAAATATGCCCGTACCCTGTCCATGGATATTACCGCCCTGCACATCAGTATTGATCCCAAAGAAACTGAGAAGATCGAAGAAAAGTGGATCAAATGGGGTGATGGCGTGCGCCTGGTGGTACTACACTCGCCTTACCGGGAGTTTCTAGAACCGCTATTGGAATACATTGACCAGCTATCTGAAGAATTGTCTCCGAATGAAGTCATTACCATTGTGGTGCCACAGTTTGTGCCACGCCGCTTGTGGACCCGCTTCCTGCATATGCGCACGGCGGAAATCATCCGCAAGAGCTTGCTGAATCTCGACAATATAGTCATTCTGGAAGTACCCTATCAGGTGAAGTGAAGCTTTCCCTCCATTATCTGAATGCATTATGGCCAAGACTTCAACCCAAACCGCACCCAAGGGGTACCCGACCGCGTTGTTAAGCGCTGTCATCCTGTCAACCTCAGCCATCTTTGTGCGTTATCTCACTGAAAAATACAGCCTGCCACCCATAATCCTTTCCTTCTGGCGCAATCTATTTGTGGCAATTGTGCTGCTGCTCATCCTGGGGTTTATCCGCTCGAAGCTGCTCCGG
>PNON01000046.1 GCA_013824865.1 Anaerolinea sp. | reverse complement strand
TCTCCTGCCACACACTGGGATTGCTTCGTCGGGAAGAACGCCCTCCTCGCAAAGACATCTCTCTTTGTGTCAGTCCCGCTGAGGCTGGGATGATATGCGGGGAGCAGTCTTCATTCAATGTGTCATTGCGAGGGAGTGATATTTCTCCCGAAGCTATCTCCTGCCCATATGTCATTGCGAGTGAGCGTTCTCCAGCGAACGCGGCAATCTCTCCCATGCTTTCCCCGGGATTGCTTCGTCGGGAAAAGCGCCCTCCTCGCAAAGACATCCCTATTTGTGTCATTGCGAGTGAGCGTTCTTCAGCGAACGCGGCAATCTCTCCCATGCCTTCCACTGTGCCGGCTTTCCAAACCGAAAGGTGCAACCCCATAAAATGACAGAATCCACAAATCCACCAGGACGTTCCGCAAACCGCAGTCCGCAGTCCCACAGGGATGCTTCGCAGACCGAAACCGAGTCCCTCGAGCTGCGCCTCTTCCTCGAAGCCATTTATGAACGCTACGGCTACGATTTCCGCGACTATGCCCGGTCGTCGCTCAAGCGCAGGCTGACGAAATGCATGACGGACGCAAAGGTTGAGACCATCTCAGAATTCCAGGCCAGGGTGCTGCACAGCCCGGAGAACATGGAGCAGTTCATCCTGGCCATGTCCATAGATGTCACCGGTCTGTTTCGCGACCCCAACTTCTACGCCGCCCTGCGCAATAAAGCAGTGCCTGTGCTGCGCTCCCTTCCTTTCATCCGTATTTGGAGCGCGGGCTGTTCCACCGGTGAGGAGGTCTATTCGCTGGCCATCCTGCTTGAAGAAGAAGGCCTGTATGACCACTGCCGCATTTATGCCACGGACTTCAACGAAGTCGTCCTCCAAAAAGCCAAAGCGGGAGTGTTCCCCATGCGCAACATGAAGGCATACACAGCCTCGTACCAGCAAGCCGGTGGGACGCGCTCGTTCTCTGAATATTACACGGCAAAATATGACAACGCTTTGATGAGAACCTCACTGCAAAAGAACATACTCTGGGCGCAGCACAACCTGGTCACCGATGCCTCCTTCAATGAGTTCCACCTCATCCTGTGCCGCAATGTGATGATCTACTTCAACCAGTCACTCTCCGCCCAGGTGCACGAGCTGATCTACGAGAGCCTGGCGCCAGGCGGTTTTCTGGGCTTGGGCAGCAGCGAATCGATCAAGTTTACCCGGCACGAATCGGATTATGAAGTGATGGATGCAAAAGAGAAATTATTCCGCAGGAAGGACCAGTCAGCAGGATGACTTATGAACTCGTCGCCATTGGCTGCTCTCTCGGCGGATTGAATGCCATCCGCTCCCTTTTCACTGCCCTGCCGGAAAATTACCCCGCAGCGGTTGCGATCGTCCAGCATCGCGCCGCGGATTCCACCCAGTTATTGACCGCGTTGCTGCAAAAACACTCCGCCCTGGCGCTGATCGAAGCCGAAGATAAAATGGGCATCGAGCCGGGGCATGCCTACCTTGCTCCACCGGATTATCACCTGCTCCTGGATTGCGGGGTGCAAAAGGCGGCTGGCCGGATTTCAGAAATCCATCTTTTGCAACCCGCAAAGGATGCGTCCCATATCTGCTGTCATTTCGCCCTGTCCACCGATGCACCCGTCAACTTCGCCCGCCCTTCGATTGACGTGTTCTTTGAGTCAGCTGCTGAATGTTATGGCGAAAAACTCATTGGTGTGTTGCTCACCGGCGCCAGCAAGGATGGCTCACAGGGTTTGGCAGCCATCAAACAGCGCGGTGGGTTGACTGTTGCCCAGGATCCGAAAACTGCCAGAGCGCGCGTCATGCCTGCGGCTGCCATTGCACTCAAAGCCGCTGATTACATCCTGCCGCTGAAAGAGATCGGCAGCCTGATTGCAAATTTTGGAATGCAAACTTAATAAAAGGTATATTGTTTTTTCATCATGAGAGGCTCTATTATCCGAAATCAATAACAGGTAGGATGCGTATGTCAAAAGATCAAACCGTAATACCCAAACCGAGATCCGACCCTGACCATTCAAGATTCGCCAGCACCAATCCTGAATCCAAAATTGCCGATCCAAAATCCGAAATCCTCACTGCGCAATCAGACCTGGTCAACATCCTTATGGTGGACGACCGACAGGAAAACCTGATGGCGCTGGAAAGCGTGCTGGAACCGTTGGGGCAAAACCTTGTGCACGCCAGTTCCGGCCGCGAGGCGCTGCGCGCATTGCTCAAGCAGGAATTTGCCGTCATCCTGCTCGATGTCCAAATGCCCGGAATGGACGGTTTCGAGACTGCCGCGCTGATCCGCGAACGTGAACGCAGCCGCGACACGCCAATCATCTTCCTCACCGCGGTCAGTAAGAGCGACATGGAGATCATCCAGGGCTATACCGCTGGCGCGGTGGATTATGTGCTCAAGCCATTCGTCCCGGAGATATTAAAGGCCAAGGTTGCTGCTTTTGTCAAGATGCACCGCATGAGTGAACAGGTGCGGCAGCAGGCTGAACTACTTGCCGCCCTCAATTTTGATCTGGAAGCGCAAATTATGGAGGTCGAACGCCTCAACCACAAATTGCTGATGGCCAACGAGGAGCTCGAAGCCTTCTCCCACTCGGTCTCTCACGACCTGCGCGCTCCCCTGCGCCATATCATCGCTTTCAGCAAAATCCTGATCGAGGATTACGCTGGCCAACTGGATGCCGATGGGCAGAAGCACCTTGAGCGCATTGGCGTTGCCACCACCCGCATGGATCAATTGATCGAAGACCTGCTAAAACTCTCGCGAGTTAACCGTGCAGAAATGAACTTTCAACCCGTGAACCTGAGCGCATTGGTAAAAGACATCGCTGCCAGTTTGCAAATCGGCCAGCCGGAACGCCAGGTCGAGTGGAAGATTGCCGCGGACCTGACCGCCCAGGGGGATGCCCGCCTCTTGCGCGCCGCGCTTGAAAACCTGCTGGGCAACGCCTGGAAGTACACCTCAAAGAAAGAGAAGGCGGTCATCGAATTCGGAATGCAGATTGCAGAACCCGTTGATTCTGGCAGCCCGCAATCTGCAGCTCCCAGTCTGAATTCCGAAATTTATTATGTGCGTGACAATGGCGCCGGCTTCGATATGGCATACGTTGACAAGCTTTTTTCCGCTTTCCAGCGCCTGCACAGCGAATCCGAGTTCACTGGCACTGGCATCGGCCTTTCTATCGTGCGACGCATCCTTCAACGCCATGGCGGGCGCATCTGGGCCGAGGGCAAGGTCGGTGAGGGAGCAGTGTTTTACTTTACGATTACAGAGTCTGAATTCTATAATCCGCAATCCGCAATTCATCTCGGAGGTTGAACATGTCAACACAATTGCATGCCTTACACGTTGAAGATACGGAAGAAGATCACGCCCTGATCATGCACGAATTGCGCATGGGCGGGTTTGACGTGACCGTCGAACGCGTGGAAACTGCCGAAGACATGCGCGCTGCGCTGGCAAAAAAGAAATGGGACATTGTCATCTCCGATCATCACATGCCCCGGTTTGATTCGTACGGCGCGCTGGCAGTGCTCAGTGAAAGTGGTTTGGACCTGCCTTTCATCGCTGTCTCCGGCACCATTGGCGAAGAGCGGGCTTCCGAATTGATGCGGCAGGGTGCCTCTGATTTTGTCCTGAAAGACAACCTGGTGCGCCTGTGCCCCCTCATTAATCGCGAACTGCGTGAGGTGGAGAATCGCCGCCAGCGCCGCGAAGCTGAAAAAAGATACCGCGACGTGGTGGACAACGCGCTGGTCGGCGTGTATCAGTCCAATCTCCAGGGTGAAATCTTGTTCGCCAACCAGACCATGGCAAAAATCTACGGCTTCAATGATGCCGTGGAAATGGTGGGACGCAATATCACAGGCCATTATAAAAATCCACAAGATCGTGCCCGGTTGTTGGAAATTCTGCAAAAAGACGGAAGGATATCCAGCTTTGAAACACAAACTTTAACCCGCTCAGGCAAAACCTTGTCGGTGCTCCTGAGCGCACTATTGGAAAGCGAGACCCTCTCCGGCATGATCATGGACATCACCGAGCGCAAGCAGGCTGAGGATCAACTTCGGGAGAGTGAAGAGAAGTTCAAAACATTGTTCAATTCCGCCAACGATGCGATCTTCACCATGAACCACACCACCTTCCTGGATTGCAATACTACTACAGAGAAGATCTTCAGTTGTTCAAAAGACCAGATCGTCGGCCATTCACCCATTGATTTTTCACCTGAACTTCAACCCGACGGCAGCTTTTCAAGCAAATCGGCTGTGGAGAAAATTGAAGCCGCTTTCTCTGGCGAACCGCAGTTTTTTGAGTGGCTCCACATCCGTCTGGATGGAACACCTTTTTCTGCTGAGGTAAGCCTGAATCGCGTTTTCATCGGGGGCGAGTATATTCTCCAGGCGATAGTTCGCGACATCAGCGAGCGCAAGCAGGCTGAAGATCAAATCCGCCTGAATATCTCCCGCGCTGAAGCCCTGGCGCGCACCGCCCTCAAGCTGAACAAAGATCTGGCTCTTGAGGTGGTGCTGAATACAATCTGTACAGAGACCGCAGCAGCTCTCGACGTCGAAGTCGTTGCCGTTGACCTGCTCGATGAAAGCTCTGGCGAGTTGCAATGCGTTAAGGTTTGCGGCGCACCGCCCGGTTTCCTGGCTCGTCACAGCTCCACGCCCAGAACCATGTTCGAATCGGCCGAACCTCATCCAGGCGAAGCTCTGGTCATAACGGATATCCAGGCTGTGCCGGGTCTGCCCAATGCCGCTCTGTATGCAGAGTTCAATGTCCGCACTGTGGTCGTGCAGGAGATGCGCCGCGGCTCCACATTGATCGGTAGTTTGAGTTTGCTCACCCTCGGCCAGCCGCGCGATTTTTCCGCGGACGAACTGACTTTGCTCACAGGACTGACCAATCAAGCCACACAAGCCATCACCAACACGCAGCTGTACGAAGAAACCCGGCGCCGGCTGCGCAACATTCATTCCCTGCGCGCCATTGACCATGCCATCACCAGCAGCCTCGATCTGCGCCTTACATTAAACGTAGCGCTCGAGCAGGTGGTGAGCTATCAGAAAGTGGATGCTGCCTGTGTGCTGCTGTTAAATCCATATACCCAGACGTTGGGATTTTCAGCTGGCCGGGGTTTTCGCACAAAAGGGATCGAACGCTCCTCCGTACACCTGGGCGAAGGCCAGGCTGGGCGCGTCGCGCTGGAACGGCGGACGGCCTACGTGCCTGACCTGAAATCAAATTATTTGGATTCTGCACACGCCGATCTGCTAGTCAACGAGGATTTCGAAAGCTACTGCGCTATGCCGCTCATCGCCAAGGGACAGGTCAAGGGCGTGCTGGAAGTATATTTGCGTTCCCAGCCCACTTTGGACGCTGAATGGCTGGAATTCCTCGAAACCGTGGCCGGGCAGATTGCCATCGCCGTGGATAATGCCACCCTGTTCGACGGATTGCAGCGCTCCAACACCGACCTGATCATCGCCTACGACGCCACCATCGAGGGCTGGTCGCGGGCGATGGATCTGCGCGACAGAGAAACCGAAGGTCACACGCTGCGGGTTACCGAGACGACCATGCAATTGGCACGGGCGATGGGCATTGGCGAAGAACAAATGGTTCATGTCCGCCGCGGCGCCCTCCTGCATGATATGGGCAAGCTCGGCGTGCCGGATGGCATCCTGCTCAAGCCCGGCCCATTGACCGATGACGAATGGGTCATCATGCGCCAGCATCCGCAGTTCGCTTTCGATATGCTTTCGCCGATTGCTTACCTTCGCCCGGCATTGGATATTCCTTATTGCCATCATGAAAAATGGGATGGCAGTGGATACCCGCGCGGACTGAAAGAGGAACAGATCCCGCTGGCGGCGCGTTTGTTCGCCATCGTGGATGTTTGGGATGCCCTGCGTTCTGAACGTCCCTACCGGGCAGCCTGGCCTGATGAGGAGGTTATTGGTTATATTAAATCTGGTTCAGGCAATCACTTTGACCCGAAGGCGGTTGAAATCTTTCTGAAAGTCCTCGAGCGGGAAGCGAAAATATGATGGCACAGCAAAATATTTTCACTCGTTCAAAGTGAAAAATTATCAAGGCAGTGGGTGGGCTTACCCAAAAAGGCGCTTCGCGGAGCCCACACAGTGGCGAAGCAATCTGAAGGCAGAATGGGAGATTGCTTCGTTGTGAAAGGCGCACCACCGCATAGACGCAATGGTGTTCGCATGTCTTTGCGAATGCCGCGAAGCTTAACATGTCTTTGCGAGGGGATGGTTTTCCCCCGAAGCAATCTAATGGTAAATAGTCAGATTGCTTCGGTCGTAAAAAGCACTCCCTCGCAAATACACAAAGGGGGATGTCATTCCCGAAATAACCGGGATGCTATGCGAGCCACACAGTGGCGAAGCAATCTCAGCGCGTGGCAAGAGATTGCTTCAGTCGTAAAAACCACTCCCTCGCAACGACAAATGAATAATAGCATATATAATTTCATTGTGATAGATGGTTTATGCAAAAACAATACTTTGTCTATATTCTCACTAACAGAACAAATAATGTCCTCTATACTGGTGTGACGAATAATCTTTCACGCAGACTCGAAGAACACAAGAATGCCTCGCAATCCAGTTTTACAGGGAAGTATAAAGTGAATAGGTTGGTTTATTATGAAGAAACCACTGACATTTACGCGGCTATAACAAGGGAAAAGCAAATCAAAGCAGGCTCGCGGCAAAAAAAGATTGATTTAATTAACTCAATTAATCCAGAATGGAAAGATTTATCCGCTGAATATTAACCTGAACTGAAAGTGTATAGAGATAGATTTTATGGAATTGTTACAATATTCTAAAGTAATATCCTTAGTGAATGATCATGTATGGTGATAGTGATTTGAAAAAACCAAACCATTCAACATGTCTTTACGAATGCTGCGAAGCTTAACATGTCTTTCCCGATGGTGCTGGGATGATATGCGAGGGGATGGTTTTCCCCCGAAGCAATCTAATGGTAAATAGTCAGATTGCTTCGGTCGTAAAAGGCACTCCCTCGCAAGGACATGCAGGCTACAACCGTAAAAGGCACACCCTTGCAAGGACATGCAGGCTACAGCCGTATTAGGCACTCCCTCGCAGACAAAAAGGACTGCATGGTTTTACTTTCATCTCTACTTATGAAATAGAGGAGTATAATGATACAAGCTCAATAACAACGCAACGACCAGGAAGAGTAATCGCAGTTTCCAGCAACAGAGAGAAGGAGCCGTTGGCTGCAAGTTCCTTGTGAGAACCGCGCTGAAAACCACCTGCGAGCGTAACCCTGAAAGGAATCTGTCCGAGTAAGGAGAACGGTTGACCCCGTTATCGGTCTTCAGAGATGATCTCGTTTTGGGATCAATCTGGGTGGAACCGCGTGATAGACATACTCTCGCCCCAGAAGGGTTGAGAGTTTTAATTTTAATATCCATTATTATTTTGGAGGACAATATGGCAGACAAAAAAGAACTGTATGAGGCATCGGAGTTATATCGAATCCGTCATTCTACATCTCACATCATGGCTCAGGCGGTTGTGGAAAAATTCCCTGAAGCCAAAGTGGCGATTGGACCTGCGATCGAAGACGGCTTTTATTACGATTTCGACCTGCCGCGCCCTTTAACGCCGGAAGACCTGGAAAGCATTGAAAAACGAATGCGCGGGATCATCCAATCCAAAGTTGATTTTCAACGGAAAGTTGTCAGCGCTGAAGAAGCCAGAATGATCTTCCACGACCAGCCTTTCAAACTTGAATTAATCGCCGGTTTGGAAGGAGGCGAGATGGACGACGACGGCAACCCGGTCACAGAGAAACCTGAGATCTCTCTTTATTCACAGGGGACTTTTACCGATCTCTGCCGCGGCCCGCACGTGGATATCTCCACCCGGATAAATCCGGCAGCCATTAAGTTGCTGTCAGTCGCTGGCGCGTACTGGCGTGGGGATGAAAAACGCCCCATGCTGCAGCGCATCTATGGTACCGCCTGGAAGACTCCCGATGAATTGAAGGATTACCTGTGGCGTATGGAAGAGGCGAAAAAACGGGATCACCGCAAGATCGGACACGATCTGGATCTGTTCAGCGTGGTGGAAGAGGTCGGCGCTGGTTTAATTCTCTGGCATCCCAAGGGCGGCAAAATCCGTAAAATTATTGAAAACTTCTGGTCCGAGGAACATGAGGCCAATGGTTACGATTTTGTCTACACACCCCACATCGGAAAAGCGCAGTTGTGGGAGACCAGCGGACATTTGGGGTTTTACAAAGAGAATATGTATTCGCCGGTTGACATTGAAGGACAGCAATATTTCCTCAAACCGATGAATTGCCCCTTCCATGTGTATATCTACAAGAACTCTCTGCGTTCCTACCGGGATCTACCGCTCCGCTATGCAGAGGAAGGCACGGTTTATCGCTACGAGCGTAGCGGTGTGCTGCATGGGCTGATGCGTGTGCGCGGCTTTACCCAGGACGATGCCCACCATTTTTGCCGGCCAGACCAGATGCCGGCTGAAATCGATTTTGTGCTGAACTTCAGCCTGCATATTTTACGCAGCTTCGGCTTTTCAGCCATCCAGGCTTATCTGAGCACTAAACCGGAAAAATCAGTGGGGCTGCCAGAGCAATGGTTGGCTGCCGAAGAAGCGCTTGAAGAATCTTTAAAACGAACAGGTGTGGATTATGAAGTGGATCGAGGCGGTGGCGCATTCTATGGCCCGAAGATCGACCTGAAAGTCAAAGACGCCATCGGCCGCGAATGGCAACTCTCAACCATCCAGTTTGACTTCAATCTGCCCGAGCGCTTCGACCTGACCTATATTGGCGAGGATGGACAGCCGCATCGCCCTTATATGGTTCACCGCGCCCTGTTGGGCAGCCTGGAACGTTTCTTTGGGGTGCTCATTGAACACTATGCCGGCGCCTTCCCCGCCTGGCTCTCACCCATCCAGGCAGCATTGATCCCTATTGCGGACCGCCATGTGGACTATGCCAGGAATGTTGCTGATCAGCTGCGTAAAGCGGGGTTGCGGGTGATGCTGTACGACCGTTCTGAACGCATGAACGCCAAGATTCGTGATGCCCAGAATCAGAAAATACCCTATATGCTGATTATCGGCGATAAGGAAATGGAAAACGATCAGGTTGCCTTGCGCCTGCGGAATGGTGAAAATCCCGGTCCGATTCCGGTTTCCGTTTTCATTGACAGAGCAAAGGACGACATATCTAGCAAATCTTAAAGTAACAACTAAGCGAAAATTCCACAAAGCCCCGTGAGAGCAACTCTCACGGGGCTTTATTTCTAATCGTCCATAAATTTAATTTCTCCCGAAGCAATCTTTCCCGCTCGTCGTGTCATTAGCCACCCAGTGGCGAAGCAATCTCAGAGCGTGTAATAGGTTGCTTCGGTCGTAAAAACCACCACCTAATGATATTTGAGCCGCAGGGCGATCAGCCGTAGGGTGCGTTCCCAACGCACCAACTTTCTTTGTTTGAAGACCTCTCATTCACCAAACTCCTTACTATCGTTTAAATCCTTCCCGGCACCGCCCCAATTTCCAGCATAATACCCTTCCTTCACATACCTATGGAAGCTTGACCACGGCCATTCCGAGACACTCTTTACAAGGCTGTGTTTGACCGGATTGAAATGAATGTAATCCAGGTGCCGATTCAAGTCCTCCTGATCTCGGATGGCATGTTCCCAAAACCGCCTCTGCCATAACGTCCCTTCCCCTCGTTTGATCCTTGAATCACCAGGTAAATCCAAACCGCCATATTTCGCTTGATATTCCCGCGTGAAATATCTTTTTATCTCCTTCCAGCGCACCGAGTAATCCGAATCGCCTTCTGGCAACGTCCAGACACAATGAATATGCTCGGGAAGCAAGCATACCGCCTCCTGCCAAAATGGGAAACGCTTCATAACATTCATCCAGGCATTTTTCAGGATAGACCTTGCTTTCTCGTCCGTGAGGATAGGTATTCGGTGATAGGTTACAACAGTGAAAAAATATGTTCCTCCCTGGATCCTGGCTCGTCTGTATTCCGGCATAATTGAATTATATATCGGATATTATTTGGTGCGTTTCCAACGCACCCTACTAACTCAGAGCGTGTAATATGTTGCTTCGGTCGTAAAAACCACCACCTAATGATATTTGAGCCGCAGGGCGATCAGAAAAAGGGGAAGTTCGGGTCACTAATTTGGGAAACTCAGGTTCTAAGTCGCTCAGGTCTGCGTTATCGAGTAACCCGGTCATGGTCCAGATCAGTGTGACTTTATCGCCAGGAGTGACCGCTTCCACAGAGGTTTTGATTTCCAGGGTGTAGGGAAGATCCGCGCTGGCCGGTTGTGTTTGCTCAGGAGTAGTTGGTTCATCCTTGATGCTGGTTGCACCTTCCAACGGGGAAGGTAATTCAGGTTGAAGACTCTTTGGGGTTGTTTCGTGTTTTGGGCGTGTTTCTACGGGAAACGATTCAGCCTGGGCGAAGACCGGGGTCACCCCTTGCAACAGCATGGTCGTTATGACGATGGCATGAAAGAAATGTCTCATCGGTTATCCATCTATCTAATTGATTTACTTTCCATGTATTGCTTCTACAGGGGATATTGGGAGAGTCAGTTGGAATAAGCGATATATTTTCTGGCCCTTTCAAGAGTATCCATCATTTAAGCCAGTCTCATACTTATACTTGATTCATATTTCCTGTCATATTTCCCTTGCAGAACGGGGTGACATGTAACATAATTAAGGGGCATAAATTTAAAACTGTCGCGAAAGGAAAGCCTGAAAATGTCCATAATAACCCCCGCCAGCCGAAAATTTACTCCCACGCTTTTGAAACTAAAAACTCCTGTTCCCTCCGATATCGAGATTGCCCAGGAAGCTCAACTGAAGCCGATCACCCAGGTGGCCGAAGAAATGGGCATTCTGCCAGATGAACTGGAGCTTTATGGCTCATTCAAAGCCAAAGTAAAGCTTGAACTGTTGAACAGGCTGAAAGATGCTCCCAACGGAAAATATGTGGATGTAACTGCCATCACTCCCACCCCACTGGGTGAAGGAAAAACCACCACTACAGTCGGTCTCAGCCAGGCTCTGGGTGCGGAGCTTGGCAAACGAGTCATCACCTGCATTCGGCAGCCCAGCCAGGGTCCAACATTTGGTATAAAAGGCGGGGCAGCTGGCGGTGGCTACAGCCAGGTCATCCCGATGGAAGATTTCAACCTGCACCTCACCGGAGATATCCACGCCATCACCGCCGCCAATAACCTGTTAGCCGCAGCTATTGACGTGCGTATGCTGCACGAATCAGAAGCCTCCGACGATCAGATGTTTAAACGTCTCTGTCCGCAGGATAAAAAAGGTAACCGCTCCTTTGGCAAAGGCCTGCAAGGTCGTTTGAAGAAGCTGGGTATCACCAAAACAGATCCAAATGACCTGACCGAGGAAGAACGCCGCAAGCTATGCCGGTTGGATATAGACCCGCAAACCGTCACCTGGAAGCGCGTGATGGATACCAGCGACCGCTTCCTGCGCGGCATCACTGTTGGCACCGGCGTGGAAGAAACCGGCCACGAACGGGGTACCGGTTTTGATATCACTGTCGCAAGCGAGATCATGGCTGTGTTGGCACTCACCAACAGCCTGAAGGATATGCGCGAGCGGCTGGGCAGGATGGTGGTGGCGCAGAGCCGCAGCGGAGACCCGGTTACCGCGGAAGACATTGGCATTGCCGGGGCGCTGACTGTGCTGATGCGGGACGCTATAAAGCCCAACCTGATGCAGACTCTGGAAGGCACACCAGTATTCGTCCATGCCGGTCCGTTTGCCAACATCGCCCATGGCAACAGTTCCATTCTGGCAGACCAGATGGCTTTGAAGCTGGCAGACTATGTGATCACCGAATCTGGTTTCGGCGCAGATATCGGAATGGAGAAGTTCTTTGATATTAAATGCCGTTATTCGGGATTGGTTCCCAATGTGGTCGTTATGGTGGCTACTGTGAGAGCTCTCAAAATGCACGGCGGCGGACCCAAGGTGGTGGCCGGCAAACCGCTCGATTCGGCGTACACGGATGAGAACCTGCCACTGCTGGAAGCCGGCCTGCCCAACCTGCTGCACCACATCAAGACTGCCCGCAAATTTGGCATCCCGGTGGTGGTTGCCATCAATCAGTTCGCCACGGATACCGAAAAAGAGATGGAGATGATTCGTATGGCTGCCATTGCAGCCGGTGCGGAGGATTCGGTGGTCAGCTCACACTGGGCCACTGGCGGGGCTGGAGCCAAAAACCTGTCCGAAGCAGTTGTCATGGCAGCTGAAAAAACCTCGCAATTCAAATTCCTGTATCCACTCGATATGGGGATCAAAGAGAAGATTGAGACCATCGCAAAAGAAGTATATGGCGCGGATGGTGTAGATTACACCCCCGAGGCGGAAAAGCAGATCGCAGATTACATCCGGCTCGGGTTCGACAAGCTGCCCATCTGCATGGCTAAAACCCATCTTTCTCTCACTGCAGATCCCACGATCAAAGGCGTTCCCACAGGTTTCCGCATCTCAGTCCGTGAGATTCGCGCATCGGTGGGTGCCGGCTTCCTTTACCCATTACTGGGCAAGATGAGTACCATGCCCGGCTTGCCTACCCGCCCGGCTTTCTATGATATCGACCTCGACCTGGAGACCGGCAGGGTGATGGGGCTGTTTTAAGGGTAAATAATAGGTTTGTGGAGAAAAGATAAAAGAGAATCTGATATACCTCTCGTCTGGGAATTCTGCTCTCCTGGAACAGGCTGCAGAAATACTGGTTGAGGCATTTAAAGAACACTGGCCTCATGCCTGGCCGGACATGGATTCTGCCAGGCATGAGGTCCACCAAGCACTTTAACCGGAAAAAATCGCATTAGCCGCGGTTGATCAAAACGGGGTACTGTTAGGTTGGATTGGTGCAATCAACCAGTATGATGGCCATGGCTGGGAGCTGCACCCGCTGGTTGTTCGGCCAGATGCGCAGGGGAAGGGTATCGGGTCAGCTTTGGTGGGGGAACTTGAAAACCAGGTACGGCTGCGCGGAGGCGTAACAATCTACCTTGGAACGGATGATGAGGATGGAATGACCAGTCTTTCCGATACTGATCTTTACCATGACTTTCCCGGCTGCCTGTCGAGTGTTCACAACATCAAACGCCATCCTTACGAGTTTTATCAGCGCCTGGGTTACACCATCACCGGCGTCATCCCGGATGCCAACGGTATCGGCAAACCGGATATTATCGTAGCGAAACGCCTTTCGTGATTTACACGCTACGCGAGTCTACCCAATAGAGCCCTGCAAATACGCCTTCGTCCGCTCCATTTGTGGGTTTTCAAACACTTCTTTAGCGGAACCCTGCTCTACAACTTCTCCAAGGTACATGAATACCACGTGATCCGCGAGGCGGCGAGCCTGCCTCAGGGTGTGCGTCACCAGCACAATGGTATATTTTTCTTTTAATTCCTGCAATTTCATTTCAATGTGCTGTGCTGAAATCGGATCCAATGCGGAGGTGGGTTCATCTGCCAGGATCACCTCGGGTTCCAGGGCCAGGCCGCGCGCCAGACATAACCGCTGCTGCTGTCCAATGGAGAGGGCAGTAGCCGGTTCATGCAGACGTTTGCTGACTTCATCCCACAAACCTGCCAGCTCCATATAGTGGCGGATGATCGGTTTAAGATTGCGGCTATTATTTACCCGGTGGATGCGCAACCCATAGGCTACATTCTCATAGATGGACATGGGCAGTGAGAATGGCCGCTGGGCAAGCAAGCCAATGCGTCTGCGAATTTCGGTCACATCCACATCCTGGTCATAAATATTCTTTCCATCCAGCAGCACTTCGCCAGTGATGTGAGAGTCCTCGGTCAGTTCAAGGAAGCGATTCATACTGCGCAGCAGGGTGGTCTTGCCGCAGCCGGAAGGCCCCAGTATGGCTGTCACCTGCCCGTCAGGGATATCCAAACTGACGTCATGGATGATCTGTGTGTTACCAATGCGAACGTTGAGATTGCGGATTTGAATATGATTTTCCATAGAGCACCTATTTAACTGAGTAACGCGATACCCTGGAGGCTATCCAGCGAGAGAGGATGCTGATGAGTAAAACGATGATGGTCAGGATCAATGCGGCCCCATAAGCTCGCTTTTGCACTTCCGGGTATGGCATGGAAAGTTGAAAGAAAACTGCCAGCGGCAGGGACGCGGTGGGGTCCATGAGCGAGGTGGGAATGCGGTCCGTGTAGCCAGCCGTGAATAGCACCGAAGCAGCGTCTCCAATCCCGCGCCCGAACGCCAGCATGGCAGCAGTAACGAGTCCGGGCAGCATCTGCGGCAAAATGACGCGAAAGGCTGTCTCAATGCGAGTGGCGCCCAGTCCGTAGGAAGCATGCTCAATATCCCGCGGCATCAACCGCAGCACCTCATCCATCGAGCGGATCATGATGGGCAATTCCACCAGCGCCAGGGTGATGATGCCCGCCAGCAGGGATGCGCGCATCCCAAGCGCCAGCATGATGGTAAAACCAAAAGCGCCATACACAATTGAAGGGATGCCCCACAATACATCCAGGATGGAGCGGACGATTAAAGCCCATTTTGCCTTGCGATGAATGTAAACATTCAGCCCCAACGAGATGGGTAGGCTGAAGAGCAGCGCCAACATGGTGCCGCCCAACGCTAGGTAAAGCGAGCCGATGATGGCATTCAGGATGCCGCCTTCTTTGCCCAGGTAGAACCCGCCCTGGGGCACCTGCGACACCATGGACCAGGTGAGCGCCGGTGCACCTTTGATGATCAAGGTAAGCAGGATCCAACCAAGCGCGCCGGTGACCAGTCCCAGGCTGATATACATAAAACCAAGGGCGATTGATTCCTCCAAGCGGCGGCGGGTGAGCTTCTTCATTCCTGCCCCTTTCCGGTGACCTTGCGCAAGACCAGGGTGGCTAGAACATTGAAGATAAGAACAATGATCAATAATAGTAAAGCCGAGCCAAGCAGCGCTGCATCGTATAGAGGAATGGACATCATTTCGCCATAGTTATTGGCAATGAGCGCAGGCAGGGGGTATGCTGCGTCCAGGATGGATTTGGGGATATTCGGGTTATTGCCGACCACCATCAACACCGCCATGGTCTCACCAAATGCACGGGAAATACCCAGGACAACGCCGGCTGCCAGTCCAGACGCGACCCGCGGAAAAATGACATACCGTACTGTCTGCCAGCGGGTGGCGCCCACCGCCAGCGAAGCTTCGTGATAACCACGAGGAACTGTACGCATCACTTCATAAGAGATGGCGATGATGAATGGAGTCACCATCACCGCAAGAACAATGGCGCCTGACAGGATGCTGTACCCGGTGGGATTCTTAGATTGCAGGAAAGGCAGGAATCCCAGTGTGCTTTCAACAAAGGGGGCAAAACTATCTCCCACCCACGGGACGATGACCAGTACGCCCCATAACCCGTACACCACGGAAGGGATCGCCGCCAGAATGTCAATTAGCGGCTTGATGGTGGTTCGTACGACCGGTTTGGCGTATTCTGATAGGAAAATGGCGCACAAAATGCTTACCGGGGCAGCCAGCAGGATGGCAATGCCGGTGACCCAGAGAGAACCGGCAATGAAAGGCAGGAACCCAAATACCCCTTCTGAAGGTCGCCAGATCTGCCCGAAGAGCAGGTCTGTTAAGCTTTTTTGCTGCAGGATCGGCAAAGATCTGGCGATGAGGACAACCAGGATGACCAGGAATATGAGTATGGGAAAGAGAGTCAATCCCTTAAAAAGAACGGAAGCCCTTCTTTCGGTTCTCTGGCGGGAGGCCAGGATCTTCCCGGCCGCCCGCTGGTCTGTTGGCTGAGGTTGCGTTGCCTGCAAATCCATAATTATTTCAGTCTGTTTTGAGACTCTATCAATTCGTCCGGTGTCAGCGCAATGTAACCTGCCTCTGCCACATACTGCTGACCATCAGTCAGTATCCAGGCGATGAATTCCATTGTTGTGCCGGTGGGTTTTCCCTTCGTAACCAGGTTGAGCGCGCGTGCGGGTGGAGAAGGGTATCTGCCAGAGCTGATCGCATCTACGGCTTGCGACTGGGTATCCAGCAACTCTTCCACGTCCACCTGGCTGTTCTCGTTCACATCCAATGGGATAACTCTGGCGCCGGCAACCGGTACGCCGGTGGTGATGTCATAGGCGTAATTCAGGTTATTATAGCCAATACCGAGCGGATCTTTGATGACCGCCTCCAGCACACCAGGGTCGGCATTGACGCCGATGCCCAGCAATTCTTCTTGATTCTTGCCGCCCAGGTATTTCACCCACATTTCGCCCGCGCCACATGCATCAGAGCGGGTATACACATGGATCTCATCGGTGATCTCAGGCTTGCCCAACACCTGCCCCCAGGTGGTGATCTGCCCGGTCAGATAGATGCCAGCCAGGGTCTTCTGGGAAATTCCCATTTTTAGAATATCCGCCAGATAGGGATTCTGTGCGCTCACTGTGCCAAACACGGCGTCTTTGGTCACGCCGATGGTGTACGCACCCAGGTCCAGTTCTTCCTGGGCGATCCCGCGTGATACCATGCCAATATCCACCGCACCAGCCAGCGCGTCGGACATACCTTTGCCAGCACCGCCGGCGGAGACATCAATGATCACATCTGGGTTTTCCGCCTGGTATACTTCCGCCCATTTGACCATCAGCGGGTAGAGGGCAAATGCCCCGGAGACCGAGAGCTTATTCTGTTCTTTCACGCTGCCACCACAGGATGTGAGTAGCATGGACAACACAACCACAACTGCAAGAACTGCCAAAGTCTTTCTCTTCATTTTTTCTCCTGAATAAGGGGATCTTTACTTACTTCCCTGTGAATTACATCTGCCAGAGTCTTATGGTCGAGAATATCCGAAATTGCGTTCCGGACTTCAAACATCACACTGCGCAGACCGCAGGACGTCTCATCCGGGCAGCTGCATGGTTCATAAGCCATCTGGCTGACGCAGCGGATGGGCGCCAGGGGGCCATCTAATAAACGAATGATCTGTCCAAGCGTGATCGCGCTGGCTGGTTTTGCCAGGTGATAACCGCCATTTGCCCCCATGCGGCTGCTGACCAGTCCTGCGTTTTTCATAGTCAGCAAGATCTGCTCAAGGAACTTGACCGGTATATGCTCCCGCTCCGCGATCTCTTTGATGGGTACCACGCTGCGTTCCTGCGTCCAGGAAGCCAGGTCGATCATGGCACGTAAGCCGTATTCACCGCGTTTGGATAATCTCATCAGAATCCTTTATATCCTATAATGTCTATTATTTTAGTAGAACTTCGCTCAGTATAGCATGACTCTTTTTATAATTCAAGTGTTGAATATTGGAAAGTTGAATTGAAGAATGACAATTTGTTCTTCATGGAATGTGGTTCGTAGTTGGATTAAGCGCAGCGAAATCCAACGCTTTTATTATGTCGGATTTCACCTTACCCCTCGACAAGCTCGGGGAACGCTACGCGACAGGCTCGGGGTGCGTCTCAATCCGGTCTACAGCTCGGTGTGGTACCCCCTCGGCTGGATCAGGGAGCGCTACGCGGCAAGCTCAGGGAGCAGCTCAATCCGACCTACGGCTTTGGTAGGTGAATAACATAAACGGGTTATGGTAAATATATTTTTACCCGCATTACTAACAAATAATTATTTCGCTCCCTGAGCTTGTCGAAGGGTCGAAATAATTATGTTATCTGTTTTGCTGAGAAAATTTTAAGATCATCCAATTTCCCATCAATTAAAGCTTGTTTCTTCTT
>PNON01000045.1 GCA_013824865.1 Anaerolinea sp. | reverse complement strand
CGGTGTGGTTACGTATTCCGGCTGGAACGAATGGGGGTATGGGAATGTGATAGTCATAGATCATGGCAATGGCTGGCAGTCACTTTACGCCCACTTGAGCCAGATCAATGTAGGCTGTGGTGATTGGATTTACCAGGGTACCGTGATTGGTTACATGGGTTCAACTGGTCGTTCATCAGGATCGCACCTTCATTTTGAGATGCAGAGTGATAAGTCAGGCAGGGTAAATCCCTTCTATTATTTGCCCTAACACCTAATCAGCTAAACATCAAAGCTGTCCATCTTCCACTCCATGCTACAATAATGGCAAGAGAGATAATTGGTGATATGGATCAGGACATCAGGCCTTCGCCCATAGCAGGCCACTGGTATACCACAGACGGGACTGCTCTAGCCAGCGAACTGGATGGGTATATTAATCAAGCCGTTCTCCCGAAAATTCCTGGAGAAGTTGTGGCAGTTATTGCCCCACACGCTGGTTATCGGTATTCCGGGAGTGTGGCGGGGTATGCTTTTGCTGCCATTCGCCACAATAAACCAGAGGTCATTGCAGTCCTCTCCCCAATGCATCAACCTTACCGACAGTCATTTCTTACCTCTGGCCACCAGTATTACTCGACGCCCCTCGGAACGATCCGAGTGGATAACGCCCTGGTCTCAAGGTTGACAGATTCCCTCTGGAATGATCATCAACTGGACCTACATCCAGTCAGGAATGATGAGGAGCATTCGCTGGAAATCGAGCTGCCCTTCCTGCAGCGAATCTATACCCACCCCTTTACGCTGCTGCCGGTAATGGTGCGCGATTACGCTCTCGAATCCTGCGAGAAACTTGGCGCCACCCTTTTCCAGGTGCTGCAGGAAAAGAATGCCATGGTGGTGATCAGTACTGATCTTTCACATTTTTACCAGGAGCGTACTGCCAACATGCTTGATGCCAATATCATGGAATCGATGATGAAGCTCGATACATGTGGTGTTTATCAATCCGAAGTGGATGGCACCGGATTTGCCTGTGGGGCTGGGGCAGTGATCGCCGGGCTTCAATACGCACGGTTTGCAGGGGCAACGAAGGGAGTGCTGCTCAAATATGGCACCTCCGGGAATGTCACCCATGACCATGGTTCAGTGGTTGGGTATGGAGCGATAACACTCGTAAAGGAAACATGAAGTTTCTATTGCTTTTTGTTTTGATAGGTTTGAACGCTTTTTTTGTCGCTGTGGAATACGCGGCCATAGCAGCCCGCCGGTCACGGCTGGAGATGTTGGTGCAAAGAGAGACCGCAGCTTCAAGACTGGTAAAAGAATGGCTGCAAAATCCGAATGCGCGGGACAGGTTGATCGCTGCCAACCAGATTTACATCACGCTCATCAGCCTGGCGCTTGGCGCCCTGGGTGCCAGCGCTTTTGAAGATATCCTGGTGCCGCTATTTAATAAAATTCACATCCCCGCGAATTGGGATTTAATAATCCCCATTTTACGTGTGCTGCCATTTATTCTGTCATTGTTCATCGTAACGGCTTTTCAGGTGGTACTGGGAGAGCAGGTACCCAAGGTAACGGTGTTGCGTAGTCCGGAGAAATTTGCCCTTTCTGCTGCGCCCATCATGCGAATATTAAATTTCATATTTCGCAAGTTTATTGATGTTACAGATTGGTCAGCCAAGCAGGTATTGGCATGGATCGGTATCTCTGTGGCAACCACCCAGACTTCACAAATTTCAGTGGAAGAGCTTAAGCTGATGGTCGCCGGGCCAGAGATGGATGGGGTGATTGAAAAAGACGAGCAGGATATGATCTCCGCCATTTTCGACTTCAGGGATCTGACTGTGCGCCAGGTGTGTGTGCCGCGCACAGAAATGGTTGCTGTGGAAGAAAACACCTCAATCGATGAGTTGGTCCAATTGTTTTCAAAAGAGAATATCACCAAACTGCCGGTCTTCAGGGAAGACCTGGATCAGGTTCTGGGTATCCTTTATATTCGAGATTTGCTGGCTGTGGTGCACAACCCGGGACCGAGGGCTAGAGTGGCAGGTGAATTAGTCCGGGAAGCTCTGTTTGTACCCGAAACCATATCCGTGAATGATCTGCTGGTGCAATTCAAGGCCAGCCGCCAGCATATTGCCATTGTATTGGATGAATATTCCGGAACCACCGGACTTGTCACGCTGGAGGATCTGGTGGAAGAGATTGTGGGAGATTACCGGGATAGTTTTGATGTCTACGCACCACAGATCCAAGCATTATCCGATGGCAAGGCGCTCGTGGATGGCTTGACACTCATATCAGAATTCAATGATCATTTCGGGCTGGAAATACGCGATGCCCACTATCACACTCTGGCCGGATATGTATTGGGAAAGTTGGAGCGTATGCCAGCTATTGGGGATGTCGTGGAAGATACCGAGAACCGGTTGCGCTTCCAGGTGGAAGGCATGGCCCGGATGCGCATCACACAGGTCATTGTTTCGCGCTTGCCAGATTTCAATCAACCGGGTTAAGCTGCCCTGGAAACCACCCCCATGACCCCATACGCGCGAGTTTCAGTCAACGTTCCATCCATCATGGGTTGTTTTGATTATCATATCCCTGTCGAATTGCAGCCATATATTCAAGAAGGCTGCCTGCTGGAAGTACCGTTTGGCAAGCAGATGGTTCAGGGAGTGGTAATTCAACTCCACAATACCCCGGAGGTGGAAGACACGCGGGATGTATCCGTTCTGCTCGATCCGCTGCCGGTGGTAACGCCAGCCCAGATCATATTAGCGCAATCCCTTGCAAAGACATTCCTGTGCACAATATCGAAAGCCCTGGATTTGATGGTGCCATCGGGATTGAGTCAGCGGGTGGATCAACTGGTAAGTTTCATCGGAGAGCCGGGAGATAGCCTGACAGGACAATTTGAGAACCGCCTGTTATCGCTGATCCGTGAAAAGAAATCCATCCGTGGCCGACAGCTGGACACAGCCTTTCCCCGAATGGACTGGAAAAAACCGCTGGCGAAGTTGAAACAGCTCGGATGGATTGAGGCTACCTCATATTTGCCTGCACCAACTGTGCAGCCCAAAATGGTGCGGACGGTGGCTCTGGCAGCCAGCAAGACGGACTTGGAAGCGTACACCCAATCCACCTCCGGAAAAAAACTTACAACTGCTGCCGTACGGCGTCAACGGGTATTAGATTTCCTGGTTATGGAGCCAGGACCCATCCCTGTCCAATGGGTGTATGCCCAGGCAGCTTGCGTCATGGCTGATCTGCAGCATTTGGCAGGGGAGGACCTGGTTCAACTGGGGGAAACCGAATGGATGCGCGATCCCTTGGAAAAGATTACTCCTGAAGTTGAGAAGACTCTCATCCTTACACAAGAGCAGGAAGAGGCGCTACAAGCCATTCGGTCCGGTTTTAACCAATGGCGGAATGGAGAAGCCCCCGCTCCGATTTTAATGCAGGGGGTGACAGGCTCTGGCAAGACGGAAGTGTATTTGCAGGCTGCTGAGGAAGTTGTCCGGCAGGGGCGGCAAGTGATCATCCTGGTGCCAGAGATCTCATTGACTCCTCAGACAGTGCGCCGCTTCATAAACCACTTCCCGGGGCGGGTGGGTCTGCAACACTCCGGCCTTTCACAGGGGGAACGCTATGACACCTGGCGGCGGGCTCGTGCCGGCAAGCTGGATTTGGTGGTGGGGCCGCGCTCCGCGTTATTCATGCCTTTCCGGGATGTCGGGCTGATCGTGGTGGATGAATGTCATGACGATTCTTACTGCCAGGGCGATTTCGGCCCATATTACGATACCCGTGTGCTGGCAAAGCAACACGCCGTGATCAGTCGAGCTACCTGCATTCTGGGTTCCGCCACGCCTGACGTGGCGCAGAGATTCAATGCACAGCGAGAGGGATGGAAGGTGCTCTCTTTACCTTACCGAGTTCAGCCGGCTGTTGGATTGCAGGCTGCCAAACCTTCCCGGCCTGCACCCGGGAGCTTGCCGGGAGTCCGGGTGGTGGATATGCGTACGGAGCTGCGAAATGGCAACCGTTCCATATTGAGTCTTGAATTGCAACAGGCGCTGACGGATACCGTGCGGGAAAAGCATCAGGCCATCTTGTACTTGAACCGTCGCGGCAGAGCGACTTATATATTTTGCCGCAGCTGCGGGCATACGCTTACCTGTCCACGTTGTGATCTGCTGCTTGCATCGCATGGTGAACAGCAGAATCTGATCTGCCACCAGTGCGGTTACACGCGCGGACTGCCTCAGAAATGCCCTCACTGCAATTCAACCGCCATCCGCCAGCTTGGGGTGGGGACGGAAACCGTGGAAGCGGAAGTGCGCAGGTTGCTGCCGGAGGCAAATATTTTGCGCTGGGACGCGGAGACAGCGCGCTTCAAAGGATCGCATGAGATCATCCTGGCGCATTTTGCGAATCATCGCGCTGACATCCTTGTAGGCACGCAGATGATCTCCAAGGGGTTGGACCTGCCGTTGGTGACTTTGGTGGGAGTAGTGCTGGCAGAGACAGGCCTGGCGCTTCCGGATTATCGCGCGGGAGAACGCACCTTCCAGCATCTGATCCAGGTTGCTGGCCGGGCTGGCAGATCAGATCTGGGCGGACGGGTGATCTTCCAGACTTTTCAGCCTGAAAATTTCATAATTGGCCAGGCAGCCAGTCATGATTACACCGGATTTTACAATTTGGAACTGGAAAATAGGCGCAAGCTGGGTTATCCACCTTTTGTTCAACTGGTACGACTGGAATTCACGGATATATCCACTGCCCGGGCGGAAAGCACCGCTGAGAAAACCCGCATGAGGATCACAGCCTGGCTGGAGGCTTCGGGCAGGACAGCCACAGATGTGATTGGACCTGTGCCATGTTTTTACGGAAAGGTCAATAATCAGTATCGCTGGCAGATCATCCTGCGGGGGCCTGACCCGGTCAGCCTGTTGAATGAGCACATCCATGAATTAACAGCGATGCGGATGGAAGTTGATCCGCCAAATCTGCTATAATCATTTTAATAAATCCCGAAGAAAGCTGAACCGTATGCGCAGAGAAGCTTTGACCTGGAATGATATTGATATACTGATTGATCACCTTATCCCCCAATTGGAAGGTGATTTTGATTCCATGATGATGATCACCCGCGGAGGGATTGTACCGGGCGGCTTGATCGCAGAAACCATGAATATCACCAGTATCCTTACCGCTGCGGTGAATTTTCCAGCAGAAATGCAAACTCCTTCGTCCAAGCTGCTCTCCTGGCCACAATTCATGCAATTCCCGGATGACCATCTGATCCACGGTCGGCGCATCCTGGTGGTGGACGACGTCTGGGGCTCCGGCCGGACGATCACCGCGGTTAAAAACCGCGTATCGGTGGGCGGGGGTGTGCCGCTCACCTGTGTGTTGCACTTCAACCCTGAGCGAAATCTGTTCAAACCGGCCACGCCAGATTATTACGCGGCAACGACTGATGCCTACATCATCTACCCCTGGGAAATCGATCGCGACAAGGACCTGGCTGCTGGTTTTGGCATAAAACGCTGATTCACCGCGAGGATAATAATGGGTGAGATCCTTGATAGACTATTACAGGATAGTGATCCAATCCTCCAGTATAAAATCCGTCTGGTGGTGCTGAGGGAAGATCCCAGCAGTGATGTAATGAAAACGTTGGCTGTAGTCACACGGAATTGTGAGTTCATTTCAACTCTGCTCTCTGAACAGGACTCGACTGGCAGGATTCCTTTATCCCCTTATAAAAAATGGAATGGCGCTCACTGGGTGCTGCATGTCCTTTCGGACCTGTGTTATCCTCTGGGCGATGAGAGGCTGCGGCCGCTAATGGAGCAGGATGTGGAATGGATCTTCTCGGATCAGCGCATGGGCTGGGTCATCCGGCGCACAAAGCTAGTCGGAGGTTCTCCAACGCGTGCGTGTGCCACCATGGAAAGCACTACTCTCCTTTCCATGCTCAGGCTGGGATTCATGGATGCCCGCTGCGATCAGCTGGTCAAGCGGCTTCTTTCGTGGCAATGGCCGGATGGCGGCTGGAACTGCGATATGAATCCGGTTGCGAAGATATCGTCCTTCATGGAGTCACTCTTGCCGCTGCGCGCATTGAACCTGTATGTAAAAGTGACAGGTGACTCAAAGGCTGCATCAGCTATGGAGCGGACCGCGGATATCTTCCTGAAACGAAATTTGTTCCGTAAATTAATCGACGGCAGCGTTATGGACACGGATTTTATAAAGCTGCATTATCCCTGTTACTGGCATTATGACGTCCTCAATGGGCTGAAGGCGATGGCTGAATGCGGCTTTCTCAGCGACCCGAGATGCGGTGAAGCGTTGGACTATCTGGAATCTCGCAAGCTGTCGGATGGTGGCTTTTCTACAGATAGCAAGTATTACCATCATAAGTTGGAAACAAGCGGGACATCATTGGTGGATTGGGGGCCGGTCAGCCGAAAAAAGCTCAATCCCTACGTGACCACTGACGCGCTGTATGTACTAAGTGTTGCTGGCAGGTGATAACTGTACCTGCATTATAATTCTTCAATCCCTGCCATAATCATAGCAATGGATAGTTTTGCCGTTCAGCTCGATTAGACCCCCTGTGGATTCAACATCCAGTATTTCATACTTAGCCAACTCCGGCTCCAGTTCGTCTAGAATTCGATTCCCCTGTTCCCGACTCCAGGTATAAGACTGCCACGGCAGGTCACTGGTTTTGTCTGCGGTTGATCGCAGGCTGCTCTTACATGCCAACACTCCCCCAACGATATTGCGTTTGCTTTGCGGTATATGAGGGTTAAAGAATTGGTCTCTGAGTTCTGGGATGGCATCTTCCGACAGCGACATCAGGTACGGTATATCCAGGTCAACTTCTGCCTCTGCCTGGCGGATATTTAGACGGGCAATTAAACCATCCACATTCACCACATTTAAAGTGACCCCGAATCCGAAGCATGCAAGAAAAAATGCCAGAGCAAATAAACGGGAGCGCCCAGCAATTGCAAGGACAGCGGCAATTACCAGGAGGATTCCTATCCACACTATAAAAATATGCGTATAGGTGCGTAAACGGGAGAAGCCATAAGCAGATTCGTAAAGCTGCAGGCGTTGGAAGGCGGAGACGAGGATGATGGTTACCAGCAGCACCATGACGACGGACAGTGCGGTGAAGCTGCCAGATTCTTTACCTGCCTCCTTTTTGATCACTGAATTAAGAACCTGCATGATGAGCAGGGTGATGGCAGCCACTGCTACTAACTCGCCAAAACCACGCCTGGCGTATTCCGCATACGTGAAACCGTCCAGGTGAATATTGGCTTGTCCGCCAAAGAAATACTTAAACTGGATGCCCACAAATATCGCAAACAATAGATCAATTCCCAGCAGCATAATGATTCCTTCAATCCAACCCAAAAAGCGTGGCATGCCGGGGGTATCCACACCGATTAGTTTAACATCGCTGCTGGAGTGAATGGCATGCAGATAAGCACCCGCTAATAGGTAAGCCAGAATCAGGATATAAAATCCTCTGAAGAGGTATTCACCCAGCGATTCGATTCTAAAAAGGCTGAGCAGATTCTTAAACGACTCATTGAAAATAGGGTCAGCTGCCGCCAGTAATGCAGACAGGAGAAGAATTACTGGCAGCGTCAGCAGGATGCCGCGAAGGATCGCCCATTCGGTGGATCGATTCTTTGACGGAATTTCAGATGGATTGCTTTCTTCAGTTACATCCGTTAACTTTTCCTTTCTGGTGAGCAAGCCAGCTGGTTTGGTAAACAGCGAAAGTAGAAACCGGAAGAAAATAAGCACATAATCGCTGATGGCGTAGTTCCACCATCTCCCGCCAGTATAGGTAAAGGCCAGGATGGTGAGGGACACAACTGTCAGCATGTAATTGATGAATGTTGTAAAGGGTTCTTCTCGAAAGATGGTCATGATCGAAAAGAAAAGGGCAGGGATGACCAGCAGCCAGCTCAATTTTGCCGGTCGGATGCCTTCCCGGATTGCCAGGAAGCCGCCAGCTACCAGTGTAACGATGACCAGGATGGGGAAGGAGATGCCGGGTGCTTTTTTCCAAAAAAGGAAGTCAAAAAACCATGCAATCAGAATCGGTGTCCAGATTAACCAATCACAATGTTTTATAATCATTTTTATTCACCTTACATCCCATTAAATAGAGGGAAGCCTATCAGAAGCTATCCAAAACCCCGAATATGGCTTTTGGTATGGATCGGAAACTGCACGAGTGATTGGTTATTACTCCTTGGCCGGATGTCTTTTCCGGCTCTGGATGATCACCCCCAGGATGACCAGTGCAATAAATAGGATATGGGTATAAGCGAAACTCTGCGGGATAAGTTGGGTAATCAACATCGCACCGGCAAAGGATGTGATCAATTTCAACGTCAGCTCGAAAGCGGAAAGCATCAGGAAGGCGCACAAAGCGCCACCCATGAGGATGAAGACCCAGTTCAAGACTCCCAGTTCGAGTTTAAGCATGTTGAGCAGCCCATTGATGAGATATGCCCCAAGCAGAAGTCCGGTCAGCCCCAGGGTGAGGGACTTAACCACCTTAAGCAGGAATGTGCAGAGGAAGCTTCCAACAAGACCTGAGCCAAGGATCATCCAGATGGATGGATCATCGAGGAAGGATTGTGCCGCTGCCATGCCGACCACAAACCCCGCCAGTCCAATAACCAGCCAGACCAATTTCCGACCGGTGGTGAGCAGCAGCACCCCGGCTATTATTTTAATGAAAGTTAACATTCCGCTTGTATCCATACTCTAGCCCATCAATGCAATTGTTATGCCTTTTCTAATAATACTCAGTTTTCAATAATTGTTATTGACGATAAGTATTGTAATGGATCTTTGCGGGGTCATATTTGGATTTGGCGTTTTTTATGAATTGCGGATGGCCGAGGTAAATGGCACACAGGGGTGTCACCCAGGGTGGCAAGCGCAAGGCTTTGCGCACCAGGCGGGGAAGGATAGGAATGGGATGGATCCCTACCCAGCAGGAACCCAACCCCAGCGCTGTGGCAGCCAGCAGGATGTTCTCGGTGGCGGCGCTGCAATCCTGCTGCCAGAACATCAACCCCGAAGGATTCCTGGCTTTCACCGGGTTTCCGCAAACCACAATGGCTGCTGGTGCGTGGAATTTGCCAAATGGCAAGGCATCGCGCAACTTCTCTAACACTGCCTCATCTGTAACAATAACAAACTCCCATGGCTGACTGTTGACCGCGGATGGTGCGGACATGCCCGCCTGCAGGAGCATATCCAACAGTTCTGGCTTGACGCTCTCACTGGTGAACTTCCGCATACTGCGACGGGCGAGTATGGTTTCGAATACTTGGTTCATATCAACTCCATTTTGAGGGTGGAAACGGTTTCTATTATATAATATCCTTTCGATGAATGCGCCGGAAAAAGCAGAGCAGAATGTTTTGGGGAAACAGGCAGTTGCCTTGCGGTTGACAAGACCGTTTGGAAAAACATTACTGACGGGTGTATTGATCCTGATCGTGGTGCTAACCGCAACTGAATTGATTCTAAGAGCGCTAACTACCAACGAAATCATTGAACCGCCCTTTCTCCGTACTGGCATGCCTCAATTCGATGCCAAACTCACCCGCTTGGAAACGCTATACCGAGCAAATGGCAAGGTGGATTGCATTGTAATAGGCTCCTCGATGGTGGATGCTGGCTTCGATCCTCTGGCATTTGCCGCTGCAAGGAGGGAACAAAATGGGACACCGATCACCTGTTTTAACTTTGGTATTAATGGTCTCACCGCCAAAGGTGCCGGTTTGATCAGCAGCGGATTGGTGCACCGCTATCACCCGGAATTACTCTATTACATCACCTCTGCGCGGGACTATGTCGCTGGTTATCATAAGGACACCCGCGAATTACAGCAAAGTCCCCAGTTAGGTTGGCTCCTACAAGTCAACAGCCTGGGCTCTTGGCTCTTTCATCACTCCTATCTTTTCGGGTGGTTATCAACCCCATCGTTTTGGACCAACCCGCAATATATGAACGCCTATTATGAAGAATTTACTTTGATGACCAGTCTTGGATTCCGCCCTTTCAAAAAAGGTAAGGGTATCCCGGTGGATTTTGACCACTCAAACCTCCAGCGCTATAATCTGGATAGTGAGGATGTGGCCGGGCTGCGAGAAGTGCTATCCCTGGCAGATGCCGGCACAAAAGTGCTGGTGGTAGAAATGCCTGTCTATCCAGGGTATTTACCCTATTATATTAAAAGTAGTTTGCAGGCATATTATGATGATTTTCTCATTCCGGTTGAGAATGTGGTGAGGTCGCATGGTGAAGAGTTTATCCGTACCGTATCGGATATTGCCTTAATGATACCGGATGCGGGTTGGAAAGACCCCACGCATTTGAATGTTGAAGGTGCTAAAATATTCTCTACCCGGCTGGCAGTTAAGCAGGCAGTAAAGTAATCACGATAATGAAAATGGAAACCGAGCAAACCACTCTGCAAATACACACCCCCGCTGGCAAGGTGTTGCGGCAGGCATTGGCGACGCTGCTGATAGCCCTGCTCCTGCTGGAAGGCGGGCTACGGCTGGCTGTGACCTCCGGCTGGATGCCAGATCCAGGGCCTGGGACAACCAACGCGGACCTCAATATCAAGATGCCCATGTTGGATGCCCTTGCGCAGCGGGAAGGCGGGGTGGATTGTATTTTCTTGGGCAGCTCGATGACCAACGATGATGTGGATCCGGAAGTTTTTGCCTCTCGCTATGGTGAGTTATCCGGCACGACGGTAACCTGTTTCAATTTCGCCGTGGCTACCCTCACCGGTGAGATCGCCGGTGGACTGAGCCAGATACTGGCGGAACGCTACCATCCGGACTTGTTGGTCTATGGGACCTCTGCCCGCGACTACTCTAAAGAATTGGGAGCCAGGGCATTGAAAGATGACGGCTGGTTCCGTTATCAGCTGGGAGAATGGAACCTGACGGGGTGGTTGAAAGAGTATTCCATGCTCTACCGCACTTACCTAAAAATACTTTCAGATTTCAACCCGGCCAATCGGGAGTATGCCATCAGTGTCCGTCAGAACACATCGCCTTATGGTCATTTCGTAGTGCACGTAAACGTAATCTCGCTGGAAGGCCAAAACACCATTCATGAAGAAACCCTTTTAAAGAAGGATTTTGCCGGCTTGAAACGATTGGTCAGCCTGGATGGGGCAGGTGTAAGCGTGGTGGTGATGGAGATCCCGGTGCATGAAGCATTTCTGCCGGAATATGTCAATGAAAAATCAGAAGACTATTACCGGCTTTTCTTTGATCCGGCCACGGAAATCCTGACGAAAGCAGGAATTCCCTTCATACACACCCTGACCGGTACCCGTTTCACCGCGCCAGATGAGGAATGGGCGGATTTAAAACACTTAAACAATAAAGGTTCAGCTCGTTTTTCAGCCTGGCTCGCAGACGAGATTTGGCAGCTTGAGCAGGCAGGCGTCATCACCTGGGGAGAGGATTAATGCAGATCATCTCGTGGCAATTCGTGGTTTTTGTGTTGGTGGTACTGGCCGTCTACTACCTGCTTCCCCGGCGTGGACAAAACATCTGGCTGTTGACAGCTTCCATTGGCTTCCTGGCCACCTGGAATGTGTACAGCGTGGTTGTTCTGGTGGTGACCGTGCTGGTCAATTATTACGCAGGAAGGAAGATTTGGCGGGGAGATGTAAAACAGAAAAAATGGTTGTGGCTGGGTATTGGGGTCAATCTAGCCGCTCTGTTCTTCTTTCGCTTTGAATCCTCCGGCTACCTGGAGCGAGCCATCCGCGCCTTGCTGTCCCTATCAGACCTGGTCAACTCGTTTGAAATGCGTATCCTGTTGCCGGTGGGGTTTTCTTACTACTGCCTGCAGGCCATCAGCTACCTGGTGGATGTGGCTCAGAAGCAGTGCAAAGCCTCGACTAACCTGGTGGATTTTGCTTTGTATATGGCCTATTTCCCACGTATGCTGTCAGGACCCATTGAGCGGGCGCGCAGCTTTTTACCGTTGCTATCCACGCAGCGGGTGGTGGATAACGAAGCCATCTCCCGCGGCTTTACCCGCATTATTATAGGATTGGTGCGTAAAGTGGTCATTGCTGGCATACTCTCCGGGTATATCGCCAAAGACCTGTTCTCATCGCCTGCCAGCTATTCCACCCTGGAATTGATCTTCCAGGTATTTCTATATGCCGTCTGGGTATATAACGATTTTGCCGGATACACCTGTATTGTTCGCGGTATTAGCGATTTCCTGGGCATTCCGCTGTCACCCAATTTTAATACGCCTTACTTTGCTCACAGTTTCACCGACTTTTGGAACCGCTGGCATATATCCCTTTCCTACTGGCTGCGTGATTATATTTTCTTCCCGCTCAGCCGGCACCTGCTCCGCAGGAAAGTCAACCCGCGCTCTGCCATCTATCTGGCTGTCCCACCGCTGGCTGCCATGCTGGCTTCCGGGCTGTGGCATAATTTCGGGGCGTATATGATCTTCTGGGGATTACTGCACGGCATTTTCCAGGCGCTGGAAAAACTATCCGCCCGTAGAAAACCGGTCGTGAAATGGGAAGACCGCCCGCTCTACAAAAGGCTGGCAAGCATCGCGTTGGTATTCCTTGGCGTGGTGCTCACCTGGATCCCGTTCGCATCCGGCAGCCTGTCTCGCGTGGGGGGCTTCATGAAGGCAGTTTTCACTTCCACCGTGATTCCAGATATCACCACCCTTTGGCTCATCCCGTTCTTTGCGATTACAATTAATTTTGGGTTGGACCTGCTCCAATATCGTCATAATGATGAACTCGCCATTCGCCGCTGGCCGGTCTTTGCCCAGTCAGCGCTTCTGGCGATTGCCTTGCTGGCCATCCTGGTCAGCTTTTTGGGCAGCCAGACCGCGCTGGCCAGTTTTGTCTACCAGGGATTCTAAGGAGTAAATCATGGATAGTGATGATGTTAAAGTCAAACTGAAAACCTTTATATGCACTGAATTGCTGAACAATGCAGATTATCCCATTATGGATGACCAACCGTTGATCACTGGCGGATTGATGGACTCATTCTCGCTGGCGCAGGTGGGTGTGTTTGTCGAAGATGCTTTTGGAGTATACATTCCGGATACCGATTTGACCGTGAAGAATATGGATACCCTGAACCTGATAACCGAAAAGATACTCGAGCGTGCAGGATGATTTCGCAGGACACACAAACCCTCATCCAGCCCATCATGGATCGCGCCATGAACCAGCCAGATCAACTGGTGCTGCTGTTCATTCATGAAAATGGCACCCAGGAGCGCATCTCTGCCGGAGAATTCTATGCAGAAGCGAGTCTGTTCGCTGCAGCGCTGAAAAAGCAGGGCATAGGCGTGGATGACCTGGTGATCGTGGTACTCAGACACTCGCGCGAGTTGCTTTCCGCATTCTGGGGGAGCCTGCTGCTGGGGTCCATCGGCTCCATTTTCCCCTATCTGACTGAAAAGCTGGACCCCATGCTCTACAAGGAGCGGGTGAAGACGTTGGTTTCCCATTCCGGGGCAAAAGCGGTCATCACCTTTCCCGAGTTTAAAGATGATCTGTCTGCACTGCTGGCGGATGTGGACTGCCGGGTGATCAGTTCGCAAGAAGTATTGGATGGGGTAAGTCATTCAAAAGGCGATTTTATGCCGGAACGGGCGGTCCATCCGGAGAAGATCGCTTTCTTGCAGCACAGCAGCGGCACCACTGGATTGCAAAAGGGCGTAGCGCTCTCCCATCGCGCGGTATTGAACCAGATCCGCTCGCTGGGGCAAGCTCTTCAATTAAATGCCAAGGACAGGATCATCTCGTGGTTGCCACTGTATCACGACATGGGGCTTATTGGCGGGTTCGTGCTGCCCATTGTGGCGGGCATCCCGCTCATTCTCCTCTCGCCATTTCACTGGGTGCGCGACCCCAAGACACTGTTTGTTTATGGAGCTGAACATCAGGCAACCATCACCTGGCTGCCAAATTTCGCATACAACCACTGCGTGCGTGGCATCCGGCGCAGCGACATCGCGCATCTCGACCTGAGTTCGCTAAGGGCGCTTATCAGTTGTTCCGAACCAGTGCGGAGAGATTCATTTGAGAAATTCTTGAACATATTCCAGGGACATGGCATCACCGCCGGGATGCTCCAGGCAAGCTTTGCCCTGGCTGAAAATACCTTCGCCGCCACGCAGACTATCCCCGGTGAGCCCCCCCACTATGATTGGGTGGATATCCACTCACTACAGGCAGAGAAATTTGCCATGCCTGTCACGCCGGAAGTTGAAGGTGCCCTGGCCATGGTTTCCAATGGGAAACCCATCCCCGGCACTGAAGTGGCCATTGCCGGTCCTGATGGCGAACACTTGCCAGAACGTCGTACAGGCGAGATCATTTTGCGCAGCAACTGCATGCTGACCGAATATTATCACCGGTCTGAATTAACAGATCAGGCTATCCTGGATGGGTGGTTTTACACCGGGGATATTGGGTACATGGTGGAAGGGGAGCTGTATGTTTCCGGCCGCAAGAAGGATCTGATCATCGTGGGCGGTAAGAACATCTTCCCACAGGATCTGGAAGCGATTGCCAACACAGTCCCGGGTGTGTATCCCGGGCGGGCGGTTGCATTCGGTGTGGATGATGCGCGCCTGGGTTCTGAAGGTGTGGTGATGGTGTGCGAAGTGGAAGCAAGCCAGCAGGGAGATACGCAGAAACAAGAATTGAACGCGGCGATACGACAGCAAGTGGTGCGCGAAACAGAAATCACGTTGATGGACGTCAGACTGGTGGATGAGCGCTGGCTGATCAAGACCTCATCTGGCAAGATCGCCCGCAATGACAATCGCGAAAAATACTTTCGAGAGATATTACACAAAGACGTATGAAGATCTATTTTGCCAGGCATGCTGAAAGTGAAGCCAATATTTCTAATGTCATCTCCAACCGGGGTTGGCAGCATCCGCTCACGGAGAATGGCAAACAACAGGCTGAACACTTGGGGGAACGGCTTAAAGAAGCGGGCATATCCGGAATATTTGCCAGCCCTATCATGCGGGCGATTCACACAGCGCAAATTGTAGGAGAGGTTATCAAAGCGCCTGTGGCAGCAGCAGATGCATTACGGGAATTTGATTGTGGGGCGATGGAAGGAAGATCTGACAATGAGGCTTGGTTTGAAGTTGGCCACGCCATGCGCCAGTGGCTGGAACAGGGTGATCTGGATTACCGCATCAGCGCAGGGGAGAGTTACAGCGAAGTTCTGGAGCGCTTTCGCTTGTTTATAACAAAAGTGATTGCTATCGGTGGCGAGGGATCGTTTCTTTTTGTCAGCCACGGCGGGACGCTGCGGCTTGCCTTGCCCCAGGTCATCAAAGATTTATCCCCGACCCTGTATCAGGATCATTTTTTCAATTACACCGATTACGCGGTGACCGAAGTGGTGGAAGGCAGCCTTGTTTGCGTGGAATGGTGCGGTCAGCGAACCACATCATAAAGTTGGAAGGGAATATGATAGGAGTTATTGCTGGCGGGAATCCCCCGCCAGTTTTGCGACCTATGTTGTACGTATAGATAGAGATATATTGCATAGTGGTCATGGCAAGATGCCAGCACCCTGCAAAGGGTGCTTACAGGTGGCTCGCATTGACACGAAAAGCGTTTCAGGTATAATTTCCGTTGCGGTCCACTAGCTCAATGGCAGAGCAACTGACTCTTAATCAGCAGGTTCAGGGTTCGACTCCCTGGTGGATCACCTAATATATGTTTATTGTTGAGGAGCTTGAGTATGAGTATTTTCACAAACATACATAATTTGTTCACGGGAAAGGGAGGACAGATGTTCACTTATTGGGATACTCTTCAAAAGAAGCTTAAACCTGGCATTAACATTCGTAACTGGACAATCTTGAAAGGTTACCTGGGAGATTCTTTCCAGCTATCACATGTTGATCAGAATGAAATTGTGATCCAGTCTCCTAAAGCAAAAAGCTTACAGCGTATTTCACGAGATGAGTTTGAGAAGATAGCAGAAATTTGGCCGGCATACAAAGCAGGTTGTGTGCAACGACAGCAAATCCGCGAGATGACCTTTCATTCCAAATATATCCTGAGCATATTGCACTGGTTGGATGAGATTATAAAATAATCCTTAAGCTGCAAATTTTGATACTATTTTATAAAGTAATTAGTGAATATTATCGATGCTTGATTAACCTGAAGATTGGAATATTCCATTTTTAACTTAATAATTGTCCAAGTCTTTGTGTTTCACGAGGTAAATGATGACAACAATTCTCCAGCAAGATGTGCGTAAACTTCCACTTCGGCTTATACCAATCCGGGCCCCCTGGAACGACACGGATTGGTCTGGTGTTATTTGCCAGAAACCTAAAGAAAACACATCCAGTATATCTTGAGTTGCATTCGATCCCAGCGAAATGACGAGGAGGAAACTAGCTTGGCAGGAAAATCTTGGAATGAAAACATTTCAGCTGATAGATATTTTAGATAAATATGGGAAGCTAAGTCCAGAAATCTAGTAATACCATCGATTTTCCAGATCAAGTTTCAATCCATTCCTTTTCCGGGAGAATAATCACGATGCCCTGATTGATATTCTCGCCATTCGTGGTCACATCCATCGTTGTTGTTCTGTGACCCATCTCTTTGGCAATATCAGCTAATACTCCCCGGCATTGCTCGATCAGGCCGGCATTGAAATGGATTACTTCCAATCCCCCTCTTATTTCTTTAAGCCAGCGTTTATTTGGATCCATCGCCTCTTTACATAATTTCTTCGCGAGTTCATTCAGAGCCTCCACCCTATTGGCTTTGATGGGTAAACCTGTTGTTAATACATCTCTTTGCCTGGCTTCTTCCTGTGCAATAGATACTCGATAAAGTTCAGTATCCCAGGCTTCTGCTCTTTCTTTCCAGCGCCACTTGCCGGCATTGTCCTTCCAACCACCCGGAATATGCAGGCGATTGGAGGCGGGTAGGGGCTGATCAGGGCGTAGCTTGCGATATGTATCAACCAGCGTTCGGTTAGGACCGAGCATCCGGTACTCAGTGAAAATTGAATACCACTTGTTTGGTTTCCCTGGTTGCCTGTCCCAATGGTTACAGATTTCTTCCATGCCACTCTCCTCAATATCATTATAGAACACAAGTACTATGAAACAAGAGGAAGAGCTTGTCTATTTCTATCAATTTCATCCATTACTTATTTGATTTGGAGATAACACCTGCTGATTGGTAACTATGTTTACTGCGCCTACGGCTGGATCGGGGGCGTTTTTGTTTAAACAAGCGCTACTTCCCTTATCTATTTAATTAGACCAAGAATATATTTTCGACGGATTAGTTACAATCCATCAATTTGGATAGGTTATTTCATAAAGATATATCGATTTGAATAGGTTTTCTTGTGAAATCCGGCTGGGCGATAAACGTTACTCTCAAGGGAATTCCTTTAAATTAGCCGCACTTGGTTACTTCAAAACCCACATGGCATTAAATATCATGTGGGCTTTCCCAACAAGCTTTTGTATCTGAGAAAGCCCACGGGAAGATTACTTTTCGTCAAAAATTATTATTTCGAAATTCTCGGAAATGCGTTTTGGGCAGCTTCAATCGTTTTCCCTACTACTTCCTCTGAGTGAAAGGATGATAGAAAACCTGCTTCAAATTGGGAAGGAGCCAGGTAAATTCCTTCCGACAACATAGCCCTGAAGAATTTGCCATAAAGTTGTGTGTCTGCTAGCTTTGCACTTGACCAATTTGTTATAGGTTTGTCGGTGAAGAAAGTCATAAACATTGTCCCCACTTGATGCACGACAACCTTTATACCGGCATCCTTTGCGGCAGTGCGTACCTCATTTCCTAGACTGGAGGCCATAGTCTCAATATTATTCCAGATTTCAGGCTTTCTTAACTCTTCTAGGGTTGCAATCCCTGCTGCCATCGTTAGCGGATTTCCAGAAAGTGTCCCAGCCTGGTACATCGGCCCAGAAGGCGCCACCATTTGCATGATTTCCTTCCTCCCGCCGTAAGCACCCACAGGCAAACCGCCACCAATCACTTTGCCTAAAGTGGTCAGGTCAGGTTGAATGCCAAACAAAGTTTGAGCACCGCCCGGATGAACGCGGAAACCGGTCATTACCTCGTCAAAAATTAATAAGGCTCCGCATCCAATTGTCAGGCGGCGCAAACATTCCAGAAATCCAGGTTCTGGCGGAACAACTCCCATATTTCCTGCGACAGGTTCGACGATCACTGCTGCGATTTCAGCAGCTTTTTGGTTGAAAATCAATTCTACCGCCGGGATATCATTAAAGGGCACAACCAGCGTATCAGCCACACTCGCGGCTGGAACACCTGGAGAATCAGGCAGACCAAGCGTGGCGACACCAGAACCAGCTTTCACCAGCAGCATATCCGCATGCCCATGATAACAGCCCTCAAACTTGACGATCTTTACCCGGCCGGTATAAGCCCTGGCCAGCCTTAATGCTGTCATTGTCGCTTCTGTGCCCGAGTTCACGAAGCGCAGCATTTCCATAGCTGGCATGAATGCCTGTATCAAACGCCCCAGTTTTATTTCAAGTTCGCTGGGTGCGCCGAAACTGGTCCCCCGTAAGGCTGTTTCAGTAATTGCAGCAACGACGGCGGGATGGGCATGACCCAGAATGAGTGGCCCCCAGGACAAAACGTAATCCACAAACCGGTTCCCATCCACATCGTAGAGGTAAGCTCCCTGGCCATGGTCGATAAACAAGGGCTGCCCTCCCACCGCCCGGAAAGCCCGTACTGGAGAGTTCACCCCACCTGGAAAGAT
>PNON01000044.1 GCA_013824865.1 Anaerolinea sp. | reverse complement strand
GGTGGCATTGACAGGTGGTTATTGTTAGATGTTGTTACAACGTCGGGTTGAGGGGAACGCGCCAAATTAATGAATCCGCAACAAACCGAACCCGACATACAACGGTGCATATTGGTGTAGTACAACGAAATCCACTCCTCCCGTCGGTTTTCGGGATGTGGCTAAATCTCTGGCTCACGGGATTTACCCTCAAACCGACCTATAATTACTCTTTGAATTCAGCGTCCTCGCTGAACTCCACGTGTAATCATCCTGGACGAAGTTCAGCACAGCAGGTTAGATAGAGCGTAGCGAAATCCAACATTAATGTAATATTTAGTGAGGCCATCCGACCCTTCGACAGGCTCAGGGCGCGGCAATACTCTGCCGGGCTACACCCGGACTTGATGCATTTCCGAAAAATTACAAATCAGCAACTCACCCCTGTGTGAAACTCCTAATCTTCCTTGCCATTTCCAATGCCCGCTTTTCAGCGATGCCGGTATAACTGCTCACGTCGAACAGCTTATCCAGCTGGTCTTTGGAGAGCATGGATGAGATGTGCTTGTCCCCCAACACCAACTCCTGCAGCGGATTAACCTCTCTGTGTTGCACCGCTTCCCAGGCCCGTATGCTCAATCCACGCAGCAGCTCGTGCATCTCCTGGCGGTCAGCGCCATGTTTCACCAGCGCCATTAGCACCGGTTCGACCGCCGCGAAGGGGGCAAATTTTGCCAGGGTTCTTTCAACCGCTTCCTTACGTACCTGCAACCCGCAAATGATCTTCGTAAATGCTCCCAGGATCTCATCCACGATCAAAAACGCCTCCGGCAGGATGGTGCGACGGTTGGCGCTGTCATCCAGGGTTCTTTCCAGCATCGAATGGGCATAGTTATTCCACGCCACAGCGGGCAGCGCAGAAAGCTCCCGCGCCAGTGAGGTGATCTTTTCCAGCTGGATAGGATTGCGTTTGAACGGCATGGCGGATGAACCCACCTGCTCCCCTCCAAAGGGTTCCGCCACTTCGCCGATCACCTCGGATTGCAACAGGCGCAGGTCCAGCGCGAATTTATACAATGTGGCGCCCAGGCTGGACAGTGTATTGAGCACTTCCAGGTCCTGCTTGCGGGTGTAGGTCTGGGTGGCAGCTCTGAAAAATGGCAGTCCCATCTTATCGCTCATCAATTTCTCGAACAACTCATATTCCGCTTCCCCCAGCAGCATCACATACGAAGCGGCATTGCCTACCGCGCCTTTGAAACCTTTACCCTTCATCTGCAAGTACAACTGCCCCAGGTTGTGCCAATCCACCAGCAGGTCCTGCCCGATGTTTGCCAGGCGGTAGCCCAGGGTGGTCGGTTCAGCCGGCTGCAGATGGGTAAAACCCATCACGGGCAGTGCCGCGTACTCCTCAATTAATCCTGCCAGCGGCTCCAACAGGGCGGACAGCCGCTGCGATAAGATCGCCAGCCCTTCTTTCACTTGCATGGCTTCAGCATTATCCTTGATATCCATGGATGTGGCGCCCAGGTGGATGATACCTCCGCCGGTTTTACACTGGGCAGCAAAAACTTTTATCTCCGCCATAAGATCGTGGTGCAGCTTCTCTTCCAATTCCAGTGCCCGGGGGATGTCGATATCCCCTGCATGCTCGCGCAGGTCAGCCGCCTGATCCAGAGTCACCAGCCCCCATTCCACCTGGGTTTCCGCCAGCGTCACCCACAATTGTCGCCACAGCAGCCGTTTGTATTCCTCACTCCACACGCGGCGCATTTCTGGCGAACCGTAACGCCAACTGAACGGACTCTGGTAGCTGCGGAAATGATCCACCATCACCTCTTCTCGACCACTGCCATGCGTTCCGGTCCGACTGAGATCATGCGCACGGGTACGCCGCACTGGTCTTCAATAAAGCGGATGTAGTCCCGAGCTGGCACAGGGAAGTCTTGATACATACGCATTTCGCGCAGGTTTTCACTCCAACCGGTCAGGTTTTGATATACAGGCGTGTATTGTTCCAGGCTGGCGGCGTCCGCGGTGCGCTCCAATTCCGCAAACGTTTTCGCACCACTTCGGTAAGCAACACAAACCGGTATCTCTTTTAACCCGGAGAGAATATCCATTTTAGTGATGAAAAGTTCGGTGATGCCGTTGATCTCGATGGCATAGCGCAGCAGTACCAGGTCCAGCCAACCCACCCGGCGTGGACGTCCGGTGGTAGTGCCGAACTCGTCCCAGGGATTGCTGCCGGTACCGCGCAGCGCAATAGCATCCCCGTCAAACAACTCCGTGGGGAATGGTCCAGCGCCGACACGGGTCTGGAAGGACTTGGTGACGCCCACAACCCGCCCCACCGGGCAGATGCCGAGCCCGAGACCGCTGAAAACGCCTGCCGCAGTGGTGCAAGAGCTGGTTACAAAAGGATAGCTGCCCTGCTCGAGGTCTAAAAGCGTGCCCTGGGCAGCTTCAGATAGCACGGTCTGCCCCTTATCCAGCGCGGATTTAACCAGCGGGCCGATGCGGCGGATGTAGGGTTGCAATAAGATGGCTTTTTCCATGTATTCGGTGATCGTTTTCTGCACATCCAACCCGGGATGATCGTAAAGGACGCGCAGGGTGTGGTTCATGACGGTAAAGTGCTCTTCCAGCCGGTGTTTAAAGGAGTCCAGATCCAGAATCTCGCCGGTGCGCAGTCCGCGCCGGGCAGCTTTATCCACGTAGGCCGGACCGATACCGCGCCCGGTGGTGCCAATTTGCGACTTGCCCAGGGCGGCATCCTGCGCTCCATCCAGCAGACGGTGGGCAGGAGTGATGAGCTGCGCCGCATCGGAAATGAACAGGCGTTCGGGGGACACAGCCACGCCGGCAGCTTTGAGCATCTCCATCTCTTCCACCAGGGTGGCGGGGTTGATGACCATGCCGTTGCCCAGCACGCCAATGTTCTTTGGATGAATAAACCCGGATGGGATGAGGTGCAGTTTGAAGATCTTCTCGACGATGGTGACGGTATGCCCGGCGTTGTCCCCGCCGTTATAGCGGGCGGAAATATACGCCTGCTCAGAGAGCAGGTCCACCACCCGCCCTTTGCCTTCATCGCCCCACTGTGTGCCAACCACGATCTCTAGCGGCATTTCACCCTCCGTGGTATTTCTTCAAGTTCACTGAAGCGATATAAGGCAGGTTGCGCCCCTTCTCATCGATGTCCAGGCCGTAGCCGACCACGAAGTAATCAGGAATGGTGAAACCCAGGTAGTCAATGTGGATATCCACCTTGTGGCGTTCGGGCTTATCCAGCAGCGCGCACAGCTTCAGGCTTCGGGGTTGGCGGTCGATCAGTAATTTCGATACTGTTTTGAGGGTATAACCGGAGTCAACAATGTCGTCAATCAGGATCACATCCCAGCCGCGGATGTTGGTCTTGTGGTCGGAGTCGATCCTTACGAAGCCGCTCGATTCCGAGCCAGAGTAGGAGGAAACAGACATGAAGTCCATGGTCATCGGGCGGGAGACGTGCATCATCAGGTCGGTGATGAAGACTACACTGCCGCGCAGCAAGCCCAACAGCAACAACTTCTCAGAGTCTTTATAGTCATTCGCGATGAGGTTTCCGAGGTCGCGCACGCGCTTTTGAATGTCTTCCTGGGAAATGATCACCTTGTCAATAAAATCATAGGGGAATTCGAATTTGGTTTCCATGAATTTTTACCGGTTCCTTGAGAATATATTCTGAAATCATTGTACCAAATCTCACCCCTGTCAGTACATATTAGTGAAAAATCTTTGCCTAAAAAAATATTAGATAGGGAGTATCCCCTGAGTTTCCCGCTTGAACTAAAAATTCGCATTTGTAGCATAAAAAGAGGAAATTCAGGACACTAATTTGGGAAACCAGGTACTATTTAATGGATACCCAATGAAGATTATTACGAATTCATTTGATGCCCTTGCGAGCCACACAGTGGCGAAGCAATCTCATCGTGTGGCAGGAGATTGCTTCGGGAGAAAAGACACTCCCTCGTAATGACATTTGGGTTGCAGGGCGATCGGGTCATATCCAACCCGCAGCTAATTGAAAGATATCCATTTCAAACCGTCAGGTCTATGGCTGATTATCGCATTTGCCTTTATGATCACACTGCTGGTGATTGGCGAGAGGTCCGATTTCTTTCCTGTTTAGGAAAAGCTGAAAGATTGAAATCCTCATCAAAGAAGTAACCCACTGATACAGATGCAAATGAGATCTGCGATGTGTTTCGGTAAACCTCTCTGGTTTGTTTATGCTCGCCTATAGGTACTCTCACCGCGCGTGAGACGCGCATCCTCCGGTTACGCTTCGGGCTGGATAATGGCCGCGCGAGGGCATCCGCAAGAGCAAATGTAAAGCACTGCGATGTTTGCATCACCCGCGGCGCGCTGGGCAGTTGAAGGATTATTTGTAGATATCCAGTGAGTTTTGTCCACGCCATACCGTAATATGGGACTACCCTCCCTGTGAACGAGGAGGATTTGCTCTCCTACCACCTTCCTGGCGTCCCCGCTGGGTCGAATGGTCTATTATCATCGTTTGTTCAGCCAAGCAAACTTCCTGGAATCAGATGTCATTTCGAACGAAGTGAATATAAGTCTGTATAATTAATAGTAAGCCAATGCGATAGCATACTGCAAGAAAAGACAATCCATGTCTGAAACTATGCGGGTTCAGTCACGTTTCGAAGATAAGGGACGAGCAAATTTCAAGGAATTTGGAAGAACCACGTGGAGTAGGCTCCGATTCTACGCCCGGTTCACGTGGTGCTTCGTTGTGCTGCGGAAGCCGGAACCACTTATCTATGGCATCGCCATAACAGACCACTGTAACCTGGCATGCCGTGGCTGTCAGGTCTCCAACACCGGACGCCCTGACATGACATGGGACCAGTTACTTGCGACGATGCAGAACGCCTGGAGCCGCGGTTTCCGCGAATTATACTTTAGCGGTGGGGAGCCAAGGCTGTGGCACGATGGAGATCACACACTCGAGGACGCTATCATTGAGGCGAAGCGGATCGGATTCTTCCACGTGCACGTCTACACAAATGGCACTATGGATCTCGACACAGCGGCGGACCTCGTCTGGGTCAGCATGGATGGGCTGCCCGGTACCTTCGAACTAAGGCGGGGAGATTATTTCGATCGGGTTGAACGGACAGTCCGCCAGGGACGGCACACAAAGGTCGCCATCATCTACGTCATTGATTCTAAAACTGCGAAAGGAATTGAGCCGTTCCTGCGCTGGGTACGTGAAACGAAGTTCCCAGTGATTGGAGTTATGTTCTACTTCCACACGCCCTACTACGGGCGCGATGAGTTGTTCCTGACAGCAAAGGAGCGCGCTCCGCTCATAGACCAGCTCATTAGCTGTATTAGAGCCGGTCTGCCGGTGCTTAACTCACGAGCCGGTCTGCTCGCCCTCCAATCCAGTGACTGGCCGAGGCGATTACCCATAGCTTGCGTCGCGGATGTTGACGGCGAGAACGTGTGCTGCCGCGCGTCCGACGCCACATGTGTAGATTGCGGTTATGCCGCCTGCACCGAGCTAACCGAGTTCCAGCGCCTGCGCCTCAGCGCGGTGGTAGGAATGATGAGGTTCTGGTGAATCACCTGGGTCACAGGTTCTCCCGATTCGTAACGCGCGCCGCCCGCCGCTATCTTGTGGGGGCGGATCAGCGTTGGGTTTTCGAGCCGCCTGCACCTGGCTGGACTCCTCTGCCTATCGAGCGCACCTCGTTTTATCTGCATGTGCCCTTCTGCCGTCACTTTTGCCCTTATTGCCCGTATACAAAAGCACCATATCATGAGTCGCTTATTGAACCCTATACGCGGGCAGCCATTGCAGAAGTGGATGGATGGGCGAATACCATCGGATCGGCAAAAATTTCCAGCATCTACATTGGTGGGGGTACCCCTACCATAGCACTCACAAGCGTTTCACGCGTGCTAACACGTGTGCGTGAACGCTTTCGCCTCACTGGAGATATTTGCATTGAAACCAATCCCACTGATATTGACAATGAAATTGTTCAGCAACTGAAAGACATGGGTGTTACCCTCGTCTCACTCGGGATCGAATCCTTTACGGCTGAGAACCTGACAATGCTTGGGCGTGGCTACGATTCCATCGTTGCTGAACGCGCACTGTCGTTACTTGCCGGAAGCAACTTTACTTCCGTCAACGCTGACATTATGTTCGCTCTTCCCAATCAATCAGTTTCTAGTGTAATTGCCGACATTGCCCGAGCCGCGGAACTTGGAGCAGATCAAATCACAACTTACCCGCTCTTTACATTTCCATACACCTCGGTTGGAGAATACCTGCATTTGACAGCGGTAAGTATGCCCAAACTAAAAGTCCGCAGGGAACAGTACCGGGCAATCAACCAATGGTGCGATCAAAATGATTTTGAACGCACTTCGGTTTGGGGATTCAAACGCGGAAACGTTCCACGGTACTCATCAGTTACTCGCGACGGCTATATTGGGGTCGGACCTGGCGCTGGTTCACATATGACGGACGGCTTTGTTCTGAATACGTTCGATCTCAATAGTTGGATGGAATCCTTATCTAGTGGGGGTTCAGCGATAGCTCTGCGCATGCCTTTTGCCGGGGAGATGGCAGGGTGGTGGTGGCTGTATTGGCGTTTCTATGATACGCGCATCCCCCTGGATGAACTCGACATCGTTCTTGGTCATGATGCGCGCAAAGCCCGTTGGTGGCTGAGAATCGTGGAACAGGCTGGGTTTGCGGTTCGCAATGGTGAATTTCTCAAACTAACCGAGCCAGGTGCGTTTTGGCTACATCTGGTGCAGAACTACTTCGCGCTGAACTATGTTAACACGCTGTGGACCCAATCGCGTCGAGAGTCGTGGCCAAAGGAAGTGTTTATCTAAACGACTGATGCCCAGATGAGATGTGCAAGCTTTTCCACCCAGTGCGAACCGAGTCGCATATACGTGTATACACAATATTCCTTGCAGTCGTGCACAGCACTCGCTACGCTCGTAAGTTCCGGCCGGCGGGTAGAGACTTGAACAAAGAGAATACGATAAGCACTCTCTATATATAGAAGGCACTTTATAATTTTACAGTTACTTTGTAACCTGTTAGTGATTGTGACATATTTACATGTATCAAGATTTCGTATAATTAGTAGTTGGGCGGCAAAGACCGCTGAAGGAGATGTAACCGATGAAATGTGAGTTGGTTTTCGTTTTGCTAGCATCTCTCATCCTTTCTGCCTGTGGGACTGTGTCTGTGCCGCAGGCTACCCAACAAGCGGCATCCCTCCCTAGCGCGACGCAGGCGCCCACCGGCACGCCAGCACTAAACGCCACCACGACCAGCACGACCGAGCCGACAACGATACCCACCGTCATCCCCACTCATGCTATACCCGCTTATCGTGTACTACCTCAAAAGGCGTTATGGCAGATTCAATACACGGGTGAAATTGACATAGACCTGAATGTGGGCATGTTCAACCTGGATTTATTTGACACACCAAGAGAAATCATTGAAATATTGCATCAGCGTGGTGTTTTTATGATGTGCTATTTCAGTGCAGGTTCGTATGAAGACTGGCGCCAGGATTCTTACTTCTTTCCCCCTGAAGTTTTGGGAAAGGATATGAAAGGGTGGCCCGGTGAAAAGTGGCTTGATATATCACGTATTGAGATGCTTGCCCCGATTATGGAGGCACGGCTTGATCTGGCTGTCCAAAAAGGCTGTGATGGCGTTGACCCTGACAACGTCAATGGCTACACCAATGATACTGGCTTCCCGTTAAGTGCCAATGACCAAATCGCTTATAACATCTTTCTTTCCAGAGCGGCTTATTCCCGCGGGCTTTTAATTGGATTGAAAAACGACCTTGAACAAATTCCCGAGTTGCTTCCTTATTTTGATTGGATTCTCAACGAAAGTTGCTTCAGTTACCGAGAGTGTGATAAGCTTCTGCCGTTTGTACAGGCAGGTAAGCCCGTTTTTGTTATAGAGTACGAGGTTTCGCCACAAGAATTTTGTCCACAGGCAAATCAGATGGGTTTCAACGCAATCCGTAAGAATTGGGAATTAGACGCTTACCGAACTGACTGTCAATCAATTTCTTCTCCTTAGGTGCCACACATTTGTGCATCTACCTGACGGCTTCGCCTCACTGCGCTAAACTTGCAGTTGCCGTTGAACCAAACCGTTAGCCGACCACTTGCGATTCGACAGTGCGGACCGAGTCGCATATACGAGTATACACAGTACTCCTTGCAGTCGTGCACAGCACTTCCTCCGGTCGCAAATTCAGCCCTGCGGTTCGAGCTTAGGACAAATAGAATTATTTTTGAAGCGCTTTCCTGTACAAGCGTGGAGGGTGATTTTATTGCTGATACTGTTGCAGCCTTGCAAAATAAAAATAGGCATGCTATAATTTCTCTACTGATAAACAAGCAAGATTAATTTTTCCCCCCTACCTACATTTAATGCAGTGATAATCCTTTCAAACGAAATGCGCCCATAATATTAAAGCTTGTCCATCTGATCGCCAGGTGGAAAGTTCAACTTTAAATCCAACCCAAAAGTAGAGACAACTATGAAAATGATAGAACTGGAAAACTCACCTTTACATACGCTGCGCGAAATGGCCACGGGGATGAACGTACCCAAGGCTGAGCGGATGAAAAAGGAAAATCTGATCATCAAGATCCGGCAGGCTGAAGCTGAAAAGGAAGGCCTTGAAGTACGCGGCGGCATTCTGGAGATTATGAGCGAGGGCGTTGGCTTCCTGCGCAGCAATTACCAGGTGGGGACGGAGGATGTATATGTCTCACAGGCGCAGCTCAGGCGTTACGACCTGCGCGCCGGCGACCTGATCATCGGGCATGTGCGCCCACCCCGCGAATCGGAACGCCATTATGGGCTGCTGAAAGTGGAAAGTATCAATGGCATCCCCTCGGAAGAGATGCGCAAACGCATCGAATTTGAGCGGTTAACCCCCATTTTCCCCGATAAACGGTTCGACCTTGAAACCGACCGTTCTGTCCTCTCCACCCGCCTCATCAACATGATCACCCCCATTGGCCGTGGCCAACGCGGGTTGATCGTTTCCCCGCCTAAAGCTGGCAAGACTACAATCCTGAAGCATATTGCGAATGCCATCGCCACCCAATACCCGGATGTGCACCTGATCATGACACTCATCGGCGAGCGTCCTGAAGAAGTGACCGATGTGGATCGCACCGTGGATGCTGAAGTGGTGGCATCCACCTTCGATGAACCCGTCAGCTCGCATGTCCGTTCCGCTGAAATCGCATTGGATCGGGCGAAACGGCTGGTGGAGATTGGCCGCGACGTGGTTATCCTGATGGATTCACTCACCCGCCTGGCGCGTGCTTATAACCTGGTGGTTAACCCCTCCGGCCGCACCCTTTCGGGCGGCATGGACCCCAGCGCCCTTTACCCGCCCAAGCGTTTCTTTGGTGCTGCCAGAAACCTGGAAGAAGGCGGGTCACTGACCATCATAGCCACTGCGCTCATCGATACCGGCTCGCGATTGGACGATGTGGTCTATGAAGAATTCAAAGGAACAGGCAATATGGAGCTGCATCTATCCCGTAAGCTTCAGGAACGGCGAACATTCCCGGCCATTGACATGGAGCGCTCCTCCACCCGCCGTGAAGACCTGCTGCTTGGTCCTGACCTGTTAAAGAGTGTATGGTTAATGCGGCGTATGTACCTGCAGATGGTAAGCTCACCGCCGCAGGGTGCCGGCATGGATTCTGCTGTTGCCACTGAAGCCATTCTCACCCGCATGGCCAAGACCAAAACCAACCAGGAATTCCTGGAAACACTTACTGAGGGCATGTGAAGAAAACAGTGAAAACAAACGCTGAGCAGAAAACCCCACTGCCCGCGCCTGCAAGAACAGACAAATACCTTTCCGTTGGATTGTGGGTACTGGCGGGTGTTATGGTCCTTGTAATGGTTGGCGTTTTCCTCTTTAATCCTCCGGCATTCATCCAGGCGAAATCCAAGCCCACCATTAGGCCAACTGAAGAAGCGATCAAGCCGACCCGGGTGGCTGCTGCCCAGTCATCAGATGTGGAAACCTCGTATTTCCCTAAAAAATCAGTGGTGCGGACAACCAATTTCCACACAGAAATTCCAGACGCAGGTAGGACCAACGCGGAAGAATATACCGTTGCCCAGGGTGATTCACTTTTTGCGATTGCGAAACAATTCGGGATTAAACCGGACACAGTATTTTGGGCAAATTATGACGCTATGGGCGGCAGCCCGGATTTGCTTTCACCAGGGTTGGATCTGATTATTCCACCGGGAGATGGCATATATTACAAATGGAAAGAGGGGGATACAGTGCAATCTGTGGCGGACAGATTCTATGCAGACCCGGATGATATCTTGAAAGCGCCCATCAACCGTTTGGACCTGACAAACCCGGTTATCGAACCCGGGGACTATGTCATGGTCCCCGGCGGCAGGCGAGAAGTAGTTAATTATTTTCAAGGAGCCATTCCGCGCGGTTCCGCAAGTACACTGGCTAAGTTATTCGGGGATGGAGGTTGTGATACCTCGGGCGGCGGGTTATTTGGTACCGGCTCTTTTATAAATCCCATGAATGGCGGAGTATTGATTGGGAATGATTATATTGAAGGTGTCCATCAGGGGGTTGATCTTGGATCATCCAGCTTTAACAGTTCCATACTGGCGGCAGATACTGGACTGGTGATGTATTCTGGTTGGGCGAACGGCGGTTATGGATATACCATCATGATCGACCATGGTGGCGCATATCAGACTCTGTATGCGCATATGAGCGAGTTGAATGTTTCCTGCGGTTCTTCTGTGTACCAGGGTCAGGTGATCGGCCTTATGGGTAACTCGGGCAATTCAACCGGTCCGCACCTGCATTTTGAGATTCGCTATATGGGTTTGAATGACAATCCCTGGAACTATATTTACTAATGATCATTTGAACACAAAGAGAGAATGGTTGCTTATTCCGCTGCAGGTTAGATTATTTTGGCATAATTTTTACCAAGGATATTATTGGAAATAAGACTCATTGCATTCCCGCTAAGTTTGTTCATCAAAACATGAGGTAGCCATAATTATTATTGGCGGTTGTCGGGACCGATTTAGATTACCCGGATAACAGGTATTCATCATTGGCTATTCTGAATTAATGCCAAAGCTGCCAATTGCGCTTCGCGATAGACAACTGCTACTGGAATATTCGATTTCTCCGCCAGGGAAAGGCAATCATCATACTCCGGGGTTGCCTGGATGGTATTTCCATCAAGGATCTTTGACTTTACTCTAATTTCCCCATATTGAGTAGACACTTTTCTTATTTCACGGTCTGCTTCATAGCGTCTCATATCTTTGATGCGGACACCCAGCGTGCTTGTCTCACGCAGGATAATCCGGACTAGTTTTTGCTCGTTTTTTATATCAGCAATAACACTTAGTTTAATGGCTGGCCGGTTTTTCTTCATCTGAATTGGGGTGATATATACATCCAACGCGCCATTCGCAAACAGATGCTCCATCACTGAAGCGTAAAACTGAGGGTTCATATCATCAATATTCGTTTCTAATTCAACATGCAAATCAGCGCTTGTACTTGTTTCTCCAATTACGAGCCGTAAAATATTAGGCCACGACAAATCCATATGACCTGCGCCCAAACCCAAATGAGAGATCTTCATGGTTGGCTGCTCAAAAACTGCCAATGTGGATAGAATCGCTGCGCCAGTGGGTGTGACTAATTCTTTACTTATTGATGCGGGCAACACCTGTGCACCAGCTGCATTTAATAATTCCAGGGTGGCTGGGGCAGGTAATGGTAATAAGCCATGTTGGGTTTGCACCATACCTGAGCCTAATGGAAGTGCTGAGGAGTAAACCTTCTCAATATTGAAATAATTAATGGAGATTGCTGCTCCGACAATATCTAAAATTGAATCTACAGCTCCTACCTCATGGAAGGCTACTTCCTCGATTGCAATTCCGTGAACTTTAGCTTCAGCTTTGGCTAATTGGAAAAAAATATCGCCGGCTATCTTCTTGACTGTGTCAGATAATCTGCTGGCTTGGATGATATTACTGATTTCGGTGTAATGCCGTTCCGCACCATGAGTATGATCATGACGCAGGTTGTGTGTGGATAAGTGATTGTGAGGAGCCTCATTATCGTGATTATCTTGAACAACAGGGCTGATATCTGCTTCATGTTGTTGAATATCATGACTATTCCCCCCTCCTACTTCATCAGGAGTATTCAACTCAAAATCCAGAAGGCTAGCCTGGAGCCCGCCCTTCATTACTTTTCGAATGTGCACATCCTTAAATTCCTTGAGGGAGAGTTCCTTTAACTCTGAGGACAAGGTTTCTATGGGTAGCCCCGCATCCACCATCGCTGCCAGAAACATATCACCGCTGATTCCTGAGAAGCAATCACAATATAGTACGTTCATTTCGTAATACCTTCATTCAAGCTTCCCTGCCTGTATCCTAAAAGGTCTAGTGTGACATATTTAAATCCGAATGATTTTAGTTTATCGGTAATCTGTTCAGCATGCTTAAGTATGCTCTCACGATCCAACGAGGGGACTTCAATTCGGGCGATTTCGTCATGAATGCGCACGCGCACGTTTGAATATCCAATTTGATGCAAAAATTCTTCGCTTTTCATCACACGTGTCAAACCATCCTGGTTAATTTGGTGACCGTAAGGGAATCGGGAAGCAAGGCAGGGAGAGCTTGGCTTGTCCCACACAGTTAGACCTAATGCAAAGGCCAATGACCGTATATCCGCTTTTGTTAAGCCGGATTCTTTTAATGGGCTGAATGTGCCGGACTCGGTTACCGCTTGTTGACCGGGACGGTAATCTTGCACGTCATCCAGGTTTTGCCCTTCAAGGACCCACTTATAGCCATTCTCTCTGGCGAAATTATGAATAAGCTTAAGCATGTTGACTTTGCAAAAATAACAGCGGTTTACCGGATTGTTGGTATATTGGCGATCGTGCAAAACTTGATGTTTAAGCTTGAAATAATTGAATTCAGCCTGTTCTGCCCACATATCGGCATTCGTCAGCATAGAGTCAGATTCCACTTCGGTTTCAATTAATACAGCACACATTTTATTTCCCAAAGTGAGATGGGCGGAATATGCTAAAAATGTGCTGTCCACTCCACCAGAATAAGCTACTACAGCAGATTCAAGAGAACCAAGCATCTCTATTAGAGAGTGCCATTTCACAAGCAATTCAGCAGATAGGTTTTTATTATCTAGAATGGATATAACATTCGAATGTTTACTCATATTTGTCTTCTGCCAGGTGATTTATCCTGGATGCAATGACTCCGGCACCAAAACCATTATCAATATTGACGACTGCAACACCGCTTGCGCAACTATTCAGCATGGCAAGCAAAGCAGCTAATCCATTAAAGTTTGCGCCATAACCTACACTGGTGGGTACGGCAATAATTGGGCAGGCAAGCAACCCCCCCACAACACTTACCAACGCACCTTCCATACCAGCTACGACGATGACTACATTTGCTTTGCGTAATTCTGGCAAATGATTCATTAAACGATGGAGACCGGCAACCCCGACATCATTGATCCGGGTTACTTGATTTCCGATGATTTCTGCAGTCAGAGCCGCTTCTTCAACAACATATAAATCTGAAGTCCCTGCAGAAACAATGGCTATACCGGCCTTTTTTTTCCTATCTGGTTCCCGATCGAGAAATAGGATCCGTGCCGTTGGTTGATAAACCAGGTTGGGGATCTTATTCATTACAAAACTAGCCATTTCAGGAGTAACCCTGGTAGCCATTACCTGGTTATGATGATTAATCAAACGATTAAAGATCTCACTTACTTGCTGAGGCGTTTTTCCTTGCCCGAAAATTACTTCCGGGAAACCGTTGCGCGCAACTCTTTGCAGGTCGATATTGGCATAATCATTCACAGCTTCCATCGTCGGGATTATACTAATTTGCTCTACCGCTTGAGCAATGGAAACACTTCCATCAGAGACGCTTTGAAGAAGCGATCTTAATTTAGTTTCGTCCATAAAAACTCCGTCTTTTAAAACTATACCATTAACAAATTACTTTGCGGTACTTAAGATATAAGCCCATATTATATTATGTAGATTATTAATAACCGGATCATATTCACCAGGTTATCCCCAGGTAAGATATTCTCATCATGGCAACAATATCGCTCAACACGCTAATAAAAGGAGGGAATTTAATTATTATTGCTGAGGTGTAATTATTAATCTTCCAAATACGCTGCGCCAAGTATTGTCTCTTTTCCTTCCAATTTTGAAAACAATAATTGGCATCGGTTCATAAATAGTGGATGCAGCTCTTTTTGAATAACTGGTTGAATGATTGAGCGCATTTGTGCTTCAGCGCGGGTAACACCCCCACCGAGAATGAACACTTGCGGATCAAAGAGAGTAATCATTGTGGAAATGGCTATTCCCAGGGCTGTGAATGCATCCCGAACAGCGTTGTAAGCCCTCATATCCCCTTTATTTGCAGCTTCTAGTAACATTTGCGCATCAATATTCTCTGGCTTTCCATGCGCCATTTTATACAATAAATCCTCACTCGTGGAGAGCTTTAATACATCCCGACCAGCCCTTGCCAAAGCCCAGCCTGCGCTCAGGCTTTCAAGACATCCACGCTTGCCGCAGTTGCACAGCGGACCATCTGGAATTATAGTTACATGACCGATTTCACCTGCCAGAGATGAACCACGGTAAAGTTTACGGTTCAGGATCAATCCAGCGCCAATACCTGTGCTGATTTGTAAATAAACCATTTGATCGGGGGATCGATTGGCATCAAATATCCAGGATCCAAGCGCAGCCAGGTTGGCATCGTTATCCATCCATGCAGGACAACCGAACTCTTCTTCTGCCAGTTGTGGCAGGGGGATACCCTCCCAATCAGGTACGTGATTGGACATTAACACGTTTCTGCGATCCAAAGTAACTGGCCCGCCAAAGCTGATTCCAACCCTCATGGGGAGTTTAAAATTGCAATCCTCCAATACCTGGTGCCCAATTTCAAACATTTTTTGAATGCTGGGGTTGGCCCCCTGGTGGCTGGGGGTTAGATGTCGAACGATTGATCTAATTTCTCCAGTAGCAATATCAACAACCGCAGCTGCCAGCTTTGTACCGCCAAAATCGAGTGCCAGGACAGGTGATTGAATATGAGTCATAGGACCTTAATTGTTGCACCATTCTGAACCACGCAACAAGCCTGTAAGAATGTGATTTATGATCAGGTGCACATCTTCAATGCGTTCCATGTTGTTTGAGTTGACCACAAGGCATTTGTCTACAAGACCATTAAGTTTTCCGCCCTGGAATCCAGTCAGACCAATTGTGATCAGGCCTAATTGTTTGGCGGTTTCAATTCCCTTGATGACGTTGGGCGAATTGCCAGATCCTGAAATTGCCAGGGCTACATCGCCTGCTTCAGCCAAAGAAAGAAGCGGTTCAGAAAAAACATTTTCGTAGCCTTCGTCATTTGCATAAGCGGTCAGGGCGGACAAACCATCCACAAGGCTGATCACTCTTAATCGGGATTGTTCTGGTTTGCGGGTATTTTTCCCAAAATCACAAGCCATGTGAGATGCCATTGCAGCGCTGCCGCCATTCCCAAATATAAAAACTCGTTTCCCATTTTGCTGTGCTTGTTGTAATACTTTGGCAATCTCTGCAATTTTATCCATTGGGATGTTTTTTATATCCGCAATTAATTTTTCGATATAGCGATTTCCGTATAGTGCAGCCTCTTGTTCCATATTGACCATCCTTTCAAAAGGTGATTTGCTAAATGATTAGCATTCCTTGTAATTAGAGAATTTTACCGACCATAATTGATGAAAAACGGTTTCGGGAATATTTATTAAGGTAATAATAAATGATAGCTTGGTTGCTGATATACAGCCCGATTTCATACAGTTAGGTTCATTATCTCTCTAAATAGGCAACTTCAGGGTGGGCATCAAATTGTGCCAGAACCTGTTCTGGAGTAGCGGTGCCTGTTGTACCAATTTGCTGGATGACGATGGAGGCAACCAGATTGCCAAGAATCCCTGCATTTTTAAGGGAAGCGCCACTGCAGAGGGCAGCTCCAATTGAAGCGTTGACACTATCCCCGGCGCCAACGATATCGATAGGGCCGGTCACTGGAATGGATGGTATATAGAGTCCCTGGTCTTCCTGGTTTTCAATAAGATATAAACCATTGCGTCCTAATGTTACAACTACCGGTTTACCCGTCTTTTTGTTGAGCTGGTGCCCGCATCGCTCCGCCAGGGAAAGCTCATCCTCACCTGCGTTGACTTCCATGCTAACAGCTTTCACCACCTCCCTGATGTTGGATTTAATCATAACTCCATCATACAGGGAGAGAAAGTCTCGCGAATCAGCGCTAATTACTTTCTCTGGATATTTTTTGGCAAGTTCTTTCAAAACTAACCGAACGCGATCAGTAATATTACCGCAATTGTGTTCTCTCACCTGGTCAACGATAAGCATGCCATCTGCATCCGGTAGCAGACGGCGAAGATTATTGATGAGTGCGTCTTCCAAGTCTGCTGTAGTGGGTTTACGGCGTTTGATGTCCATGCGGTTTAACTCATGAATTGTTCCATCAATTTCACACATCATGGGTTTCATATAGGTGGGTGTATCATAATCAGGTACTTCTATCATGCCACTGCAATCCACATGATTTTCGGTCAAGCACCGGCGCAAATCTAAACCATTACCATCATCTCCAACTAATCCGACTGTAATAACATTCACATTCAGAGAGCGCAAATTAGAGACAACAGTCCCGGCTGCCCCAGGATATTTTAGGGTTTTAACCACCTGAAAAGCCTCGAGGTCCGTTTCTATTGATATTTCACTGAGTTTTCTTTCAAGGTAAAGGTAATAATCCAGGAAAAAATCACCCACGACTATCATCTTTACCTTTGATAAATTCGAAAGAAGATTTCCGAGTTCCCTACGATTCATGGTTTTCCTGGATAATGCGATGATAAAGGTTGGGGACAGTTACATTGTGGTCACCCCGAATATATACACTTTCGCCACCATCTTGAACTGTGCGAACCAGGATGGTTTTATATGGGCGGTAATAATAGATGGAACTTCCCCGTGGAGCTTCCGTACGATAATTCTCCAGGTCATGCAGGTCAAACACACCAGTTGTGAAATGGGAAATTACTTTTCCATTTTGGTGGGCGACATTTCGCGCCATGGAAAGGGCTTTTAAATAGACTTCTGGTCCCATTACAGCGGATCCAATATTGAGGAGAACACCACCTTCAAGTCGGGAGATGGTCTCGGTAAAAACCAAAAAGTCGGTGTAAGAACTGGAACCCAAAGCCGCCGCATCCAGATTAGGGTGTTCATGAATAATGTCTTGACCAATGCTGATGTGAATTGTAAGCGGTATATGCAGTTGATAAGCTTTGGCCAACAATGAAACCTCTTTGTTTGGGAAATTCCCTTCTGCTATTATTTTCCCGAGTGCTTCTCCCAGCCCGATGCCTTGCTGCTGCGCTATGACCATGGCTTCATTTATTCTGCCAGTCTCCTTCCAAAGACCAAATTGCCCGTCAGATATGTAGCGTGCAACACATTCTGTTGTTTCACCAATCAACGCAAATTCGTAATCATGAATTGCACCTGCTCCATTTAGACTTATATGGTTTACAAAGCCACGCCTCATCAAATCGATTAATAATGGGGAATTACCCCGGCGTAAAACGTGGGCGCCAAGCATTAGCACAATTGGTGCGTTTTTTTTGTGTGCCATTACAATCTTTTTTGCCAGAAAATCGATATTGGGGTTATCAATTTTTTCATATGGAGAATCGGGATATATCATCACGCTGAGATTGAGATCATTTACTCTTTCGCTGAGTGATTTTAGGTGTAGCTTTGAGCGATCAAATTGCGGATAACCCATGTTTACCCGTCCCCGAATAAAATATGTTCCAGCCCATCTGCACAACGGAAATCAGGAATGATTATATCTGCACCTGCTGCAATTAACCTGTTGCGTTTCCATTCATCAATCCCTTGACGTTCCGCTTCGTTGGTAGCCAAACCGATGGCAATACCGCCCACGGATTTCGTGTCTTCGATTTCCACATATCCATCCCCAAAAGCTGAGAATTGATGACCGTGCAGGTCATGGTCCTTGATAATCTGATCGATCACCATTTTCTTGGAAAAATTCTTATAATCATCTTTTGCGCCATAGATACTATCAAAGTATGGGGGCAGACCTAATAAAGCCGATTCCTCAAAAACATACTTTTCGTCTGTGCCGGAGGCCAAATAGCAGTGAACACCTCGATTTTTGAGACGTTTCAACCAATCTAATGCTCCTGGAACAACCAATTCTTCCGGGGCAATTTCATTTGCCTTCAAGGACTCAATTCTTGATTGGATATGGTTATTAAGACGCTCGTTGTACATGTTTTTATAGAAAAATGGATCTTTGGCTTCACCACCGCGCACACGGATTTCCTCGCAGAGTTGAATCATCTGATAAATTGTTTGCTTGCCGGTTAAACGTGTTACGAAGCCATTGACCACTCCATATATTTCCGATTCATTTTCGCGATTAGGAGTCTGGTTAAGAATCTCAACCATCATAGGGATCATAATACTTTGCCAGCCCTCGCGGATTAAGGAAATAGTTCCATCAAAATCAAAAAGGGCATACCGGATATGACCAAGAGCCAGGGAGTGATTGATAATCTCTATTTGACTCAGGCAAAAAGTATTCAAAGCAGACCTCATTACGAACTCATTATAAAATTGGATTAAGAATTGGCAACCTAATTATATCAACACTTGTTCG
>PNON01000043.1 GCA_013824865.1 Anaerolinea sp. | reverse complement strand
TCGCTAATGAAGCCGACATAAGAAGCTGGAGCGATGATGTAAACCCGTTTTCCTGCTTTGTTTCCAATATAACCATGCAGGTCGTTCAGGTAATCTTCATCTACCATAGCATCTTTGAACTTCCAGTATTCCCAAATGATTACGTTATAACCATCTTTACGTTCGCCATTCAATCGAATTCCATTGATTGTTTTTTCTTTTGGCTCAACTTCAAACAAATTCATAACGAATTTTACGTATTCTGCTTGTTGAAGTTTAAAAACTTTTTCTAGGTCATAATGCCCTGTATTGATCGAAACAAAACATTTTGCTTCAAACTTATACTTTTTATTTTCTTCTTCTAAAGATTTGCTTTTCGCAATATTAAATAATCTTTTTTGGGTGGTATATACTGAAAACTTTCCAATATCACAAGAAATCCATTTTCGATTCATTTTCTCAGCTACTATCGCCGTTGTCCCAGAACCAACAAAAAAATCTAAAACAATCTCTCCTTCAACAGTAGCGCATTCGATTACTCTTTTTATTAGCTCTTCAGGGTTTTCTGTAGGGTAGGAGCTACCAAATACATAACCACGAATATCTGTCCAGTTATTATCTACAGGAACAGTTTCTGACTGCAAATACTCAGGTAAACTTTTAACTCTTTCTCCTTTAATGTTTGTGTAGGTTATATCTTCATTAATTCTGATTCTGTTTTCTTTTATCATATCTTCAATTTTTGATTGTTTAAAAGTCCAATGTCTACCTTGCGGGGGTAACATAGTTTTTCCAAAAATTATTCTTTCTGGTGGTTTTCGTAAGCCTGGAGATGACATGCCCCGCCATAATGGTTCTGTTTCATCACCCGTAAATACATTGAGTCGTTTTCTTTCTATTTCATTAAAATAGAAATTTTGTGTTTTTGAATAAAAGAAAATTGAGTCTGTGCCATGGTTGAATCTAGATAAGTTTTTTAGCTGTCTTTTGAAACGGTTTATTACAATTTCGTTTTGAAAATTATCTTTGCCAAAAACTTCATCTAATACAATTTTTACATAATGCCCAAAATGATAATCTATTCGGCAAAATATTGTGCCATCGTCTGCTAATATTTCTTTTGCAACAATTAGTCTTCGTCGCAGAAATTCAACAAACTCAGCGCCTTTGGTTTTTGCGGAATATGCAGTTTGTCCTTTATTACCGTCGTATTCATCACCTGTACCAAATGGCGGGTCAATGTAAATAAGTTTTACTTTTCCTTTAACCTTGTCTTTGATGAGTGAGTCTTTGTTTTCATAAATCGCCTTCAATAATTGCAGGTTATCGCCAAATGCTATAATATTTCTCCAACCATCTTGCCACTGCTCGCGTGTGCCATTGTATATTTTCTCGATTTGCAATGGGACAGGGAAAACACCGTCTTCATTAGCTAAAATGTCCTCGCGGCGCATTTTGCCACCGTACACTAACTCATATTCTTTTTGACTCACGGGGAAAAGTTTAAATTTATAATCATCAGGTAAGTTTTCCCCTTTCTGCAAGCGTTCAATTATGTCTTCAATTTCATGTTGACTAAGATCCATAACACTTGCTCCAATTTCAGTGCCAATAGCAATATTTTATGTCTTGATTATATACCTTCAAACGTTAATTGTTCTTTGGTGCACTATTATTGTTTCCTCAGGACATCAGCATTTAGTAAATCGTAACCCTTAGATTCAATTGAACACCTACCTTTCTAGTTTTTTAGTTCTTGTTCATTTGTCTTTCTTGTTTCCCTTCCTACCTGTAATATATGACAGCTATACAACCCGGTTTTTGTGCTTATAATGTATATAGAACATCTAATCTAAAGAGAGGTTGAGAATTTTCAAGATACAGAACATTACATTACTAAAATAAAGTAATTAGAGATTAGAAAATTGAGAATCGTTGGTTTGAGCCGGTTCCCGAGCTTGTCGAGAGACAGCAAAACACAACAAAGTACATAATATTTCTTTGGTCATATGTCCCTTCGACAAGCTCAGGGGGCGGTTGCTAAAAAACTCTGCGATCTCAACGAACTTACACCCTGGTTCTTTCAGGGCTGCTGTGAATAATGGTGGGTTGGGGAAAACATTCAACCCACCCGATTGCTTCGAACTATGGAAATTTGTAACAAACCACAACTCTATAAACGCCATTACTCATTCATATGGTTATGTTTGATTATATTGCAGTGTATAATTTAAGAAAATATAGCAATTTGGAGACAGCTATGGGCGAAGGGAAGATCCGGGTTTTAGTTGCCAAACCAGGTTTGGATGGGCACGATCGCGGAGCGAAAGTGATTGCCCGCGCGCTGCGAGATGCAGGCATGGAAGTGATCTACACCGGGCTGCGGCAAACGCCTGAGATGATCGCTGAAGCCGCGCTGCAGGAAGATGTGGACGCGGTAGGACTATCCATTCTCTCTGGAGCACACATGGCGCTGGTGCCCCGGGTGTTGGAGCTTCTCCGCAAGCAGGGGCAAGGGAAAGTTTCGCTGTTCCTGGGCGGTATTATCCCGGAAGAAGACATCCCGGTATTAAAGGAGATGGGGGTGACTGCCATCTACGGCCCAGGAACATCCACCCAGGTGGTGGCTGAGACGATCCGCCAGGCAGTGGAGCAGCAGTCAGCCTGATAAACCATGCGCTGGAATATTGATCCACAATCGTTAGCCGAAACCATTCTGCAGGGCGATCGGCTGGCCTTGGCCCGCGCCTGCACGGAAGTGGAAAATGATTCAGCAGCGGGGGAGCAGGTGATATCCACCCTCTTCCAGAAAAGCGGCAAGGCGCACCTCGTGGGCATCACCGGTTCACCGGGGACGGGTAAGTCATCCATTGTGAACCAGGTAGCCAGAGAATACCGCCTGCGGCATCCAGATTCAAGGGTGGCAATCATTGCGGTTGACCCAACCAGCCCATTCAGCGGGGGTGCAGTGCTGGGCGACCGGGTGCGTATGCGCGACCTGGTAGGCGATGAACAAGTCTTCATCCGTTCCATGGCCACGCGCGGGGCATTGGGCGGGCTTTCCCGGCAAACCACTGCCCTGGCGCTATTGTTTGATTGTGCCGGATATGAACTGGTGATTATAGAGACGGTGGGCGCCGGGCAGAGCGAAGTGGATATCGTCCGACTGGCACACACCACGATCGTCGTGGAAGCGCCTGGGCTGGGCGATGACATTCAGGCCATCAAAGCCGGCATCATGGAGATTGCTGATATTTTGGTGGTGAATAAAGCCGACCACCCGGGCGTGGAAGCCACCGAACGTGCCCTGCGCAGCATGCTGGAGATGGCCCAGGGCAGGATACGCATAAACACCGGTCACCACGGGGGAGAGCTGGGTATGACAGGCAAAAGCATACAAACTTCACCAGCAGTCGCATGGATGCCATCCGTTTTACGAACGGTGGCCATTGAAAACAAAGGCACCCGGGAAGTGGTGGATGAGATCGCGCGCCACAGGGTATGGATGGAAATCAATGGACGCTGGAGCGCGAAGGAACACCTACGCCTGCGCTCGGATCTGGTCAATAGGCTAAAAGACCAGTTATTTGACCATTGGTTGGGGAAATTTACCGAAAGCCAATTGGAAGGCATGGTGGAACAGGTGATGGCGCGAAAAAAATCCCCATACCAGGCAGCCAGCGAATTACTTTCAAAGGTTTGATAAAATGGCTGGGGTTATTAATCTGAGGGTATAATTGCCGTATTCCTTTAGCAAATAGCAGGAATCATCCCCGCTTTATTGGCGTTAATTGGAGCATTTATGGAACGTACACTGATAAACGATTTACGAAGCCAGGTGGGTCAGGTGGTCACCATCAAGGGCTGGCTGCAGAAGCTGCGCGACCAAAAGAAGATGCAGTTTCTGGTGGTGCGGGATCACACTGGTGCCGTGCAGGTGGTGTTTGAAAAGGCAGCCAACGAAGAACTGGCAGCTAAAATATCCGCTCTCACGGCTGAGAGTGCGCTTAAGATCACTGGCTTGCTGATCGACAACCCCATCGTCAAAATGGGCGGGCTGGAATTGCAATTGCAATCCGTTGAGGTGGAAAACATGGCCGAATCCCCTCTGCCGCTGGATCCATTTGCTGAGACCCTGCCGGATATGGACTACCGGCTGGACTGGCGGTACCTGGATATGCGCCGGCCGGAAGTGGCGCTTATCTTCCGGGTGCAGACGACAGCAGAGATGGCCATGCGCGAATACTGGATCAAGGAAGGCTTCCGGGAGATGCATTCCCCCAAGCTCATGGGCTCTCCCAGCGAAAGCGGCGCGGAGCTTTTTGAAGTACAGTATTTTGACCGCAAGGCGTTCCTGTCGCAATCTCCACAGTTCTATAAACAGATGGCCATGTCCGCCGGCTATGATAAAGTTTTCGAGATTGGTCCGGTCTTCCGCGCTGACCCCAGCTTCACCTCCCGCCATATGACTGAGTTCACCGGCGTGGATGTGGAGATCAGCTGGATCGACAGCCATGAAGATGTGATGAAATTCCATGAGGAGTGGGTCGCTTATATTTACCAGCGGGTGAAGGAAGTCCATGGTGAAGAGATAAAGGCAATGCTGGGCGTGGATGTGGTCGTGCCAGAAACACCCTTCCCGCGCCTGACCATGAGCGAAGCCTATGCCGTCTTGAAAGCCCAGGATTACGCCCTGCCGCCGGAACGCAAAGGCGATATTGATCCGGGCGGCGAGCGGCTGCTGGGAAAATATGTGAAAGAGAAATATGGCAATGATTTTGTATTCATCATTGACTGGCCCATCGCGGTGCGCCCCTTCTACCATATGCGCCATGCCGATAACCCTGGCCTAACCAAGAGCTTCGACCTGCTGGCCAATGGGCTGGAGATCACCACTGGAGCGCAGCGTGAGCACCGCATGGAAGTACTGCTTAAGCAGGCGGTAGAGAAAGGCCTTACGGCTGAACCCATCCAGTTCTACCTGGATTTCTTCAAGTACGGCTGCCCTCCGCATGGAGGCTTTGGCATGGGGTTGAACCGCTTTGTCATGGTACTGCTCGGTCTTAATAATATTCGCGAAGCCACTTACCTGTTCCGCGGCCCCAATAGACTAAGTCCATAATCTGTTTTCTTTAATCAGGAGATGTGATCATGATCCTCGGAAAAAACGTCCGACTACGCGCGCCAGAAAGAGCAGATATTCCGCGCTGGGTGGAATGGCTAAACGACCCGGAAGTCATCGCTGACCTGGATATCTATTATCCCCTGGGGTTGGAGGACGAGAACGCCTGGTTTGACGCCATGCTTAAACGCCCGATGGAAGAACATCCGCTGGCTATTGAAGTCAAAGGACCTAAAGGTTGGCAGTTGGCAGGCAATATCAGTTTCCATCAGGTGGACTGGCGCAATGCCAGCGCAGAGGTGGGAATCTTCATCGGTAATCGGGAGTTGTGGAATAAGGGAATTGGTACAGAAGCCATGCGCCTGTTGGTGAAACACGGTTTTGAAACCATGAACCTGCACCGCATCTGGCTTCGGGTGCATGCCAGCAACGAGCGTGCCATCCGCTGCTACGAAAAAGCCGGCTTCATAAAAGAAGGCACACAGCGGGACGGGGCATTCATCCGCGGTAAATATTTGGGGGTGGTTTTCATGAGCATCCTGCGGACAGAATGGAAACTGGATATGGCGCACGAAGTATAAGGTAAATCGTCTTTTATATAAGCCCTGGAAGGGGCTTTTTTTGTTGATCGTGTGGATTATACAAGAGCAATGACATGGTATTAATATGACACCTCTAAGGCTATTTTATTATACAATAAGAGAAGGATAATCAGCGCTCAATTTTCAAGGAGCAATAATGAAAGACGCCCGTCATGATGTTGCCATGTATGGTGAAATAAAATTATATGCTGGAACTTCCACCCCTGATCTCGCCCAATCCATCGCAAACTACCTAGAAACTCCTTTGTGTGGCCGGGACGTTATCAATTTTCCCAATGACAACCTTTTTGTGAAGCTGCATACATCTGTGCGAGGACAGGATTGTTACGTGGTACAAACCACTTCTACACCGGTGCATCGCAACCTGATGGAGCTACTTATCCTCATTCAAACCCTGCGTCTGGATTCAGCGGCTCGCATTACTGCGGTAATACCATACCTGTGTTATGCCCGATCGGATAAGAAAGACCAGCCGCGGGTCCCAATCACAGCCCGCCTGGTTGCGGATATGATTGAGGTCGCCGGTGCTGACCGTTATATCACACTGGATCTGCATGCAGGTCAAATCCAGGGCTTTTTCTCCATCCCGGGTGATGTCTTGTCCGCGTTCCACATCATGGCAGCTTACCTTGTAGAAATGAAGAGCAGCCTTGTCAAACCTGTGGTGTTGACTGCCGATCTTGGTTTTGCCAAAAAAGCCCGTGATTTTGCTGCCCGGTTGGATGCACCGATGGCATTTATTGAAAAACGTCGTACAGGAAATAATACTAAATCCCAGGCACTGACGATCATCGGTGATGTCAAAGGAAAAGATGTGGTACTGGTGGATGATGAGGTGGATACTGGTGGTTCGATGGCGCAGGCAGTAACCATTGCCAAGGATCACGGGGCTCGAAATGTGTATATGGTATTCATTCATGCCGGGTTGACCGCCAATGCTGCTGAACGGCTGGCAGCCCTGCCCGTGACACAATTCATCACCACTGATACCATTCCAATCCCTGAAGAGAAAAGAAAGCATTTTGGAGACAGACTCAAAGTATTGACCATCGCCAACCTGCTGGGGGAGGTCATCCGCCGGGCACATGAAGGCCGCAGCGTAGGGCAAATGTTCAACGAGTGACAGGTGCCTGAACTACCGGAAGTGGAAACGTTTACGCGCAACCTGCGGGAAGGTACCGCAGGTTGTTTTGCATTGCCCGGGCGAATTGTAAGAGGTTACAGATTGCACTGGAGAAAGACGCTTGCTTCGCCTGAGCCACAGCAATTGGATGAGTGGCTGCCTGGTCAGAAGGTGGTGGCTGTCAAACGGCGCGGCAAGTTCCTGATGCTTGAACTCACCGCTTATACCATGCTTTTCCATCTGAGGATGTCGGGAGACCTGGTTACAGCAGTTTTGGGAGATGATGTTGCTTTCAAACACATTCGCTTCGAGTTGATCTTTAAGGATGGCAGTCGCCTGATTTTCAATGATCCACGCAAGTTCGGCCGGGTGTGGGTGACACCTGACCCCGGGGAGGTGCTGAGCCGACTGGGACCGGAACCGCTGGATGCCAGCCTGACCCCGGCTGAGTTTTATTCCAGGTTGCAGGGTAGGAAGCGGGTTATCAAGTCATTGCTTTTAGATCAAGGGTTCATAGCCGGGTTGGGAAATATTTATACGGACGAAGCTTTACACCTGGCCGGTATTCACCCGCAGACCTCCTCACACAGTATCAAAGCAAGGGCTGCCGGCTGCCTGCTGGAAGCCATCCGAATGGTGCTGAGCGAAGGGATTGCCCGCAATGGCGCCAGCATAGACTGGGTGTATCGCGGTGGAGAGTACCAGAACAATTTCAGAGTGTATGGCAGGCAGGGAATGCCATGTCCAGTATGTGGAACTCATATTCAGAGGATGCTGGTTGGGCAGCGAGGTACCCATATATGCCCGCAGTGCCAGAAAAAATAAACATTCATCTACCAGAACCCGATTATACTTACTTGGAGGATGGACGATATGAAATGTGAATTTTGCGGTTCTGCGCTGCCAGCTGAAGGCGGTAAATGTCCAGGATGCGGAGCCAGTCAGGGTGCTGATGTCTCCCTTCCGCCGCCATCCCCATACTATAAAGAGGTGATGCCGCCTGAACCGATCGTTCCGCCCGAGCCAGTTTCTCCAGGAGATTTACCCGATATGCCCGTACAACCTCTTGAAGCGCTCCCACCCGCTGATATTCTTTCAGTCGTCACTTCCGCTAAACCTGTAATGCCGGATCGGGGGATCTGTGCATTGATTGCATTCATAACCGGACTTGCTGGAATTCCACTGGCTCTCTTCACGCTTGGCTGCTCTTCACCAATCAACCTTGTGGGAATTGGCCTGGCGTTGATGGGGTTAAAATCGAATCGCAAAGGGTTGGCCATTGCCGGGTTCATCCTCAATATTGCAACGATAGTCGTCATAATCATTGTTATCGTTCTTGCCGGGTATTACTTGGCTACCAATTAGCGGATAAATTAAGAAAAACAGGCATATTTCATTAATTTACCGGCTGCCAGACCTGGTATAAGGCCAGGTTCCCTTTCCGGCCATCAATCAAGTAGGAATCAACAACTTTGAAACCAGAACTGCTGGCTTCACGACGGAGTTCGGTTTCATTAAATAGGTGGACATACCGGTACCCGGTAACCCCCTGCTCAGCTCGCCAATCCAGCAAATAATCACCCGCTTCCACCTGCTCTTTATCCAGACCAACAGCACTCCAGGGAATAATACGGGTAAGCAACCTGGGTTCGTTCATGAATTGCCAACAGGAATGGATGAAATAACCCCCGGGAGACAGCAGTCGGTGCAGAGATTGAAAAATGAGTTGCCGCAACCCTGCAGAAGGGATATGGTGTATCACCGCGAAGCTGACGATCCTGTCGAAAGAGCTGTTGATGAAAACGCCATCCCACCCGGGTATTGTTATATCTGCCTGCTGGAAGTTAGTGGAAAAATTGAGGGTGGATGGGAGCGGCCTGATATACTTGAGTAGCTCAGCAGTGCTATCCAGACCGGTGTAAGATCCAGTGAATGTCGTTTTTGACAGGTAACGTGCCAGCCCGCCATTACCACAGCCAATATCCAGCAAGGAATGCGCCGGTTGGGTATCCCCAGCGAGGTATTGGGCAGTAACCAGTTTGACGCCCGGTTGTACTGCATAACGGGTGCTGGAAAAAGATGCAGCAAAGCTCTGGTAGAATTGAAGATTGAGCAGGATCAGCTTTTGAGTAGTTGCGTCATCCATCACATGGCCTCTCATCTCCATTATAGATGACCACGCTGGTTTGGAAAAGGAAAAGAAACGCATGGTAGAGCCGCAAGACTGGCTTGCAGCCCGAACTTATACTCCCGAAAGGCTGGTGCAAGCCCGCTTCATCCTGGATGAGGTGCGGGCAGGTGCGCCGGTCATCGATGCGGTGCGCAGACATCCCCTGCCGGCGGGAGGACATGTGGCCAAGCATGTGCTGGTTCATCTTTATCGCCAATTGGTTGAATCAGGGGAGTGGGAAGAGGACCCTGAGCTGCTGGTTCGCATCCGGATGAAACCAATCAGGACTCTTTCAGGCGTTACCACTGTCACGGTGCTGACCAAACCCTACCCCTGCCCGGGAAATTGCATCTTCTGCCCGACTGATGAGTGCGAACCAAAGAGTTACCTTTCTGATGAACCAGGGGCAAGAAGAGCATTGCAAAATGATTTTGACCCGTTTGCGCAGGTGACCAGCCGGCTGCAGGCGCTGCAAGCAGTGGGTCATCCGACCGACAAAATCGAGCTGCTGATCTTAGGCGGCACTTTCACAGCTTATCGAAAAGACTACCAGGCCTGGTTCGTTCATCGCTGTTTCCAGGCACTCAACCAGATGGAGATTCCCGGTTTGCCAGGAGCAGACCGATCGGTGACTGGGCTTGAGGAAAGCGCAATTCAACCAGAAAATATCGTTCCGCCGCTGAAAGAAACGATGATCAACCTGACCACTGAGCATATAACGAATGTGACCTCTCCGCATAGAAATGTGGGATTGGTCTTCGAGACCCGCCCTGATGAAATTACCTACCCGGAATTAACCTGGCTGCGCGAGTTGGGCGCCACCAAGCTTCAGATTGGCGCACAATCAATGGATGACCGCATCCTGACACTGAACAACCGGGGGCATACGGTGGAGCAGACAGTTAAAGCCATGCTGCAGTTGCGCGCTTCCGGTTTCAAGGTAGTCCTGCATTGGATGCCAAACCTTTTGGGATCCACACCAGAGAGCGACCTGGAAGATTTTAAGAAGTTGTGGGGAGACAAGCAGGGAAGGGGAGGGCTGTGCCCGGACGAGATCAAGATCTATCCTACCCAACTGCTGAGAAATAGCGAACTGTACCATGTATATCTTCGCGGGGAGTACAAACCATACACGGAAGAACAACTGGTGAAACTGTTGGCGGATGTGAAAATTCTCATACCGTCATATTGTCGTGTAAACAGGATCATCCGTGACATACCGAGCAATAATGTGGTGGAAGGTAACCGGCGTACCAGCTTACGGCAGGATGCGCTGTTGGAATTGGAAAAGCGCGGACAGCGCTGCCGTTGCATTCGCTGCCGCGAAGTCCGCGGCGGAGTTATTGAGCTGGAAAAATTAACACTCTCTGACCAGGTCTTCTTTCCTGCTGGGCTTGAAGGAGAAGCAAATTCAACAGATCATTTTCTTTCTTATGTAACCGACGAAGACCGGATAGCTGGATACTTAAGGCTCTCTCTACCTTTCAATATTCCTGCAATTCGGGATGAACTGTTGTCTGACCTGGCGGGTGCAGCCATCATCCGTGAGGTACATGTTTATGGGCAATCACTGCCGGTTGGGGGGGAGAAGAAGGGTGCCGCGCAGCATATCGGATTGGGAAAACAACTGATCGAAATTGCTGCTGAAAAATCCAGGCAGGCTGGATACAACCGGCTGGCAGTCATCTCAGCAATAGGTACACGCGATTATTACCGTAAACGCGGTTTTACCAAAGGATCGCTCTATCAATTAATGGATCTGTAATCAGTTTTTCATATTTTAATGGAAAGTAGTTGTAAACCATCCCGCATCTCGCTATTATTAATTTAGAAACCGAGTATTAAAAGTCCAAGGGCGTCTATTCGGTAGATCCACCAATTTGCTTTTTGTTGCATTGGAGGTAATACCCATGGTATTTCAGCTTATCTCTCCTGCTTTTTCCCATAAAGGCATCATTCCTGCCAGGTACACCTGTAAAGGTGAAAACTTATCCCCGCAATTACAGTGGGCTGATCCTCCTGATGGAACGGCTTCATTTGGGTTAATCATGGATGATCCAGATGCGCTGATAGGCACCTGGGTGCACTGGGTCTTCTATAACATTCCCGGAAACTTAAAAGGGCTGCCGGAAGGTGTACCCTCCGTCCAAGCGAAGAATCAGTATGGGGTGAATGGGAGGAACAGTTGGGGAAAACCAGGTTATGGTGGGCCATGCCCGCCGGCGGGAACACACCGCTATTTCTTCAAGCTGTATGCCTTAGATACTTTGTTGGATCTTCCGTCAGGAGCGTCCAAACCTGATTTAATTAGATCCATGCAGAAGCATATTCTGGCTGAGACTGAATTAATGGGGACATTCTCCTAGTAAGTCTGACAATGGTATATGGGGAGAAAGCGTGTGACATTTTGTCATACCGAAAACATGATATTGGATAACTTGCGGGCTCCTAGAAAAAACATCATAATCATGATTGGTTGATCAATCACCCCTAGAAGAAACCATCCAGGTAAAGAGTTGGGCAAGAGCAGGTGGCGAGTAGATACCACAATGATTAACGATGTTTGATTTAAATAACATTCCGTTTCCAACTATTGTTCATAAAGCCGGCGATGATGTGTCCCGGCTGAAAGCCATTTTGCGTTACCCCGACTTTCTGGTCAGGCAGGCTTCAGCATTAAAGCTGGGGATGATTGGGAGTTTTGATTGTTTGGAACCTCTGACCAACGCGTTGAACGACCCGGATGCTTTAGTTCGTGAGGCGGCGGCCTGGGCGCTGGGGCAGATCAAGGAACTACCTAATATTCAGCGCCGATTGAGCGTATTTGAAGAGACGCCAGATGATGTTGTAGCCAGGCACGATCTCATGCGGGCGATGAAAGACCGGGATTATCGGGTGCGCGCTGCAGCTGCTGAAAGCATGAAGAGATATGGGTGGGATATGCAGGTTGGTTTGGATCAACAAACAGTCGAGGACCACAATTTGACCGTAGACTTGGAAGAATCAGCGTTCATGTACCAGCCATATAGCTATCCTGTTGGCGTGGAACCTTGGAGGATAACCAAAAAAGCCTATCCACCTCTGGAAAGGAATATTCCCATACCTCTTGAGGTGAAGCAGGCGAATTTCAGTTACACCCGCTTTAAAGAGCTTCTAACAATAGGCAGCGTAGAGGTGAGAGAAGCTGTAGCCTGGGCGCTTGGCGTCATGCGTCACATGGATGGAGCGCCACTGTTACTTTCAGCTTTGCGGGATGAGAACCCGCAGGTCCGCTGTTCCGCAGCCACTTCATTGGGACTGTTGGATTATAAAGACTCAAGGCAACGCCCCGCCAGCCTGTTTGAAGATAAGCGTGAAGATGAGCTTGTGATCAGCCAGTTATTGAAAGCGCTCAAAGATAAAAGCAATGCTGTCAGGGCGTCCGCTGCAGTCGCATTGGCAAATTTTGGCAAACCAGGGATTGCATGGAGTCTGCTTGACCTTGCTGAAGACTCAGATCCGGACATTAGTTCTGCAGCAGCCGCAGGCCTGGCAGGTAAACCAGCAGAGGAAACTATTGGTATGTTGCTGAAGTTGATAAATGATGAGAATGATACTGTCCGGGCAGCTGTGGTGAATACGATGGGGAAATCCTGGCATCCTGCATCAGCACACGCGCTTGCTGAAGCGCTTCATGATCATTCCACCCCGGTACGAAAGAGCGCAATCTTCGCGCTGGAAGAATTGCACGCCATCGCACCTGGAGAGTCAGACTTCTGGCTGAATATTTGTGTAGAATTATGCGGGTTATGCCACCTGGAACAGGTTCCAGAGGTGCAAGCTGCAGGCAGGGCGGCAGTTTTGCGTATTGGATAATGGATTTAAATTTAGGCGGGAATAATTACACGCATATTATGGATGTAAGAATTACAAGGAGGCTTATATATGCGTGAATAAGCTGGAAAACATAATCCATCGGGCTGGTATTTATACCATAAGGTAAACAGCATGATATAGGCGCTGGTTTGAATTTGGAGCGGAAGCGTATTCCTAATTAAGAATCTTGGCTGGCTTGACCGGGTTCAGATCAACACGCCGGTTGATGCAATTTTAAGTGCAGGTATCCTCTCTGCATGGCCATTGGCTCTGACCGGGGTTGGAGCGATATTTCTGCTGGCAGCCATCATCATGATAGCCATTCCCGAAGGTCGGCTACAATTCTGTGGGCCGCTAATCCTGGCTGCTGTGGCGCTGGGTATCGGGCTTGGGTAACTCTTTTCATGGTCCCTTACCGGATCATTCATACTGATAGCCGTTGGTGTGTCACTGCTTATCAAAGCTGCAATCAATCGTTAAAAACACCCAGGCGCGGATCACTAATCATTAGTTATCCGCGCTTTTCGTCTCTATAGCTAAACTGCAGCTAAGGTTTCTGTAATAGCTCAACTGTCTGCCGGGTATTATCTTCAAGGTCGATCAGAAGGTACACGCCTTCACCGGCTGCCAGCATTGAAATACCGATAATGCCGCCATAAAGCAACACGAGGAGCCCGAAGAGGATACCAAAGAGAGCTGCTGAAAACCCACTGCCGGCCGCAAAACCACTGCCGAGTTCATCTGCCAATGGAGCTAAAATGGCACCACCCAGCAAACCGCTCAGGCAGGTTCCCACTGCTCCCAGGATGGTGGTCACCAGGATGATATATCCAAAGATCTTATAGACAGTCCCAACAAACCGAAGCGCTTTGTATTTCTTAATCATGATTTCACCTTTCCTTTCAAAAAGAATGATTATTCCAGCCCGAGTTCACGGGCGTGGTCCACAACCTCGTGTTCTAGAACGACGATCCACAGATACCAGGCAATGGGCATGCTGACGATGGAGCCTCCCGGGATATGCCAATCATACGGGGCGGTTTTCTCCATCAGGTCGAAAGGCAAGAGGATTGGCTGGCTTAAGATTCCCTGCAATGCGGTTGCTGTGTGAATCGCCAGTGGTTTGACCACTGACCAGGGAGTATGCAGATAACGTTTCGCTTGGAATTCATTGAAATCATCGATTGAATTGAAATCGTGCCGTTCCCCTGCCATATCCCGGTAACCTTTTAATGTCAGAAAGAAGGGTTTTCGAACACCTGAGATGACATCTCCCATGGATTGGATGATATATCGTTCCCATTCAGAGATGTGAGCAACGATCTGTGCCAGGGTGCGCCCATCCGGACATACTTCATCTGCCCGGGTGTCGTCAATGGCTTCAATTGCAGCGAGGTAAGAGTTCAGGCATTCCAGGTGCAGCCGGTTCATACCTTTTACGCGGATATTGGCGGGCATATTGGATAAGGCAAAAATCCGGGGATAAAACTGGTCTGGTTTCATATACTAATTATACGATGATACTCATTCCTGGTATCCCAATAATAAAAAGTTGTGTCAAAAAGGTTGTATACTAAACTATATTGGCATAGTTGCATGAGGAGAGCCATCATTATGAAGAGATGTCCGTTTTGCGCAGAAAGAATGCAAGATATCGCGGTAGCCTGCCCGCATTGCGGCAGGGATTATCCTCAAACTGGTGAGTATGCAGAGTTAGAAGACCGTTTGGCGAAATTGGATACTGTCGACCCGGGAAAAAGAATTTGGACGATCCTGGCGGGATTCATATTACTTTTAGTCGCAATTTCAGGTTGGCTATATGTTTTCTACTATACAAATGAGGCCGGCAATAGACTGCAAAGCATGGAATCCACCCGTGCTGCGCAGAGTGTGAGCCTGGCACAGAACCAGATAGAAATGACCACCATCGCAGGAACCCAACTTGCGCAGAGTGTGAGCCTGGCACAGAACCAGATAGAAATGACCACCATCGCAGGAACTCAACTTGCGCAGGCGCAGGAATTTGGGCTGGCTAGTGACCTGAAATCAACCGTCGTGGCGATGAAAACGCAGGAAGCGGTGGCAAATGTAACCGCAACTGCAGAAATGGCCCTGGCCCGTTCTCACCAGATTCGGCTGTGTGGGCCGGGAATAGGGTTGGAATGGGATTACACAAGCAATGATACGATCTTTAAACAGTTAAAGGTCTTTTCAGAAAGCATGGGCGGGGAAGTCACCAAATCCACTTATATACTCCCCTGGACAAAGCCATACCTGGCAATCCACCAGTTAACCACTGCCAATAAATATATCTTCTGGTTCATAGTGCAATTTAAAAATGATGAAGTAAATATATACACCAACTCCATATACTGGATTGATAACAATTGCTACCTGGATATTAATTAAAAATCTCCAGGACGATTTGTTTACAACCCCGGTGAAAGACAGCGGAATGGCTAGTCCTGGTCATTATCAGGCGGAATAATTTCTTCCAGCATTGTATTAATATAAGATAGCCAGGTTTCATTTGGCTGCCAGATTTTCAAAACATCCTGCCAACAGTCAGTGGCGCTTTGCCGTTCTACAATGACCCGGAATAAATAAATAAAGACCGAAACGCGCATATTCAAGGCACAATGAACAAAGGTCTTGAATTTCCGGTATGGTTCGAACATGGCGAAGAATTTTAGCAAATCACTCTTCATTGGAGATTGCCACTCGACCGGGATATGCACATATGCCATCCCGGCAGCTTGCACCAGCTCCTGTTCTTCCGGGATGGCATCGGGAGATGTTGAAGTAGCCAGATTGATGACAATCTGATATCCGGCTTCACCGAGGGCAGTGATCTCACCTGGCGATGGCTGGCCACCCGTAATAATATCGGTGGTCACTTCCAGGTAATTCAGGATGCTTTCTATGTTGTGCTCCATACTTCCTTCCTTGCCTGATTATATCCAGAATCGTATCTAACCTTTGGCAATCTTCCTTTCAGCTATCAAGTAGAGCGCTTACAGTATAATAAGTACATAACGTTAATAATTGGAGGCAATATGAATATCGCTGCTCTAGTTCAAGGAATCGCGACGCTGGCTTGGGTCGGTTTGATCGCATTCATTGTGGTCGCTGTCATTCGGGCATCCCGCAATGCGCCATTAAAGAAAACCGGAACATTAATCTTAGTGATGGCTGTGTTGGCAGTATTGATCACGTCTCTCAGCGCAGGGCTGGTCTTTATTCAACCTGAAGAACGCGGGATTGTCATCTCTGCATTTGCTCCCAAAGGATACCGGGAAGTTGCGCTCCAGCCTGGTTTGCGCTGGGTAATCCCGTTTGCAGAGAATGTCATCCTATATCCAATATCCAAACAAACTTATACCATGTCCATCGCTACCAGTGAAGGACAGATCCAAGGGGATGATTCGATCACGGCCAGAACCCTGGATGGACAGGAAATCTACGTTGATGCTTCTGTGATCTATGCTGTCGACCCCGAAAAGGTGATCCAGGTTCATATCCAATGGCAAAACCGATACCCGTCAGACCTGGTCCGGGCACAATCCAGGGGCATCATTCGTGATGCAGTGTCACAGTACCAAGTGGATGAACTCGTCAGTACTAAGCGGCTGGCATTCATCGCAAATATGCGTGAAGCAATGACGGAAAAACTTTCTGAAAACGGTTTGATCCTGGTGGATTTTGTCATCCGCAATATTACCTTCTCACCTGAATACGCAGCCTCAGTGGAGCAGAAACAGGTGGCCGAACAATTGGCTCAACAGGCGAAATTTGTAGTGGAACAAAAGCGCCAGGAAGCTGAACAAGCCAGGCAGACTGCTCAGGGAGCCGCAGATGCTGCGATCATAAAAGCAGAAGGAGACGCAAAGGCCAGGATCCTTCAGGCCCAGGCTGAAGCTGAAGCATTGAGATTGATCAGCGCAGCATTAAAAGATAACCCCGATTTGTTGATGTACCAGTACATTACCAAACTCTCTCCCACCATTCAGACAATGTTGCTTCCAAGCAATTCACCCTTTGTATTCCCTCTGCCTGAATTTACGCAGCAATAACCAGTGGGAATCAATAAGCAATAAAGTTAAGGATTTTTGATGGCGATACCTGCAAATGGAAAACAGATCAGGCTGACAGCCTATTCCAACTGCGCTGGCTGAGCATCCAAGTTGAATGCGAAATTGCTGGCGCAGGTTCTGCGCCCCCTGAATGATGTGTATTCCGGTTTTAAGCCAGCAGAGCTGTTGGTGGGGTTGGAGCAGCCGGATGATGCGGTTGTCTGGCAGGTGGATGAAGACCGCGCAATCGTGGCTACCACCGATTTCTTTACCCCGGTGGTGGATGATCCCTATGATTACGGAGCGATTGCCGCAGCCAATGCTCTTTCAGATATTTATGCCATGGGCGGTGAACCTTTCCTGGCGTTGAGTATCGCCGCCTTCCCTCCGCAGCTACCCGCAGCTTTTCTCTCTGAGATAATTCGCGGCGGAGCGGAAATGGCAAAACAGGCAGGTGTCATCATCGCCGGTGGTCACACCATCCAGGACAAAGAACCCAAGTTTGGATTGGCTGCACTGGGCTGGGTGGACCCGAAACGGATACTGACAAAAAAAGGGCTGCTGCCGGGGGATCGACTGGTGTTGACCAAACCTCTGGGGTTTGGTGTAACCACCACGGCTCTGAAGCAGGGAATTGCTAATGAGAAAGATACTGCTGAAGTGATTGGCTGGATGAAGCGTTTGAACCGGGATGCATCCAGGTTGGCTCGCAAATATAATGCCCACAGTTGCACGGACATCACTGGTTTCAGCCTGATGGGTCATGGCATGGAAATGGCTGACGCAAGCAGGGTTGCGATACGGTTGCGCTATAAAGACCTCCCGTTCATAAACTGTGCGATGAAGTATGCCCGTGAATGGACATTTCCCGGTGGTGCTTCTGATAACAAGAATATCTATGGAGAGAATGTCGCAATAATAGCTGGCTTGGAAGAGTATGAGAAGATGCTGCTGTTTGATCCTCAAACTAGTGGTGGACTGCTCATTGGCCTTGGCGCTGAGGATGCTGCAGGGTATATGGATGATGCCGGGCAGCAGAATCAGCCAGCCTGGATCATCGGCGAGGTGATTGAAGGCAAAGGAATAGAGATCTATTAGGGTGTATCAATAGCCTTATTCCGCTTTTTCTTCGGGTTGACCGTACAAAATGGCTATGTTATTATGCCTATCGGAGAATAAATGCCTCAATCTAATAAAACCCGGGCGGAGTACGATCCCCTCACGGACAACCCCCTCTCAGCAGAAACACCTGTTGGGCAGGAGGATAATAGATTACCAGCACCGGATGTGGATGCCGGCTTTCATCGCCTTAATCTGAAATCACCTTTTCTGCGTATCGCCACTGCTTTTATCACGCTGGCGTTAATCGCGATAGTAGTACTGCTGCTTAAAAGTTTCTTTTTACCTGAAACCACTGCCCCAAAAGCTGGCAATGAAATAGCCAGGGCTGTACCCACCATACCTGTGGAACTCCCATTCCAGGCTACCGATGGAATAGTTGAAATAAGTTATACATCGGGAATTCCCCGGCTGGCACTTCTGCATACCATCATCCCCGATCGGCCGCGTCAGGACATTGTGCAATATACTGTAGTGGAGGGGGATACAGTATTTGGAATAGCAGAAAAATTTGGGTTAAAGCCTGAAACCATCCTTAATGGCAACATATATTCCTTGGGGGATAACCCTAGCTTTATTCAACCGGGGCAGGAATTGAATATTCTTCCAGTCGATGGCATCTACTGGAGGTGGGCCGCTGGAAATGGTTTAAACGGTTTTTCTGAGTTTTTTAAAGTATCTCCAGAAGATATCATCAATTACCCATTAAACCACCTGGATATTAATACCATTGGCGATTTCCGCAACCCGAATATAGCGGATGGCACTATGTTGGTGATTCCAAATGGAACACGAGGTTATATTAGTTGGACCGGGTTACGCATTACCCGTGAAGATCCAGCTGTTGCAAAGCTATATGGGCCCGGATTTTGCGGTACAATGACCGATGGGCCGGTGGGAGTGGGAGTATTCATCTGGCCGACCAACAATCACTTCCTTTCAGGGTTTGATTACTCCCCTGAAACAAACCACTTTGGTATTGACCTGGATGGCGAGACGGGTGACCCGATCTATGCCATTGATAA
>PNON01000042.1 GCA_013824865.1 Anaerolinea sp. | reverse complement strand
CCGCGACCAACCGTGAATCTGCCTCTCTCTACGGTAAGCATCTTCGATTCGATTGTATTCTTCAGCATATAGCAATCTAACCGGTAAACGATTTTTTGTATACTCCGATCCGCAACCGATCTGATGCTGCTCCAACCTGGTTGAAAGATCCCATGTTAAACCTGTGTAGTAGCTATTATCAGCGCAGAGGAGAATGTACATGAAAGGCATATGAGCTATTATAGCTATGAAATATAAGGGGCGATTCATTCAATAAAGCTGATATTACTCATAGAGAGCGACAGCCATTTTACCGATTGCGGGCAGGTCTGATACAATCATGAATGATGCAAAAAAACATCCGTGTGCTAATCCCTGTCCTCCTGATATTGGCTGGTCTGGCACTCCTTATGATCTACCTGTACCAGCCCGTCACCATCATCGTGAACGGTGAGCGCAACACCATCCGCACCCCGGCGCTGACTGTGGCTGACATTCTTATCGCAGCCGGTTATCCGCTTTACACTGGCGACCAGGTCACCCCGGCGGATTCCGCCTGGCTTCTGGGTAGCCGCCCCATCCACCTTAAAAATTCCTCCAGCGTTATCCTCTGGTTGGAAGGAGAACGCATCCCACTCACCACTATAGAAAGATTTCCTGCCAATGTGTTGCAGGAATATGGCATCCACATCTTCCCCGGGGATACCCTCTTGGTGGATGGTAAAAACTCCCCTGCTGATGAACCTTTCAGCGCTGCCCGCGTCCACACCCTTCAATTCACCAAGCCTGCCTTGAACCAGACAATATCAACCCCCGCCACAATTGGAGCCACCCTGGCACGTGAGGGACACCCGTTGATGGGGCTTGACCGATCGATCCCGGCCGAGGGCACACTATATACAGGCGGGGAGATCCAAACCCAGCGGGTAACGGACAGCATCGTTCTTGAATCCAGCGTCCTTCCGTTCGAGTATCAGAGTATTCAAAACCCGGAAGTGGAATTGGACCAACAGGTGATCACCCAGGCCGGGGAGTACGGCCTGGCCATCCACCTGACCCGCATCCGCATTGTGGACGGTTTGGAAGAATCGCGTCAGTTGGTGAACAACACCACCATCCGTAAACCTGTAGACCAGATCCTCAGCTATGGCACAAAGGCAGTGGTGAAACAGGCCACCGTTGACGGGATCAGCCTGGAATATTGGCGGGCGGTTCCCATGTATGCCACCACCTATGCCCCGGGTGAATCCGGTGGTGGTGGATTCACAGCCAGCGGTAAACCCGTGGTTCAAGGCGTCGCCGCGGTGATCCGTAGCTGGTATGCCTATATGCAGGGGCAGCAGGTATACGTTCCCGGATATGGGTATGCCACCATCGAGGATATCGGCGGCGGCATACCCGGCAAGCCATGGATCGACCTGGGGTATGATGACGCACATTATCAAAGCTGGTCGGGGTGGGTCACGGTCTATTTCCTCACCCCCGTTCCCCCCAATATCATGTATATCCTGAACTAACGATGACTTCTTCGTCCAACCAATTAACCCCATTGGATATTCCCTCGATCCTGCGCCAGGCGGAGATCAAGCCCTCGCGCGGATTGGGTCAGAATTTCCTGAATGATGACCGCATCCTCACCCGCATTGTTGAAGCTGGCGAGGTCAGCAGCGCGGATACAGTCCTGGAAATTGGTCCCGGGTTGGGCAGCCTGACCCGCCACCTGGCAAATGCAGCCAGAGTTGTGACCGCAGTCGAGATCGACCGCAAGATCTTCCCACTGCTGCAGAAGATTCTCCAACCTTTCGCCAATATTCACCTGGTTTGCGGTGATATACTGGAACAGCGGCTTGACCAGCTGGATCTGCCTCCCGGTTACCTGGTAGTCGCCAACATCCCCTATTACATTACATCGGCGGTCATTCGTTACCTGCTGGAGGCGCCGGTGAAACCCGCCCGTATTGTGCTTACCGTGCAGCATGAGGTGGCGCAGCGTATCTGCGCTTTGTCTGGCGATCTTAACCTGCTGGCATTAAGCGTGCAGGTGTATGGCGCTCCAAGTGTGATGATGCGCATTCCTTCCGGCGCTTTCTACCCACCGCCCAAAGTAGATTCTGCAGTGGTGCGCATTGACCTGTACTCACAGTCACTTATCCCAACCTCCGACCTGGATTTGTTCTTTCGGTTGTGCAAGGCTGGCTTTGGACAGAAACGCAAGACCCTGCGAAATAGCCTGTCGGGAGGAATGCATCTTCCCAGCGCTGTCGTCGAGAACAGGTTGAAGCAGGCCGGAATTGACCCCATGCGGCGGGCAGAGACCCTCAGCCTGGATGATTGGCAAAAGTTGGTGGATAACTGGAAGGTCAATGGGATATAAAAAACCCGGCCTGACGCCGGGGATTTCGTTATCTTCCAATCTTAATCCATTTTTACAAATTTATCGCGAGGGGCACCACATACCGGGCATTTCTCAGGAGGAGTACCCACATGGGTATGGCCACAAATTGAGCAAACGTAATATTCCACATCCTCTTGAGCTTTGCCTAACAACTCCAGAGCTTTCATATACAGCTGCTCATGGGTCTTTTCCACCTCCCATGCCCATTTGAAGCCTTGTTCAGCCTTCGATTCGCCTTCCACCTGTGCATCCGCGAGGAAATCCGGGTACATCACTGTCACTTCATAATGCTCCCCCTTTATCGCGGTTTCCAGATTGGCAGCTGTGTCACCAATACCGCCCATGTTTTTCAGGTGCTTGCCAGCATGCACCGTTTCCGCGTACGCCGCGGCACGGAACAACTTCGCAACCTGCGCATGACCTTCCTGGTCCGCCTTGATGGCAAAGTGGAAGTATTTCCGGGATGCCTGTGATTCGCCCGCAAACGCTGCTTCAAGGTTTGTTTTTGTCTTTCCCATTTCATCCTCCTTTAAAGGTTTTTGTGAATGTGCAGCAGTCTCCAAACATTAACCGCTGCTTCCAACTGAATTTTAAGCGACATTTTAGATTTGCCAAATTTCCGATCTGCAAAATAAAAAGGTATTTCTGCATATCGGCAGCCAAGCTGGTTAGCTACATAGAACATCTCCACCTGGAACACGTACCCATTGGATTTGATCGCGTCCAGGGGCATCCTCTCCAACATTGCTCGCTTCCATAACCGGAAGCCGCCGGTGACATCTCTGATAGGCAGGCGCAGGATGGTGCGTGCATAGTAATTGCCAAACCCAGATAGGAATTTGCGCCAGACTGGCCACTTCTTATCCAAACTCCCGCCTGGTAAGTATCGCGACCCAATGGCCAGGTCCGCGCCACTCTCCAATTCATTGACAAATTCGATCAGTTTCTCGGGTGGGTGGGAGAAGTCAGCATCCATCTGTCCAATCAGGTCAAATCCGTGAGCCAGTCCATATTTGAATCCGGCAATATATGCTGTCCCCAAACCCAGTTTACCAGAGCGGTGCAGGACATCCACCCTGCCCGGGTATGTCAGTTTCAAGTTTTCAGCGAGTACCCCGGTGCCATCTAGGCTATTGTCATCCACCACCAGTAAATGCAGCCCATCCACAGGCAAAGCACACAAGGCTGCTGCGATGGAAGGTAGGTTTTCGACTTCGTTATAGGTGGGGATGACGATCAACAGTTTCAAAAAAAGCCTCTTATTTCGTGATATAAACATTGACAATACAATTTGGCAGGCAGCTTAACAATTATGAATCCCGGCTTGTCCTGACCCGATGCCAATTGTAACATTAGCTATTTGTTAAGATTATATCAGAATGGAAATCTGATAGCTTTTCTTTGATAAAATAATGCTACTCCTGATTTCAAGGAAATAGAGAAGGAAATGAGATGCAGAAGATAGCTTTCTTTTTGATCTTGGCCGCAATGCTGGTTTTTCATGTTCAGCCTGTGCAGGCACAAGATTCAGCAACTACAGAACCTTACTCCGGGGATGCGATCTGCATTCCCGGAGTATACGCTGGGGAACAAGATTGCCTGGCGTTTGGGCCATCCGCAACGCTCACTGCCTGGGCTGCTTCTGGGTTAACTTATCCTGTAATAGGGCTGCCAGCTTATTTAATGGCTGAAGAAACCGCCAAGATGCCTTATGGTTACGCCAAGCTGAATGTTGACCCAACAAAACCGGTTAGAACCTTTCCATCTCTCGCCGCTGCCGTTGAAGCTGAAGGACCCAGCGGGTCCATTCCCCCGGGTGAAACCCGCTGGGTTGCTTACACCGGGAGAATGGATGTGAACAATAACCACTACGTTGAACTGGCGGAGACCGGTGAATGGGTGCGGGCTTCACCAGCGGATTACTCCCGATTCCGGGGTCTTGTATTCCACCGTACTCCGGATAGCAATTTTGGCTGGTTGGTGGATGCCGGACGCACCCGTTCCGGTCCCGGCCTTAATTACCCGGAAACCGGTATCAGCTATCGCCGCGACACACTGGTGCAGGTCTTTGCCACTGCACAGGCAAATGAAACCGACTGGTACCAGGTTGGAATCAACGAGTGGATCGAGCGGCGCTATGTTCGCATCGTGTCTGTCAACAGCACTCCACCCGAAGGGGTGACCGGGGGACGATGGATTGAAGTCAACCTGTATGAACAAACGGTATCGGTCTACGACCAGAGCCAGTTGATTTATGCTACCATGGTTGCCACTGGCATGGATCCATTCTTCACCCGCCCGGGGTTGTTTCAGATGAAGGAGAAGAAAGAAACGGAAACGATGACTGGCTCCTTCACCGCAGACAAATCGGATTACTATTATTTTGAAGAAGTGCCTTGGACGATGTACTTCGATGGTGCCCGCGCGCTGCATGCCGCCTACTGGCGCACCCTGTTTGGTTATGAAGCCAGCCATGGCTGTGTCAACATGGCGCCGGCAGATGCTCATTGGTTGTTTGACTGGGTCAGTGTCGGCGATTGGGTGTACGTTTGGGACCCATCTGGAAACACTCCCACCGACCCGGCGTTATATACCCAGGGTGGGGCATGATTAAGATTGCATGAATAATTAGTGCTTTATGACTATATTGAGCGCTTTTTATCAACGGCTTTATGGATATACTTTGATCACGAGACTTGAAACAGCCAGGTCGGTCTTGCTCTCTGGATCCAACTGACGCAGAGTTAATCTCACCCAGGTGCCAGACCTTACCTGATAAGGGATGGTGACATCCAGTACCTGGTATTCGAGATATGGATACAATATTTCCGGCAACAATACACTGCCAACCACCACCCCTTTCAAATCTATCAGTTCTAGTGAGACCAGGCTGGCTGACCGGGCACGCATGATGGCATAGACCTTGACCACCCCATGATGGATGTATGTCTCGCGGATGGGAGACGCGATCTGGAATGGTTCCAGCAGGTTGACGGCTTCAGCCAGGTTGGTTTCGCCAATTGAAAGCAGCAGGATATCTTCGGATGCAAGCGACTCAATTCGCCCCTGGGCATCCAGCGTGTACAGGTACACCCGTGCAGATTCCGCCACTCCCTCCACTTGGATGTCAAATTTCTGGTCAATGGTGGTTCTCCGGTTGTTGGCATAGGAGAACCACCAATCCTTCTCCACGATCACACGGCCATTCTCACCAATCACCCGGAGGTGCACATTCCCGCGATCGCCTGGCACTACAGCCGCCAGCAAGTGCAGCGGGCTGACCACCTTGGAGTCAGTCGCGGGTTGGAAAATGCGGATCATGGCATCCTGCGGCACCCGGGTGGGCGGAGCTTTGGTGGGCTTTTTCGTGGCGCTGGGTAGTAAAGTCCGCGTCTGTGTGGCTGCAGGTTCATGTGTCACCGTGGAGGTAGGGGGGGCGGTATCAGCTGCCTCTGGGGAAGATTGGGGAGTAAAAGTAGGCAGGCCAGTCGGGACAAATGGTATGTCCGTGTAAGTAGGCAGTATCCCGATGGAATCTGTTGGGTTTGCCTTTCCACCACCACCCTCCGAGATGGTTTCGGTCAGGGTAACCGAGGGACTCGACAAGCTGGGGGGAATTATTTGAGTAACAGGTTGAGTGGCGGGAAAGTTGCAGGAAACTAAAAGACTCAAAACTATGATTCCAGCAAACAGTTGTGATTTTGCATGTATCTGCATACATCCAATTTTACAATAAAAAGCCCTGGTGCATGAGTGCCTCAAACACCAGGGCTTAATTCTTAGAAACCGTAAATTTCCGAATATTTTTTCTTCAAGTAACGGATATAGGGTTCGGGGGTGATCTTTGACCCGGTCACTCGTTGTACTAGATCCTGTGGTTCGAATTTTGCTCCGTGGGTATGCACTTTCTTGCGAAGCCAATCGAGCAGCTCAGCAAAATTCCCAGAGCGGATCTGATCTGGCAATGATGGAATATCCGCATTGATCTTTTCCCATAATTGCAGAGAGATCAAGTTGCCCAGCGCGTAAGTTGGAAAGTAGCCTATCAAACCCGCTGACCAATGTACATCCTGCAGGACTCCCTTGGTATCATTTTTAGGAGTAATTCCCAAATATTCCTGCATCTTGTGATTCCAGAATGCCGGCAGATCTTTGACAAGGATGCTGCCTTCTAAAAGGGCTATTTCTATTTCTAATCTCAGCATGACGTGCAAATTATAGGTGGCTTCATCGGCCTCCACCCGGATGAAAGAGGGTTGAACTTTGTTGATTCCTTTATAGAATGTATCCAATGAGACATTGGCAAGGTTCTCGGGGAAGGCAGCCTGAAATTTTGGATAGTAGAATGTCCAGAATTCGTGTGAGCGGCCAACCAGGTTTTCCCACATCCGGGACTGAGATTCATGGATCGCGCTGGAAGCCCCCGTGAACATAGGGGTGCGCTTAATTGTTGGGCTGATTCCTTGTTCATACATGGCATGACCAGCCTCATGCATCGACGAAAATAACCCTGATGCCCCATCATCCTCCAAGTATCGGGTAGTGATCCTGACATCGCCAAGTCCAAAGCTTGTGGTGAAGGGATGGGCTGCCTTATCCTGACGGCCGCAGTTCCAATCATAGCCAAACCGGGTAATGACATCTTCACCAAATGCCTTTTGCTTCTCCTCTTTATATTGCCTCTTGAGGAAAGCATCATCCACCTGGGGACGTGAACTGATGGCTTTAATAAGGTTTACCTGTTCATCCCTCAATCCTGTGAAGATCGCCTGCACCTCCCTGGTTTTTAATCCAGGCTCAAAATCATCCAGCAAGGGGTCATACACATGATCATAGGGCTTGAAATACTCAGCATATTGCTGCCGCAGTCTCACGATCTTTTCCAGGTGGGGTTGGAATTTGCTGAAATCAGATCCTTCCCGCGATTTCTCCCAGGCTTCCTGTCCAACGGCTGTCACCTGTGCAAACTCAGCCACCCAACTGGATGGGACTTTGCTGGCTTTGGTGAAATCTTTCAACCCATTACGCACAAGACGCGCGTCATCCGAATCCGGATCGGTATATCCCACAGCAGTTAGCTTTTCCAATAATTCACCAATTCGGGGAGAGGTGGCTTTATCATGGGTGATCTTAGCCAAAGTCCCAAGCTGCTCACCACGGGTTTCAGCTCCACCAGAAGGCATAAATGTTTGTTGGTCCCAATTCAAAACTGCAGCTGCCCCCTGTAAATCCATTACTTCACCCAGCAATTTTTTTAATTCTTGAAGCGCTTTTTCCATGAAATTCTCCTGATAGGACTATGCAACCCGCCAGCGCAGTTGTTCATTATTCAAAGCACGCAGGATTTCTGATGAGATATCATTGGCTGCTCTGCCTTGTGCTTCTATTGTCTGGGCACCAATATGTGGGGTGTTGACAACCTTGGGATGGCTGATCAGGTCGGTCAAACCCGGAGGTTCCGTTGAAAATACGTCCAGTGCAACACCAGCCACCTTGCCTGAATTCAGCGCTTCCAGCAGGGCGGCTTCATCGATCACACCACCGCGGGCAGCGCAGACAATATAAACGCCTTGCTTCATTTTTGAGAAACTTTCAGAATTCAACAGGTTCTTGGAATCCGCTGTCAGGGGTATATGCAATGTGATCATATCTGCATGGCGATACAATTCATCCAGAGTGACCGGTTCAGCCCCCCTGGTTTTGATCTCTTTGGCATCAATGAGCGGGTCAAATCCGACCAGTTTCATTCCAAATGCAGACGCTCTCGCACCCACAGCCGCGCCAATGCGGCCCATGCCAATAATACCCAGGGTTTTTCCATTCAGCTCACCCCCCTCAAATTCCTTCTTCAACCACTTGCCTTCTTTCATAGTGTGATCGCCGCGCGGAATGTCCCTGACAACTGCCAGCATCATTCCAAGGGTAAGCTCTGCAACAGCAACCGTAGTGGCTAATGGTGAATTTACCACAGTCACACCGGCTGCTTTGGCAGCTTGAAGGTCAATATTATCTACCCCTACCCCGGCCCGACCGACAACCTTCAGTTTCTTGCCGGCAGCGAAAACAGCTGCCGTCACCTTGGTGCGGCCGCGGACGATGAGTGCATCATATTCACCCACAATGGCGAGCATATCCTCCGCGCTGATGCCTGATTTATCATGCACTTCCAGCGTTTGGCGCATTAACGCCTGACCGCTCTCTTCCAGACCGTCAGTTAACAAGACTTTGAACTTTTCCATTTTATCCTCCTGAAAAAATTAATTGAGTAATTGTTAATTAGATTTTACACGAGAAATTGGATAACCGAAATCACCTATTATTCATATCGAAGCGCTTCTACGGGTTCCAGTGCGGCCGCCCGGTTGGCTGGGTAGATGCCGAAAAACAGCCCAACAGCAGTGGAAAAGATGGTCGCCATCAATACCGAATTCAAGCTGACATTGGGTGTAAATGGAGTACCACTGGCCTGGGCAATGCGCCCAACGATAATGGCGATCAAGAAACCAAACGCAATGCCAACAAAACCACCGATCATGCTCAAAAGCGACGATTCAGTCAAGAACTGTATCAGAATATCCTTGCGTCTGGCACCCAGCGCTTTGCGTAACCCGATCTCTCGCGTCCGCTCAGTCACCGATACCAGCATGATGTTCATGATACCAATCCCACCCACCAGTAGTGAAATGGCAGCGATGCCACCCAGGAAGATGGTCAACACCCCCGTGATGGATTGGGCAGTAGCTACAAAATCCTGCTGCGAAAAGACAGAGAAATCATCTTCACCCAGCCGGGTGCGGTGACGGGTGCGCAAGATTTGTGATACCTCATCAGAAGCAGACAGCACTGTGTCCGCGCTGGTAGCTTGGACGAGCAGCAAGTCGATTTCATCCCGGTTGCTATTCCGGATTAACCTGGCCTGAGCTGTAGTAAATGGCACGAGCACGAGATCATCCTGGCTGCCAAAACTGCTTCCACCTTTTTTAGTCAGCACACCGATCACCCGGAATGGCGAGCCATCTATACGCACTGTTTCACCCACCACCCCTTCGTCACGCCCAAATAGCTTAATAACAACATCATTTCCCAGAACAACAACTGACGCATTCCCATATACATTCTCTTCTGTAATGTATGACCCTTCAACCAGTTCTAAACTGCGCATGGTCTGATAATTGGGTGTTATTCCAATTACGGAGGTATTTTTTTGTTCGCTTCCGAACACCACCTCAGCCTGTCCGGTGATTGCGGCGGAAACATCCTCCACTGATGGTGCCTGGAATACATCCAGCAATGCCTGGGAATCTGAAATGGTGATAGGTTTGGGATTGCGGACGTCAACGCTTGTGTTACCTTCGAATACAAATAAGAGATTAGTGCCAATCCCGCTAATGGAACCTGTGATCGAATCTTGAGCGCCCTGACCGACCGCCAGCATGGCGATTACTGCAGCCACCCCGATCACAATTCCCAGGATTGTCAGCCCAGAACGTAGTTTATTGGAGGTTAAGCTCTCCAATGCTTCAATAATCGCTTGCCACAGGTTCATGCTGCCACCTCCACCAGGCCATCCTTTAACCGAATAATCCTTTGGGTATGAGATGAAACATTCGAGTCATGCGTCACAATGATGATCGTTGTTCCTTGCTCCCGGTTTAGGCGCAGTAATAATTCCATGATCTCTTTTCCTGATTTCGAATCCAGATTGCCGGTCGGTTCATCTGCCATGATGATGGCCGGGTCATTCACCAGCGAGCGGGCAATGGCTACCCGTTGCTGCTGGCCACCTGAAAGCTCTGCGGGTTTATGCTCCATCCTATCTTCCAATCCAACCAGCTTAAGAGCTTCTATTGCCTTTGAGCGTCGATCCTGCCTGATACCGGCATATCGCATGGGCAATTCCACATTGGACATCGCCGTCTGCCGCGGCAGTAAATTGAAATTTTGAAAAATAAAACCCACTTTGCGGTTGCGAATGACTGCCAGCTGATCATCTCGCAAGTTTGATACCAACTCACCGTCCAGGTAATATTCGCCTTCGGTGGGATGATCGAGACAGCCAAGCATATTCATCAGGGTGGATTTACCCGAACCGGATGGTCCCATGATGGCAATCACTTCCCCACGCTGCACGCAAATATCGACCCCAGCCAGGGCATTCACCTGCACCTCCCCCATTTGATATATTTTCTTTAATCCCTGCGCAGAAATGATACAGTCTGACATTTGTTACCTGCCCATCGGCATCCCGGAACCTGGTCCCATAAAGAAGGACGTTGGGGGATTCAGGATGATTACATCACCGGCTTTGATTTCACCCGCTTTAAGCTCACTCATCAGGTCGGAACTGGCGCCAATCTCTATATTTGTTTTTGCTGCTTCCCCATTCTTAAGCAGGTAAACTACCCGCTGCCCATCCACCAGCCGGACAGCCCGGTTGGGGATCAGAATAACATCATTCAAATGGATTACAACAATATTCACTGCGGCTGTCATCTGCGGAAGCACCTGTTCATCCGTATCATTGATCTCAACAGTCACGGCGAAATTAACCACCCCACTGTCAGAAGTTCCCACCCGGGCAACTTCGGTGACAACACCGTGATATTCCTTTGAGAGGATGGCATCAAAGGTGAGGGTGGCGTTCTGGCCAGGTCTGACTTGATTCACATCAATTTCAGAGACTTGTACTTCCACTAGTAAATGGCTGAAATCATCCAGGCGAAATCCGGAAGTTCCAGCCGCAACCACATCCCCGACCTTCACCGGGATGTCGGTAATTGTTCCATCAAATGGTGCGGTGATATATTGTAAATTAATGGTTGCCTGCGCAGCAGCCACCCTGGCTTCCGCGGCAGCAATATCTCTCGCATCCGGACCGCCTTTCAACCTTTCCCATTCACGCCCAGCATCTTCCATCTCTGCAGTAGCCACAGCCAGCTTGGCATCCGCTTCGTAAATCTCCTTTTCGGTTGCATCCCGTTTCGTTTTAATAACCTTCGGTCCAGTTGCTGTCATTTTCATAGTACTGTAGGATATTTGATAGTTTAAGGCTTCGCGCTCCTGCAATCGGTCTTCGTAAGTATCCTGGGCATTTACCAATGCCAGTTGGGCATTGGCTGCAGCCAGATTTGATTTTTGCAGGTCTTCCAGCGCTCGCTGCGCTGAAACCAGGTCAGCCTCTGCCAATATGATACTCTGAGACAGTGTGGTCTTTTTCAAAGAAGCCAGTATATCCCCGGCTTTAACTTTATCACCTGCTTTGACATTCACAGCTGCAACAGTTCCACCAGTCTGCCAGGTTAATAGCGCGGATTGGTTGGCGTGAACTGTACCGGTAGCCCCGACCAGGCCGATGATTTCGCCCTTTTCCACAACGGCTGTTTGGAAGGCACTGGCCTGATTGGCTTGGTTGGATTGAATTTTATAAACGCCAAAGACTACCAGGGCAATTACAGCGACTATGATCGCGACTATGATCAATTTCCTTTTCATATCGTTCTCTCTCTTTTATTATAATAATGATTAGGTGTCCTAATATATCACCGATTATAATACTATGCCATTAGAATTGTATATAAAAGCGACCTTATTCTACTCCTTCAGGCAGCGCTGATGCAGGTTTTTATTAGAACATTTCGGATCACGATCATATCACTCCTTTGCATCATATTATTGCAGCGGAGCGTCATCCCTTCCTCCGATCCCATTGAACGGATCCGCAAGTTCACACGCCAGACAGAGTTTGATTATGCCACCTGGACGATCAATGCTGCAGGCGTGAAAACCATTCAAATGCTGCTGGATTATGCTGACCTGCCAAAGGATACAGCCCGCCATGACCTGGTGATTGAATACACCACCGCCATCCAGGATTTACGAATGGTTAATTACGCACTGGTCACTTTGTATTCAGACCCGGGAGTACCAGACCCCGTAGCGGCAGCCATGCAGCTGATCGCCCAGCGAAACGCTGTGCAAGAAAGGATAGATACAATAGGACCAGTTGTAGAGACCATCCTGCAACAGCAAGTATCAACAATTCTTGCAGGTCTTGACCTTACCACGATTGGTAGCCCTGTCCCGCCGGTGCTTTTCCACTCTTCTCCACTGCCCTATGCGTTGATCGTCTCTCCGCGCGAAATAATTCGCCAGGATGCCAACATCTCTATCGAAACCGGGATGACACTCGAAGACCGAATCTCACTGGAGGAAGAAGTTGCCGCAGGATTGAACGTCTCCGCCCTGGTGGAGGAGGTTGGTGGGATTGGTACTTATCCAACAATGGTGCAGGAAACGGAAGACCTGAGCTGGTTAATCGAAGTCATCGCGCATGAGTGGACCCACAACTACCTTAACTGGCATCCACTTGGGGTGAATTATGACACGACCCCCGAACTGCGTACCATGAATGAGACCACCGCTTCACTGGCTGGCAAGGAAATTGCCAGCGCGGTCATCGCGCAGTATTACCCTGAGAGAGTCCCTCCACCAGCGCCGCCAGCTAATGAAGCCCCGCCAGAACAGCCTGAGGTGATAGATACAGCCCCGGTATTTGACTTCAGAGCTGAGATGCACACCACCCGGGTACACGCGGATGAACTGCTTGCGGATGGAAAGATTGAGGAAGCGGAAGATTATATGGAACAGCGCCGCTTGTTTTTATGGGAGAATGGATATCAGATCCGTAAATTAAACCAGGCATACTTTGCTTTCCATGGCGCTTATGCTGACCAGCCAGGCGGCGCTGCCGGTGAAGATCCCGTAGGCCCAGCGGTACGCAGCTTGCGTGAAAAAAGCGCCAGCCTGGCGGATTTCATCCACGTGATGTCGCGTTTTACATCCTTTCAGCAATTACAACAGGCGCTGGGACTGCCAGTAAAAGATTGATCAATCGTTAATACTACTGTCTTCCCCCAGATCTGGCATGCTCTTCTCAATTTGCTCAGGGTTCTCGCCGCGCTCCAGGCGGCTGACCACCTCATTCAGTTCTTCTGGCATGGGTTCACCCGTGTCCTGAGCCATCTGGCGCATCATCCTACCCATAGCTTCTGGATCCTGCCCCATCGCACCAAACATGGAAGGGTCTGGCATTGTCGTTTCATGTCCACCCTCCCCGCGCATGACCCGGATGCGCCCGATCTTGCGAGTAACATCCTCGCTTCCGCAATGGTGGCAGTGAATGACTGCCTGATCGTATTCAGAATAGGTGAGCAAGATACTGAAACGCTGGCAGCATTTCTGGCAGGTAAATTCATAAGTTGGCATGCGGATCTCCAAACTTTCTCACAGTCAAATTATAACCAGCAATGGTTTTTTAAGCTAAAATAGCAGAACAAGGAAAAATACCTATGGAAAAAGACCCCATCCGTTTTGATGTACTTCATCCCCAACCACTGCTCATCGTTATTTCCGGTCCTTCTGGAGTAGGTAAAGATTCAGTAGCGAGGGAGTTGATGCGCCGTGACAGCAACCTGGATTTTGCCATTACCACCACTGCGCGGGAAATAAGAGAGAATGAAAAAGAAGGCGTGGATTATTATTTTGTATCCACTGAGAAATTTAATCAAATGGTTGACGCTGGGGAGTTTCTCGAAAATTCGCTGGTATACGGCCAGTTGAAAGGTGTCACCCGCAAGGAAGTGCAACGTAAGTGGGCTGAAGGCAAGGATGTGATCCTGCGGATCGATTTCCAGGGTGCGATGAAATTCAAAGCCCTCTACCGGGACACACTCATGATCTTCCTGCTGCCGACGAGCGAAGCGGAATTATATCAACGCCTGGTGGATCGGGGTACGGAAACACAAGAAACCATCGAACTGCGTATGGCCACTACGCGCGAGGAAATGCAAAGTCTCGGATTCTTCGATTACCTGGTCTACAATCCCCACGGCAAGATGGATCATACCGTTCAGACCCTGGAAGCTATCATCATCGCGGAGCACCATCGCACAGTTCAACGAAAGATAATTATATGATTGGCAATCCTAACAATTCACCCCTGCCAGCTGGTCCTGAAAGTACACAGGGAGGTGGCATGAACCAACAGCCAACTGAAATCAAAATTCGTTTTAATGGCAGCAAACCCCTGGCTACTTACATCCTGCTTGGAGTAAGTGTTGTACTTTTCTTGCTGCAAGTGCTCTCGGAATGGCTGACCGGGGTGGATATTCCATTCATGCTGGGTGGCAAGATCAATGACGCCATCACCGCGGGGCAGTACTGGCGATTGTTCACACCCATGCTGCTGCATGGCTCGATCCTCCATCTGGCCTTAAACATGTACGCGCTGGTCATCCTGGGTCGGAGTATTGAGTACAATTTTGGCAGGCTGCGTTTCCTGGCATTGTATGTTGCAGCAGGCTTTGCCGGCAATGTAGTATCCTATCTTTTGTCTCCCAACCCCTCCATTGGTTCGTCCACCGCCATTTTTGGGTTGCTTGCAGCTGAAGCAGTTTTCGTTTATCAGAATAGAAAATTCTATGGAACGCGCTCAAAATCCATCCTTATCAACGCAGCTTCCATTGCAGCCATCAATCTGGTGCTCGGACTCAACCCGGGCATAGATAACTGGGGGCACCTGGGTGGGTTATTGGGAGGTATCCTGTTTACGTGGCTGGGTGGACCACAATGGGAATTGAAGGGATTGGTCCCAAATCTAGAAATTGAAGACCAGCGGACGTCCAATCACAGCTTAACAGCCCTGGTTATTACGCTATTCATTTTCATCAGTATTGGGTTAGCTTCCATTTTCCTTCGCCAGTGAACAATGACTATCCAAAGTCACGCTTAAGTAAACGGGCAGCTATTGACCACCAGAAGATGTGCACTGAATGGGTTTGTATTATTGTTTATTAAACCAGAAATTAATCCAGACCTCCCATTTTCCGAAAGGTCTGGATTATTATTTGAACTGCTACGCGTAATGGCAAGCTGCCTGATGACCGGGGAGGATATCCCTTAGTTCAGGTTCGACCTGTTTGCAATCTTCCCTGGCTATGGGACAGCGTGGATGGAACCGACAGCCAGAGGGAGGGTTCAAAGGGCTGGGCACATCACCTGGAAGGATTAGACGTTCTTTCTTCAGTTTTGGATTCGCAACCGGGATGGCAGACATCAACGCCTGTGTATAGGGATGCATTGGCTTTAAAAATAGCTGTTCTCGCGAGGTGATTTCCACAATTTTTCCCAAGTACATCACCGCCACCCGGTCGGAGATGTGCTCCACCACTCCCAGGTTATGGGCTACAAACAAATAGGTCAGCCCCATTTCTTGTTGAAGCTGTTTTAGGAGGTTGAGTACTTGAGCCTGGACTGAAACATCCAGGGCGGAGACTGGCTCATCGAGTACCAAAAATTTCGGATTCAACACCAAAGCCCGCGCAATTCCAATGCGCTGCCTCTGGCCACCAGAAAATTCGTGGGGATACCGAACTGCATGATAATCTTCCAGTCCAACTTTTTTCATAATCGCCAATACTTGTTCAAATTGCTGCTGTTTCGTTCCAAGGTGGTGTATCTTCAACCCTTCAGCAATGGAATCGCCAATTGGTAACCGGGGATCAAGTGAAGCATACGGATCCTGGAAGACAATCTGCATATTCTGGCGCATTTGCTTCAACTCATCACTTTTAATGCTAAATATATCTTTGCCATCAAACTCAACGGTACCACTGGTTTTTTTCAATAATCGAATCATGGTATGGGCAACGGTGGATTTTCCACAACCCGATTCGCCCACCAATCCCAGTGTCTCTCCTTGATTGATGTTAAAAGACACGCCATCTACAGCCCGAACATGGGCTACAACCCGTTTAAGAACACCACCCAGTACTGGGTAATACTTCACCAGATTCTTGACTTCAATGATATTTCGTTTTGTAATTACTTCAGCGATCATGGATATATTTGTCCTGTTTTGGTGATTTCCACAGCACTAGAGCTTGAATGGGGCAGTATGCCCTTCCCCGTCTTGATATAACCAACAGCGGACCTCGTGACCTGATTTTTGATTTCGCTGCAATTCTGGTTCCTGCTTATTGCATATCTCCAGTTGATATTCCTCACGAGCGTTGCACCTGGTTGAAAACCGGCAGCCAATAGGCAAGTCGATGAGGTTGGGTACATTCCCAGGGATCGTATCGAGGCTCTCTTTGATCTCTCCCATTACTGGAACAGAAGCTATCAAACCGCGAGTATAAGGATGCTTGGGATGGTCGAACAGGGACTGGACATCCGATTGCTCGATGATCTTGCCTGCATACATTATTGCCACTCTATCTGCCATCTCAGCAATCACACCCAGGTCATGGGTGATGAGAATCACAGAGGTATTAAATTTACGGCGCAAGTCCGCCAGCAAATTCAAAATCTGCGCCTGAATAGTGACATCAAGAGCGGTGGTGGGCTCATCTGCAATAAGTAATTTAGGGCTTAAAGCGAGAGCCATAGCGATCATCACCCGTTGCGCCTGTCCGCCTGACATTTCATGCGGGTAAGCGTGTGTTTTTTTTACTGCATCCGGGATACCTACTAACTTGAGAAGTTCAATTGCCTTATCCGCAGCCTCGTTTTTAGAGATCTTCCCATGGATTTGAAATACTTCTTCAATTTGCGATCCAATGGTGAAAACGGGATTCAAAGAACTTTGTGGCTGCTGAAATATCATCGAGATCTGAGCGCCCCGGACATTCTGCATTTCACTTTCGCCCAACTCTAACAGGTTTCTTTCTAGAAAATTGATCTTCCCGTTTACAATTTTTCCTGGCGATTCTATCAATCCCATAATGGAAAGCGAGGTAACACTTTTTCCACATCCCGATTCGCCTACCAATCCGATGATTTCACCCGGATATACCTTAAAATCAACACCATCAACAGCTTTAACCACACCTTCATCGGTGTAGTAATAAGTAACCAGGTTTTGTACTTCAAGCAGTGAAGGTTTGGTATTTTCCATCATAATTCCTCCGCTACTCGGCTGACCGCAATCGTGGGTCGATCGCATCCCGCAGGCCGTCACCCAACAGGTTAAATGACAGCACAGTCAACATAATGGCAATCCCTGGGTAGAAAACCAGGTGTGGTGCCGTAAATACCTGGTTCCGCTCACTTCCAAGCATCTGACCCCATTCAGCCAGTGGTGGCTGCGCCCCTAATCCTATGAATGAAAGTGCAGCAGCATCTAAAATGGCCGTACCTATTCCCAGCGTTCCCCTCACGATCAATGGCGCAATCGCGTTGGGTAGGATTCTCCCAAACAGAATATGGGCATGGTTTCCTCCGAGCGCTCGAGAAGCGGAAACATAGGCGGTTTCTTTCACGCTTAACACGCTGGCACGAACCACCCTGGCATAAGAAGGGATGGATACGATGGCAATAGCCAGCAGCGCATTTTGTAACCCCTTTCCCAACACAGATACGATTGTAATGGCGAGTAAAAGAGAAGGAAATGCCAGCAGGACATCCAGGAAACGCATAATTAAGTTGTCTAACCATCCGCCAGCGTAACCAGCAATTGCTCCCAACAATGTGCCGATAATGATCGCTACGCCAACCGTTGAAAATCCTACGAATAACGAAACTCTGGTGCCATGTATTATCCGGCTGAATTCATCACGGACATTTCCGTCGATTCCCATAATATGCTGCGGCTGATCCGCAGGACATCCTAACAGATGAATACATGGCGCCTGTCGTTTATTTACGTCTTCTACGCCAATCAATACCTGGTAAGGACTGTAAGGAGCAATAACATCGGCGAATATCGCTACAACCAGCAAAAACCCCAGGATCACCATGCCAATTATGGCAGAGCGCTGCCTCAGGATTCGACGCAGCGTCAATCGCCAAAGGCTGTTGGAGCGGTAATCTTTGACCGCGTTTCCATTAATGGTGGAGGAATTGGCTGTCATCTTTACTACTCCAATCGTATACGTGGATCAATGAAAACATACGATAGATCCACCAGAAGATTAATAAATACATACCCGATAGCGATCACTACAGTAAAAGCCTGGATTATTGGATAATCACGAGCCGTAATCGCCTCATACAAGATTCTACCAACCCCAGATAAACCAAAGATTGTTTCTGTCAACAAGGCGCCTGCAAACAATATCCCCACTTCCAGACCGATGATTGTGATAATCGGCAGCATGGCATTTCGCAGTGCGTGCTTTAAAATAACCAGGTTGCGCTGCAGTCCTTTCGCTTTCGCCGTGCGGATGTAATCCTGCTTCAATACTTCAAGCATGGACGAGCGTGTCATACGGGCAATAATTGCCATGGGGATTGTCCCGAGAGCCATCGCCGGCAGGATTAGGTGCTTAATGCTGTCGCCAAGAACTTTCCAATCACCGGTGATGATGCTGTTAAAAATAAGAAAATTTGAAAAGAATTGCAACATATAATGGCTAAATGTCCCTGAGATATAAGGGAAATTCCATAATTGAAAAAATGGGATAGATGTTATCCCGGCTGTCAACCTGCCAGTGGGGGGAAGCCACAGAAAAGTATCTTTCAAAACGAGAGCAAAAAAGTAAGCCAGCATTAACCCCAGCCAGTAAACTGGCATGGATACACCGATGTTTGAAATGACCATTACGACCACATCCAACGGAGAATTACGCTTCATGGCCGATAGAATGCCTGCCGGAATGCCAATCACACAGGCTATAAGCAATGCAAATATGCCTAGCTCAATGGTGGTTGGCAGCCTTTCAATCAAGATTAGTGTAACCGGCCGGCTGAACCGGATGGATTCACCAAAATCACCCCTCAGCATGTTTCCCATAAAAATTGCAAATTGCACCGGAATTGGCTTATCCAGTCCGTATTGCTTGGTGAATTGCTCACAAACCTGGGCAGTAGCTTTTTCACCCAGCATAGCTTTGCATGGTTCTCCTGGAATCATACGGGACAGAGTAAATGTTACAAGCAAGATACCAAAAATAACCGGAATAGCCAGCAATAAACGTCGGATTGTGTACTGTATCATGATTCTAGTTATTCACCTATCACATAAAGATGGCAACGCGGAATGCAGCAATTGATATGTCACAAACCGCGTTGCCAGAGTTAATACTACATAAGTCTATCGACTATTCTGCAGGAACATTGATCAGGGAGCCCCACAGAGTGGTCATGTATTCAAAAGCGCCAGTATTACCTTTGTGTAGTGGATTAGCTGCATCCCAAGCAACAGCCCAGGATTGGACAACATCGCTGGCATCAAGCTTGGATCCGTCGTGGAATTTTACACCATCGCGCAGGTGGCAGGTCCAAACTGTCAAATCTTCATTTGAGTCGCAAGAGGTTGCCAGTCCAGGTAGTACGGCTGTGCCGCCGACTTCGTAGCTTAAGAGAGCTTCTAGTACCTGTTCACAGGCACGCAGGCTTTCGCCATCTGTTTCATCGGTACAGTACATGGAGATTGGCTCAGCGTTTTGCATCCACACAAATGTATCGCGTTCTCCAGGTTTCATTACAGAGAAGGATTCATTGGTTAGAGGACTGGCGTGGGCGCCTTCAACATCAGCGCGGAAAGCAGTCGCTGAACCGGCATGGGATACCGGAAGCATGGGCACATTTGCTTTAATCGCATTGTTCGCCGCAACATAGAACGGCTCAGCTTCTTTTGCATCAGCGATCTGAGCGCCTTTTTGCAGGTTTTCATAAATGTCCGGATATGCGTTGCCAAATTGAGCCTGGTTCATACCGAAGTGATAATCGAGGAAGTTAGTCACATGAGGATAGTCAGCGCCCCAACCGAGCAGATGTAAGCCACCAACTAAACCAGAAGAAGTCGCATCGATGAATGCACCAGATTCCATCTGAACGATTTCCGCATCAATGTTCAAGTTTTCTTTCAATTGGGCTTGAATATCAGTGGCTACAACACCGGGTTCTGGTAGATAGCCGCGAACAACATCACGGTATGTGATGGTTGTCTTTAATGGTTCAGTAAATCCAGCTTCAGCAAGACCTTCTGCCAAAAGCGCTTTCGCGGCAGCAGGATCAAAAGCATACCATTCTTCACCCACACACCCATTGGGAATCGAGCATGGTGTAAAGTGAGAAGCAGCTGTCGACCCCTTGGGCATGAAGTTATCTACAATTCTCTGTCGGTCAATACCCATGGCAACTGCCTGCCGAACCTTGACATTATCGAATGGGGGGTGGGTATTGGTCATACCGATGTAGAAAACATTCAAAGCCTCTCGATCTTTCAATTGGAGAGTGGCATCACTTTTGATTTTCTCAAAATCATCCGGCGTTGGATTGTCAATACCATCAACTGTTCCGGATTGCAATTCTAGCAGACGAGCCGCACCTTCTGCCGCCCATTTGAAAACGAGCGTCTGAGTTTTAGCTTTCTCGCCCCAGTAATTGTCATTGCGCTTGAAGGTTATGGAATCACCACGGGCCCAATTCTCTACATAGTATGGACCAGTTCCAACTGGTTTTTCCAGAATTTTTCCATCGGCCATGGCATATTCAACATATTCCTTCGGTTGCACAGAAAATACTGAGAAGGCGACTTTGGAAAGGAAAGCCGGGTCTGGCACACACAGATCGAACTCTACGGTCAGAGCGTCAACAGATTTGATTTCCTTGATGACGCCGCCATAATCACAACTCGGAGCGGCAACACTCATCGGAGCGAATTCCTGTTCCGCGTATGGCTTCTCAGCAAAAGGGGCTTTGGGGGCACAGGAAGCTATCAGGACGCTCGTGATAATGACAACTGCAAATAAAGTATATAAAGCTTTTTTGTTCACTTTTTTCCTCCGTAAATTGTTTTTTTTGGATTAATAAATCTAATGCTGTTTTTTTCTAAGTAATATTACACCTCCTTATAAATGAGTGATGAAGATTGGAATATTAATATATTAGTATACAGCCTAATCATAATAATACAACACTTTTTATACTTTTCGTAAAATTCATATCCATCTCG
>PNON01000041.1 GCA_013824865.1 Anaerolinea sp. | reverse complement strand
TTGCTATTCGTGAAGGTGGTCTGACGGTTGGCGCCGGCGTGATCACTAAGATCCTGGATTAAAGGAGAAGTAGTGTCCTTTACCGGGCATTACGATTGATAAAATATGGCCTCAAAGAAAAAAGATGTCCGCCCAGTGATCACACTGGCTTGCTCTGACTGCAAGGAACGCAACTATACCTCCGAGAAGAATCGACGGAATGATCCCGGGCGTATGGAACTGCAGAAGTACTGCTCGCGCTGCAAGAAGCACACTACTCACCGCGAGACAAAGTAAGAAACACAGGTCAGCGGGGCGAGAACTCCACTGACCTAAAATTAGGCCAGTAGCTCAATTGGCAGAGCGCCTGTCTCCAAAACAGGAGGTTGTGGGTTCAATTCCTGCCTGGCCTGCCAGAGTAATGCGAACGCCGTCGGAAAGGCGGCGTTTTAGCCGTAAAACCCCTCACTGAGGGTAAGAAGGAGAATGTAGTGGCTGACAAATTATTGAAAGCGAAAGCACCAAATTTCATCCAACGGTACTACCGAGAGACAATCGGTGAGATCCATAAAGTGAACTGGCCTACTCCCAAGGAAGCCTTGCACCTGACAAAGATTGTGCTAATCGTTCTGGTGTTGATGGCAGCTGTTTTAGGTTTGTTGGACTTCGTATTTTCCAAGCTCATTGCATTGATCCTGGCATAAGGATGAATTAGTACCGGTATTTAGGAGCCAAATATGGACCCGCAGGACAATCAAGATATAGAAGAGCCACAGGATGTAAACAACTCTGATTCTGAGAAAGAACCAGAGGGTCCCGGCGCGCCTTTCAGCATGGATACACCCGGAGCTCCTGAATTAACCATCCAGCAATCCATCGAACAGGCTGGCGATACCCGCGCCTGGTATGTCATCCACTGCTATTCAGGGTACGAGAACAAAGTCCGGCACAACCTGGAACAGCGGATCGAAACCATGGGGATGAAGGATAAGATCTTTGATGTTGTCATTCCGACACAGGAAGAGATCGAAGTCAAAGATGGCAAGCGCAAAACAGTGGAACGCCATGTATTTCCCGGTTACGTGCTGGTCAATTTGATCCTGACGGAAGAATCCTGGTATGTTGTCCGCAACACGCCGGGTGTTACCGGTTTTGTGGGTATGGGTAATGCGCCCACTCCGCTGCGAACAGAAGAGGTTTCTCAGATCCTGCGGCGAATGGAAGCTGAAGCCCCGGTGGTCAAGATGACGTTTAAAATTGGCGAACGGGTGCGCATTGTCGATGGACCTTTCAATGATTTCCGCGGTAATGTGGCGGATATTGACATGGAGCGTGCTAAAGTACGTGTGATGGTCAACATGTTCGGCCGCGAAACACCGGTAGAGCTGGATTTCTTACAGGTGGAACGCGCATAAATTGGTATTTCCAGTCCTCTCATGGACTGAGACAGGTGGAAGGGTGAACCTCGAATCATCCGCTATGACCACAAAGGAGAAAAAAAGTGGCAAAGAAGATTAAAGCAATTGTGAAGTTGAATATCTCAGCCGGGAAAGCGAACCCGGCTCCCCCGATCGGTCCTGCTCTTGCCGGTCACGGGTTGAATATCATGGCTTTCTGCAAGGAATATAATGCCCGTACCAATAACCGCATGGGCGATATCATTCCTGCGGAAATCACCATTTTCAGCGATGGTTCGTTTACCTTCGTGTTAAAGTCATCTCCAGCTGCGGTGCTGCTACGCAAAGCCGCTGGCATTGAAAAAGGCTCGGCTGAACCCAATCGCACCAAGGTGGGCAAGGTGACCCGAGCTCAGTTGCGCGAGATCGCTGAGATCAAAGTGAAAGACATGAACTCCTTCGATATTGAAGCTTCCATTCGCCAAATCGAAGGCACTGCCCGCAACATGGGGCTGACAATCGAAAACTAACCCTGTGGGAGGGTCATTAAAGCCCGCCTGAACCACTTAGGAGAAAAAATGGCAAAACACGGAAAGAAATACCTGGCTGCAAAAGCCAAAGTAGATGCTGACAAGGCATATACCCCAAAAGAAGCTGTTCAACTGGTCAAAGATACCTCCACCACCAAATTTGACGCGACTGTCGAAGTTCACTTGCGCATGGGATTGGATCCGCGCCAGGCGGACCAAATGGTACGTGACGTGGTCGTGTTGCCTCATGGACTTGGCAAGACCATACGCGTGCTTGTTTTCGCGCAGGGTGAAGCCGCGAATCTAGCCAAGGCAGCCGGCGCGGATTATATTTGCGACACAGATGAGATGGTCAATAAGATTCTCGGCGGCTGGACGGATTTCGACGTCGCCATGGCTACCCCGGATAAGATGGGTACGGTTGGTAAACTGGGTCGTGTTCTCGGCCCACGGGGATTAATGCCCAACCCTAAAGCTGGCACTGTTGCCCCTGGCGAAGATCTACCACGCGTTATCCAGGAAGCCAAAGCTGGCCGTGTGGAATTCCGCCTCGATAAGACAGCGAATATCCATGCCCCCATTGGAAAAGTTTCCTTCTCGGCAGAAAACCTGTTTGACAACCTGGCTTCACTGATGAATGCCATCAAGAAAGCCAAACCATCTGCCTCCAAAGGCATTTATATTAAGCATATTACCCTTACTTCCACCATGGGCCCCGGCATAAAGCTGGATACGCTCAGCGCCCAGACCATGACAGAAACTACAGAATAGGGTATAATTTATTACATTAACCTAAATCTTCACCGAAGACAGCCGGTGCCCGCAAGGGCTTAATGAAACACCAGCCGAGGAGAAGACCAAAAAACAACCATACTGGCTTGTTTAGAGTCTTTGCCCGATTGGAAAATCCGGCAAAGACTTTTAAATTCTAATCTGGAAGGAGGTGAAAGAACATTGGCTTTTAGCAAACAACATAAAGTTATCATGCAGGAACAATACGCCAATTGGCTCAAGAAAAGCCAGGCGATGATCATGGTGGAATATTCTGGCCTGGATATGAAAGGCATTAATGCCATCCGCAACAAAGCACGCGAAGCTGGCGGTGAATTCCACGTGGTGAAGAACACGCTGCTGACAAATGTGTTCAAGGACCAGAGTATCACTATCGATGAAACATTACTCACTGGTTCCACTGCTGTTGGTTTCGCATTTAACGATGCCCCGGCAATGGCCAAAGCGATGACCGATTTCGTAAAAGGAAATGAGGTCTTCAAAGTTAAAGGCGGTTACCTGGGCAACCAGTTGATGAATGCCAGCCAGATCAAAGCACTGGCAGACTTGCCGCCGTTGCCCGTTATGCGCGCCAAGTTGTTGGGTGTCATTCAAGCGCCCGCCAGCCAACTGGTCCGCACCCTGGCAGAACCCGCCCGTGGGTTGGCTTCGGTTATCCGCGCACACTCTGAAAAGAGTGAGTAGGAATAATTGAGAATCGAGAAATAAAACTCGCGATTCGTTTTAAAGTAAAAATTGAATGCCTGATTGGGAATTCAAAACTAATAAAATGAAAATAACTGTAAGGAGAAATTAAAATGGCTGATTTAGCTAAAATCGTTGAACAATTAAGCGCTCTTTCCGTTCTGGAAGCTGCTGATCTGGTGAAACAACTGGAAGAGAAGTGGGGCGTTTCCGCCGCTGCTCCTGTCGCGGTTGCTGCTGTTGGTGGCGCTGCTGCCGCTGCTGAACCAGTGGAAGAAAAGACAGAATTCGATGTTGTCATCAAAGATGCCGGCGCCAAGAAGATCGAAGTCATCAAGGTTATCCGCCAGCTCACAAACCTGGGCCTGGTGGAGGCCAAAACCATGGCTGAGACCGCTGGTACCAAGGTTCTCTCTGCTGTGACCAAAGATGCCGCTGCTGATGCCAAAGGCAAGCTCGAAGCCGCCGGCGCAGTCGTTGAAGTTGTTTAAAACCACAAGTAAATTTGATAGAACCCCGCAATCGCGGGGTTCTATCGTTAAATGGGGTATTGACAATTATAATCCATATATGTAAAATGAACATATACTTCATTTAGTGAATAAAGTAATGACTAATTCAAAAGGTAATCGAGATTTAATCCGGGCTATCAACCGTTCCATCATCTTGAATATGATCAAGAATTATGGTGCAATTGCGCGCGCGGAAATTGCCAAAAAGAGCAAATTAAGCCCGGCGACTGTTACCGGCATCACTGCAAATCTTATTCAAGAGGGGTTAGTCTTCGAGAAAACCTCGGGGGATTCTACGGGTGGTAGACCGCCCATTCTTCTGGCTTTAAATCCACGAGGAGGGTATGTAGTTGGATTGAAGCTGACAGATAAAGAGGTAATTGCTGCTCTTACTGATCTTGAAGCCAACATAATTTCCAAAGATAAAGTCACTTTATCCGGGAATACTCCAGAAGTTGTAATTGGAGACATTGTTGGATTAATTAAGCATCTATTGAAAACAAAATCAGTGGATCGAGATCTGGTTTTTGGTATCGGTTTGGGTTTAGCCGGTATCATTGATCCGCAAAATGGAGTCCTTGTAAAGTCACCATATTTTGGCTGGAAGAATATTCCCATCCAATTATTGATACAGGAGAAGGTAAACCTGCCAACATATATTGAGAATGATGTAAATACCCTGACACTTTCTGAGAAGTTGTTTGGAGGTGGGCATGATACTGAAAATTTTCTTGTGGTAACAGTTGGCCGGGGAGTAGGGCTTGGGATTGTCATGAATGGACAATTCTACAGTGGAGATTCCGGAGGTGCTGGTGAGCTTGGCCATACAATGATTATGAAAGATGGCCCGCTTTGCGAATGTGGTAAAAGGGGTTGTCTTGAGGCATTTATTGGAGATCCGGCCTTGTTAAAAGAAGCAGACGAAGCTTTTAGGAAAGGTTTATTGGAGTATAAAATCCAAGACATTACCCAGTTGACAACCATGGCGCAAACCGGAAATGAAGTTGCACAAACCATCTACTCAACTGCCGGGGAGATACTTGGGTGGTCTGTTGCCAACCTGATTCAAGTTTTCAATCCCGGACGTATATTAATCAGTGGAGAAGGAACCAGGGCAGGAAAATTCCTGTTCGATCCGATGAAGGAGGCGATAAAAAAATATACCATGCCTGAGCTATTGCCTTATACGGAGATATTAATTGATGAATGGGGTGATGATGCCTGGGCCAGGGGTGCGGCAAGCTTGGTTTTGCAAGAGGTATTTAAATCCCCCAGGTAAATTTTTTTAAATTAGTTTATTCACTCAATGAATAAACATAAAGGAGGTAATCGGAACCATTTCATTTTTTGTTCGAACGCAGGTTAATACTAAAATATAAAAGGAGAAAATATGAGCAAGAAAATGCTATTCGTTTTGACAGCCATTGTCGCTGTTTCAATGTTGTTTACGTCTTGCACACCTGCCGCCCCAGCTGTGGAACCTGCCGCCCCAGTAGAAGAACCAGTTGCCCCTGCAGAAGAAACAGTTGTTGAGGCTCCAACCGCAGAACCAGTTGCTGCCCCAGTTGAACCTGTTGTCGTCAAATATTGGCATACTATGAGCGACCCCGAAACCGCACAATTGGATAAGGTAATCGCTGTTTTTGAATCTGCCAATCCAGATATTAAAATTGAAGGCACCCGCTACGCATACAGCGACTTCAAAACCGCCCTGGTTACTGCGGTCTCAGGTGGAGACGTGCCGGATACCGTCCGTATGGATATTGCATGGGTTTCTGAATTTGCTGATATGGGTGCGTTAGCAGCCCTGGATGGCAATATGCCAGACTTTGATACCATCAAATCTGCTGTATTCCCCGGCCCGCTTTCCACCAATTTCTGGAAAGGCCACTATTATGGCCTTCCACAGAATACCAACACCCAGGTTCTGCTATGGAACAAGGGAATGTTTGAAGCTGCTGGTATTGCTGAAGCTCCCAAGACCATGGAAGAATTTGCAACTGTTGCCTGCCAGCTGAGTGACAAGGCCACTGAAGTATATGGTTTCGCAGAAGGTGGCACATATTTCTGGGCACCCGCACCGGTATTCTATACATTCGGGGGTAAAGTTGTGGATGAAAATATCACCACAGCCACTGGTTTTGTGAATGGCCCTGAATCTGTGGCTGCATTCACAATGTTGAAAGATCTATATGACAAAGGATGCTTATCCCCCAACCTCTTAGGCGGCGGTATTGCAACCGATGCCGGTCATGCCACCAGCAAATATGCTATGATCATTGATGGTCCCTGGATGGTGGATATTTACAAATCTAATTATCCAGACTTCGCAGTTAATTTTGCCCTCATCCCGACCGGTCCTGCGGGTACCACCAGCTCTGTTGTGGGTGGAGAAGATGTCGTAGTATTCGATGGCTCCAAGACCAAAGAAGCCGCTATGGAATGGGTTGCATTCCTGATGAGTGCAGACTCCCAGAAGATGATGGCTGAAGTGGGTGTGGTTCCAACACTGAGCAGCCTAGCTGGCGATCCTGCCATGCCTGCGTATTTTGGCATCTTCATGGAACAGTTGAAAACTGCCCAGGCTCGGGTTCCAAGCCCAAAATGGAGCGACATGGACAACGCGATCAACAATGCTTACCAGCGCATGCTGCGTGGCGATCAGACCCCGCAGCAAGCTCTGGATCAAGCAGCTGAAGAAATCAATGCTTTACTGCAGTAGTATAGTGGTTTTGTAATATAGATGAGAGAGATGGGCAGCTGTCTCCCATCTCTCTCATCCCTTAAATTTGGAGATCAAGATGTTGACAAGGTCAAATAGAAGAGAGATCATCCCAGCCATTATTTTTCTTTTTCCCGGACTTATTCTATTTTTCATTTTTTTTCTTGGACCAATGATCTATTCTTTTCGTATCAGCCTGTTTGATTGGAATATCGTCCACCCAGAGAACTCCACCTGGATGGGATTGAAAAATTACACCGTCATCATAAAGAATACCATCTTCCATAGGGCTGTATTAAATACACTGGCTTATACCGTAGTGACAGTCGCAACAAAATTAGTATTAGGCCTGCTGCTGGCGATTCTATTGAATCAGGGATTGAGATCAAAGGGATTTTTTAGAGTGCTTATTATCTGCCAGTCATTTCCTCCTGGGTGATCGTAAGTTTATTATTTGAGTACTTATTTTCCGGTCAATCTGGCCTGGTAAATTATATATTAAGGGATATTTTGCATATTATTCCAGAAAACATCCGCTGGTTGGCAGATGAATATCTGGCCCTTGTTCCAGTCGCGCTTGTGGATATTTGGAAAGGCGTTGGTTGGGCAGCAGTCATTTTCCTGGCTGGCCTTCAATCCATTCCAAAGGAGTTGTATGAATCCGCGATGGTGGATGGTGCCAATCGGTGGGAATCATTTTGGGGCATTACCTTGCCGCTGCTACGGGCAACGCTTGTTTTCTTGGTGGTTGTCTTGATTATCGGTGGTCTGAATGCATACATATCATTCCTATTGATCACAGGAGGGGATCCACTTGATAGAACTCATTCCATCCTGACATTGATGTATGAAGCCACCTTTTCCAGGATGGATTTTGGAACCGGGGCTGCGATTAGTTATCTGCTAACCATTTTCGTATTCTTCATCAGTTGGATCCAATTGAAATTATTAAGAAAACCAGTGGAATGGTAATATGGGCCAAAAAAACAACCTTAGATTAAACAAAAGTGTGACGTTCTTACTCCTCTGTGTGGGTTTATTCATTGTCCTTCTTCCTTTGTGGTACATGATCGTCACATCCTTCAAACCTCAAACCATGGTGTTTGAGATGCCGCCCCGCCTATGGCCGCAACAATGGACACTGAATAATTACATCGCCGCCCTTGGAAAGGAAAATTTTGGCTTATATTTTGTGAACAGCTCCATCGTAACGATATTGACTACGCTTGGCACGACACTTATTGCATCCATGCTTGCTTTTGTTTTTGCAAAGATGCATTTCCCCGGGAAGGAAGCCATTTTCTATGTATTCCTGTTGGGGATGATGGTACCACCGGTTATGCTGATCATTCCTCAGTTCCTGGTAGCGAAAAACCTGGGGCTGACCAACCACTTGCAGGGTCTCTTCCTGGTATATATCACAATGAACTTGCCCATGCAGACTTTTTTATTACGCGGGGTTTTTGAAGGAATTCCAAGGGAACTGGAAGAGGCAGCATTGATCGATGGCGGTAATCGGTGGACGATATTCCGACATATCATATTACCAAATTCAGGTCCGGGCTTGGCAGTAGTAATTATCAACACTTTTCTTTATAGTTGGGAGGAGTTTCCCTGGGCGAATGTATTGATGACAAATTCCAAAATGCGTACTTTACCAGTTGGAATAGCACTTTTCCAAAGTGCGCACTTAACTGAGTGGGGACAGGTTTTTGCTGCCTCGTTGGTAGCTTTGATTCCCGTGATTATCATCTTCAGCATCTTCCAACGCTATTTCGTACAAGGCATCGCAACCACAGGACTGAAAGGTTAAGATGAACTCGATCTCGTTATATCCCAACAAAGCATACTTTCATCCAGGAGAACAGGCGGAAGTAGTCTTAAGCTGGCAGGGGTTGGGCATTTCTGCTTCCACTCTTACCTACAGGATTTTCCACGGTGAAAATATCATCTATAGTCAAACCGAGGATGTTCCAGATAAGAATTCCTATGATGGCAAATATAACCTCTATTTTTCTCTTCCGGGAGAACACCATACCGGCTATGGAATGATTGTCACATTTGAGGACAGTTTTGGGAAAGTGCTCGGACAGGCTTCCACTGCATTTGATGTATTGAGCGATTGGACAGTGTGGCCACGTTATGGATTTATGACAAATTTTTCCCCGAATCGCAATAAGCATGAAATTGAACATTCAATTAATATACTTTCTGAATTCCATATCAATGGGTTGCAATTCTATGACTGGCAATATAGGCATGATGAATTTATCGCTCCAGTGGAAGAGTATTTAGATCCATTGGGAAGAAAGTTGTCTCTGTCAACTGTGCGTGCACTCATCCAAGCCGCCCATGAGAAGAATATGGCAGCAATGCCATATACCGCCGCATATGCTGCCTCTGCAGAATACTGGAAAGCCAATCCGCACATGGCAATGTATGATAAAGAAGGCAAGACTATTGCATTTGGTGATGACTTCCTGGGCATAATGGATCCAACGAGGGGGAAGTCCTGGTCCAAACACCTCTTGCAGCAATTCAACGATCTCTTGAAAAAAATGGACTTTGATGGCATCCATATTGATCAATATGGCGAACCCAAAACTGGCTTTAATGCCAAGGGTGAAGCGATCGACATTCCAAAATCTTTTGTGGATTTAATATCAGATACCCATAGATTGATAGGCAAACCAACCACATTATTTAATGCCGTGGGCAATTGGCCGATCGACCACCTTGCCACTTCAGATGTGGCCTTCCCATATATTGAGATCTGGCCTCCGGACATGACATATAAGGTTATGGTGAATATCCTTTCCAATGCAAAGCACCTTTCAGGTGGAAAACCTGTTGTTCTGGCTCAATATATACCGGCTGGACACCCTGCAAATGTGATCACCGCATCCACCGTGGCGATGGCCTGTGGTTGTTCCAGGATTGAACTCGGCGAGGATGGGCGTTTGCTATCCGACCCATATTATCCAAAGCATGAAGAACTACCTGAAGAATTGAAACGGCAGCTTAAATTACACTACGACTTCTGGGTGCGTTTTGGCGAGTGGATCGAAAGAACGAACGCAGTTGAAGAAATATCTGAGCCTATGCCAGGAATACTCCTTCGAATGGTACGTGGTGACCATGGAGTAGTTATTAATATTGTTAATATGCCGGAAAACGGATTATCGGAAAAATGGAATATTCAACATAAAGAAGTGCAAAAAATGGAAAAAGTAACTTTGCATTTGGAATTGAATCACACACCCACGGCAGTTTATTTTGCAACACCGGATGAACCAATAAATGGATTATTAATAATAGCGTTTGAATATAAACAAGGTGCAATAAAGTTCGAATTACCAGAAATTAATCACTGGGGATTGGTGGATATTCGTTATGAATGATCACCATCAAAAACTGTATGAATATAGCAAACATATTATTTTATCCAATCAGCATGTAAGCGGCGCGTATGTGGCTTCTCCCAACTTCCCAACGTACCATTATTGCTGGTTTCGGGATGGAGCCTACATTGCATATGCTATGAACCTGGCGGGCGAACATGATAGCGCAAGAAGGTTTCACGCTTGGTCTTCTCAGAGGATCATTGAAAATAAGGATTCTATCATCCGAGGTATTAAACGGGCAAAGGCTGGATTGCATTTGGATGCTAAAAGTATTTTAAACACCCGTTATCATCTGGACGGAAAACCAGAGAGCGATGGTTCTTGGCCGAATTTTCAATTAGATGGGTTTGGTACATGGCTTTGGTCTCTCAACGAACATAAAAAAATCCTAAAAGAGCCACTACCTAATAATTGGATGGAAGCAGCGGGACTTACTGCGGATTATCTTAGCATTCTTTGGCAGCTTCCTTGCTATGATTGTTGGGAGGAATTCCCAAATAATATACATCCATCATCTTTGGCAGCAATCTACGGCGGATTAAACGCTTACAATGAAATTGGTGGAAAGATAACGCCGAATTTGCTAAGTACACTAAAAGACAGAATAAATGAATATGCAGTTTTGCATGGTTATTTCACTAAGTTCCTTAATGATCCATCGGTTGACGCCAACCTGATCAGCCTGGCTCTACCATATGCAGTTTTTTCTGTAAACGATAAAGCTGTTCAAGAGACAGTATCACAAATTGAAAAGACCCTGGGAATTTTTGGAGGGATACACCGTTATGCCAAGGATACATATTATGGTGGAGGTGAATGGCCGATATTAACATCATGGTTGGGTTGGTATAAAGTTCAATTGTCAAGAATCCCCAATGTGGGAAACGCAAATCTCCTAAGAATCCAGGCTGAAAAGCACCTGGATTGGTGTATTGACCATTCGACAATTCGTTCCAATGAGGTATGGTTACCAGAACAGGTTAGTGAACACATGAATTCTCCTGAATACCTTACTCAGTGGGAGAAAAAATGGGGTCATTCAGCCAATCCTCTCTTATGGTCCCATGCAATGTATATAATTTTATATACAAACCTTTTACAGGTTTAATTCAATTGGCGAATTCAATTCAATGTTAGATTATTAAAGGGTGGTCATATTATTCGGTATAATTCAGGCATGATAACTTACCTAGAAAGTTTATCGCCTATTCTACAAGCGCTTTTAGCTGGCATATTTACCTGGGGGGTGACAGCCTTGGGAGCTGCCTTTGTGTTCTTCAATAAACAGGCTAACCGCAAGCTGTTGGTTGGGATGCTGGGCTTCGCGGCTGGTGTTATGGTGGCAGCTAGCTGCTGGAGCTTGCTCATCCCGTCCATTGAATTATCGGAACAGTTGGGATTGATTCCCTGGTTGCCGCCGGTGATCGGCTTCCTGATGGGAGGTGCTTTTCTATTCCTGATCGATAAAATCCTGCCACATCTGCACCTGGGTTTTGAAATGTCGGAACGGGAAGGCATTAAGACATCATGGCAGCGCTCAATTTTGCTAGTGATGGCCATCACCTTGCATAATATTCCCGAAGGGTTGGCGGTGGGTGTGGCTTTTGGTGCAGCGGCGGCGGGCTTGCCTTCTGCTTCGATCACTGCGGCAATTGCCCTCGCAATTGGTATCGGGCTGCAGAATTTCCCGGAGGGGATGGCAGTCGCGGTTCCATTACGGGGGGAGGGTTTTTCTCGCCTGAAAAGCTTTCTTTTTGGACAGGGTTCTGGCTTAGTTGAGCCGATTGCTGCTGTGCTGGGTGCGTTGGCTGTTGTTTCCATCCAGTCTATTCTGCCTTATGCTTTGTCATTTGCAGCTGGCGCCATGATTTACGTCGTGGTGGAAGAACTGATCCCAGAATCGCAGCGCGGAGAGAGCACGGATATCGCCACCATCGGCTCGATGGTAGGGTTTGCAGTGATGATGCTTTTGGATGTTGCGCTGGGTTAACCGACGACTGGTAGCCTTCTGACCACCATCAGCACTTTCCCTTGAATCTGTATGGTCTTCGGGTCATCGATGATGATGGGCTGCATCGTCTTATTGGCTGGTTGCAGGCGGACTTTGCTGCCTTCATGATAAAAATATTTTAAGGTTGTTTCATCCTTGTCCAGCAGCCAAACAGCCACCATCTCGCCATTCCTGGCTTCGGTAGCTTTTTTCATAATAATCACATCGCCATCGTTGACCATCGCGTCGATCATGGATTCTCCCTGCACTTCCAACGCGAATAAGTCATCCATTTTTTCGCGTTGGGGCAGCATACTGCGCGCGATGTCAATGGCAGACTCCGGATCAAAGTAAGCCAGGTCGGAGGCAGGCACAGGCACCGGCAGGCCGGCCACGATGCGCCCGACAACCGGGATGCGCACCAGGGTTTCCACTTTTTCCACGAGCGGATTGATGCTTTCATCCATCAATTTATTGAAGGCATCCTTAATGATGGTGATACCACGGGAAATATTCTTCTCGCGTTTGATATACCCCCAGCCTTCAAGCTGTTCCAGGTAGTAATTGACAACCGAGGTGGATGAGATTTCCGTTTCTTCACAGATCTCACGGATGGCAGGTGGATACCCATATTTCTTCTGATATCTCTCCATGTAGACCAGTATTTTTGTGTGCCTGGGACCAATACCCTGTGAACGTTTGACCATCTTATCCTCCAAAGCACTGTACATTTGTGCTAAATTATTTATACACGAACATGCGTTCGATGTCAAGCGCTCGGATATCTATTTTCCAACCACATGGCAATAAAATCTCAGAAGGCAGAAAGCGATGTTGACACGAAGGAGGTAGAATGGGATAAAATACCAGAGGAACATTGAATTTAAGGAGATAGAGTGAAATTTTCGAAGATTTGCGTTCTGGGGATGGGTTACATCGGTTTGCCAACTGCCAGCACATTTGCTTCCAAAGGTATTCATGTCCTGGGTGTGGATGTAAATAATCGGGTGATCGAAACCCTGAAAATGGGCAAACTACACATTATCGAACCCGGGCTGCGACCATTGGTTCAGCAAGCAATCGCACATGGCCATTTGGAATTTTCCCAGTCTGTTGCGGAAGCGGACGCCTTCATTATCGCTGTACCCACGCCTTTTAAGGGGAATAAACTGGCAGATATGAGTTTTGTCATTTCCGCGGTCGAATCCGTGCTGCCCTGGCTGCACAAAGGCAACCTGGTGGTATTGGAATCTACCTCCCCGCCGCGCACCACCATGGACCTGATACTGCCTATCCTGGAACGCAGCGGGTTGAAAGCTGGCGAAGATTTTTACCTGGCTTACTCCCCCGAGAGAGTCTTGCCGGGCCAGATTCTGCGTGAACTGATCGATAATGCTCGGGTCATTGGCGGTGTGAACCAGGCTTCAGCTGAAGCTGGGCGGGACCTGTATGCCACCTTTGTGAAAGGTGAGATCATCCTGACTGACGCCACCACGGCTGAAATGGTCAAATTAATGGAAAACACTTACCGCGATATCAACATCGCCGTTGCCAATGAATTTTCGCAACTGGCTGAGAGGTTCGGGATTGACGTGTGGGAAGCCATCAGCCTGGCCAACCACCACCCGCGGGTAAACATCTTAAACCCCGGTCCGGGTGTGGGCGGCCATTGCATCGGGGTGGATCCCTGGTTTTTTGTGGAAGCCGCGCCTGATATTACTCCCCTCATTCATACCGCACGCCAGGTGAATGACAACCAACCTCATTTTGTGCTCAATTGGATGGAAAGCCATCTGGGTGATTTGAAAGGCAAGCACATTTGCGCGCTGGGGCTCACCTATAAACCCAATGTGGATGACTTTCGTGAAAGTCCAGCTGTGGAGGTGGTAAAACTGCTGGGAGCAAAGGGCGCCGTTGTCACCGCTTATGATCCATTTAAGATGCGTGAAGCGGTCGATGGCATCACACTGACCGATGATTTAGGCAAATCTCTGAATGGCGCGGAAGTTGCTGTCATCCTCGTGGCGCATGAAGAGATTAAGAAACTTGCCCCTGCTATTTTTTCCAGCGTCCACACCATTTTTGATACTGTCAACATCACCAATGGCAATCAATGGCAAGACTCTCCCATACCAGTGTTCAGGCTTGGCGTCAATAAACCGGAATGAGCCATAAATGACCTCCAAGATTAAAGTACTTTCAGTGCTGGGTACCCGGCCGGAAGCAGTCAAGCTGGCGCTGGTGATCCGTGCGCTCCAGGCCTGTCCAGAAATCGAAAACCGCATCTGTGTCACCGCGCAGCATCGTGAAATGCTGGATCAGGTTTTGCAGGCGTTCGATATCCACCCGGATATAGATTTGAATTTGATGAAACCGAATCAATCTTTGGCCGGTCTGACCGCAGACATCTTCACCCATCTCGACCCGGTATTGGTGAGAGAATCGCCGGACTGGGTCTTTGTCCAGGGTGATACGACCACAGTGATGGCTGCTACATTGAATGCTTATTACCGCAAGATCAAAGTTGGCCATGTGGAAGCCGGCTTGCGAACTTTAGATAAATGGCAGCCCTACCCGGAAGAGATCAATCGCAAAGTTACCGGATGTGTGGCTGACCTGCATTTTGCGCCCACCCCGCGCTCACGCGAGAATTTGATCCACGAAGGAGTGTCTGAAGCAAATATTGTGGTGACCGGAAATCCAGTCATCGACGCGGTGCGTTGGATTTCCTCGCAGCCGATTCCGGAAGAGATCACGAACTTGTTGGATGAGCTGGGAATTAACCAGCTTAGAGGAAATAGATTGGTGCTTGTCACCGCTCATCGGCGTGAGAATTTTGGTGAACCTCTGGAACAGATCTGCACCGCACTGGACAAGCTGGCGGATGAATATGACGGTAAGGTGCGCTTCGTGTACCCCATCCATCCCAATCCGCATGTTAAAGAGCCTGTGCAGCGCATGTTGAGACGGAATGCCAACATTAAGCTGTTACCGCCACTCGATTACCTGCCGATGGTGCACTTGATGCGGCATGCTGCGTTGGTTCTGACAGATTCGGGTGGCATCCAGGAGGAGGCGCCTGGTTTTGGCATCCCCACCCTGGTGCTGAGAGAAGTAACCGAACGCCCGGAAGGTGTGGAAGCCGGCGTGTTGAAACTGGTGGGTACTAGGACCGAGAGTATCATTAAGGCGACCACAAGCCTCCTGAACGATGCGAATGAATACCAGCGCATGGCCCGGTCAGTCAGTCCGTTTGGTGACGGCAAAGCTGCCGACCGCATTCTGCGCGCGCTGCTGGATTACGAGAACCGCAGCTAATGATCATGGATGCAATACCGACAATTGGCATCATTCCCAATGTCCGTGGGGTGGGCGGTCCGGCTTCCTTTAACGAGAAACTGGCTCGTGGTCTGCGCAGATTGGGAGTGCAGGTGAGCTATGATCTGGATGCACCGGAGATATCCGCAGTGCTGGTCATTGCCGGGACGCGGCACCTGGGCAAACTGGCAGCAATAAAGAAGAAAGGCATTCCGATCGTTCAACGCCTGGATGGCATGAACTGGGTGCACCGGAAACGGTTCACTGGTCTGAAACATTATTTGCGCTCTGAGGTGAACAACTGGCTCCTGCAGCGCATCCGCACCAGGTTCGCTGATAAGATCATTTACCAGAGCCAGTTTTCTAAAGATTGGTGGAGCCGGGTCTATGGGGAAGCACCACCGAGGTACAACATCATTTATAACGGGGTAGACCTGGAGCAGTACCATCCCCTGGAGCGGAAAACAACCAGCGCAGATACACTGCGTGTAATTGTGGTGGAAGGGCATATCAAGCATGGGTTGGAGTTGGGCTTGCGCAATGCCATGGACGCACTGAACCTGTTTTCCCGCCAGACCAGCAGACAGGCTCATTTGACGATTGCCGGTGATGTGCCTCCTGCCATCCGCAAAGGTCTGGCGAGGGAACGCCAAATGCAGATCGAATGGGCTGGGATTCTTCCGCGTAGCGAAATATCCGACCGTGAAAGAGAGATGGACCTGTTCTTTTCCGCTGAACTTAACCCGGCCTGCCCGAATGCAGTCATCGAGGCAATGGCTTCTGGTCTGCCTGTGGCTGCCTATGATAGCGGCGCCATCCGCGAGTTGGTGACGGAGGATTGCAGCATCATCTCGCCATATGGGGGGGATATCTGGCAATTAGACCAGGCAGACTCACAAAATATGGCCTTTAACCTGGAGACCAAATTTGACCGCCTGCGTCTGATGGGTGAAAATGCCCGGCAGCGGGCGGAAGAGCATTTCGGGCTGGATCGCATGGTCAGCAAATATTTGGAAGTGCTGTTGGGGTAAGTGTATGGATACCTTCCCGGGAAAACTCGCAATTCAGCAAAGAGTGTTGCCGACCTATCGGGTACCCTTCTTTGATGCGCTGGCTCAGCAATGCACTGGCGGGTTGGAGTTATTTGCCGGTCAACCCCGGGTCAGTGAAGCCATTGATACAGCTGATCAGCTAAAGACAGGCAAACTCATCCATGCGCAGAATATTCACCTGCTGGGTCGAATGTTTTACTTCTGCTTGCAGCCTGGTTTTACATCCTGGCTCAATAACTCTAATCCAGACGCCTTGATCATCGAAGCCAATCCGCGCTACCTCTCCACACCCGCAGCCATTCGCTGGATGCGTGAACATCACCGACCGGTGATTGGCTGGGGGCTTGGAGCGCCGCCATTGAAGGGGCTGGATGTAGTTTTACGCGAAAAATTCAGGCAGACGTTTCTCAGCCAGCTGGATGCCGTGATCGCCTACAGCCAGAATGGCGCGGAAGAATATGCTGCCTGTGGTGTGCCGGTATCCAGGATATATGTGGCACAAAATTCCGCTGCCTTCAAACCCACCGGGGATCCTCCCGAGCGGCCGCTTGCGTGGATTGGAAAGCCGAGGTTATTATTTATCGGACGTTTACAGGCGCGCAAGCGGCTGGACTTGCTTTTTGAGGCTTGCGCAGCTTTGCCTCTCGAACTTCAGCCTGACCTTACCGTGGTGGGGGATGGCCCGGATAGAGCCGGGATAGAATCATCAGCTGGAGTGCATTATCCTGCGACTGTCTTTGCCGGGGCAAAAACCGGAAAAGAACTGGAGCCGTATTTTCACTGGGCTGACCTTTTTGTGCTGCCTGGCACTGGCGGGTTGGCTGTCCAGCAGGCGCTGGCCTATGCACTGCCTGTGGTGGTGGGCGAAGGGGATGGCACCCAGAGTCAACTGGTGCGCCCGGAAAATGGCTGGCAGGTGGCGCCGGGAAGCCTGGAGGAATTAATATCCACTCTGAAAACAGCCCTGGCGGATCCAGCCAGGTTGCGGCGAATGGGGCGCGAGTCTTTCCGCATCGCGAGGGATGAAGTGAATATCGAAAAGATGGTGGAAGCCTTCATCCGGGCTGCCAATGTGGTGGTGAATAAATGAAGATCCTGTTCATTGCTGATGGCAGGTCCCCCACCGCCCGCAGCTGGCTCAAGGGATTGGAATCATTCGATCATGAATTGCACCTGATCACCACTTACCCATGCAGCGAGATCCCGGGCGTAAAAAGCATCACATTTTTACCCGTTGCATTCAGCCAGGTGGGGCGTGATGCGCAAACAAGTGGGGAAAATACTGACCATAAAATAACAAATGGCAGGAAATCGCTTATGGGAAGAATCATCTCGCGTTTTCGCAAGGCATTCTTATCCCTGCGTTATATTTTAGGACCGCTTTCCCTGTGGTTCACAGCAAGGGTGTACCGAAGGATGGTACGCCAGATTAATCCTGACCTGGTGCATGCGCTGCGCATCCCGTATGAGGGCATGCTCGCGGCTTACACACCGCGGGAGTACAGGCTGGTGATTTCTTCCTGGGGGAATGATTTCACATTGCATGCTGAAAAAACCTGGTTGATGAAACATGCCACTTACCGCGCTATGAAGCGGGCGGATGGTTTTATCGCGGATTGTCACCGGGATATCCGGCTTGCACATAAGTGGGGGTTGCGTGCGGATGTGCCAGCTATGTTCGCCCCCGGTTCCGGTGGGCTGGACCTGGATGTGATTAGGCAAATGGCGCAAAGGAGCTCAACCAAAGAAATGGTAGTCATCAACCCGCGCGGCATCCGTCCGGTGTATGTAATGAATGACCAGTTCTTTCAAAGTCTGCCGCAAGTATTGGGTGACCACCCGGGGCTGCAAGTGTATTGCGCGGCCATGCGCGGAGAGAATGACGCGGAAAAATGGATAAAATCCCTTTCCCTGCCTTCCAATGTGCAGCTAATGCCGCCGATGTCACAAGAAGACTTGTGGGAATATGGCTTGAAGGCGCGGGTGGTGGTGTCACCGGCGACCCATGATGGCACGCCCAATTCGGTGCTGGAGTGCATGGCGCTGGGCTGCCTGCCGGTGGTGGGGGATATAGAGCCTTTGCGGGAATGGATCGTGGACGGCGAGAACGGTCTGCTGGTGGAGCCGCTCGATCCGCGGGCAATTGCTGACGGGATACTGCGTGCTCTGGAGGATGATGCCTTATTTGAGCGGGCTAGGGCGATCAACGCGCAGTTGGTGGCGGAGAAGGCTGACCGCCAGAGGGTGATGCCAGCGGTACAGGCTTTTTACCTTGATCTGGTTACAAAAAACTGATTTCCAGTAAATCGAAAACAGGGCCATCCTGGCAGGCGAGTATATATCCGCGCCTGGTTTTCACCGCGCAAATGCCGCATTCTGCGATGCCAATGCAGGGCATGGGGGTGTGGATGAGTACCTGGGCAAAGCCGGGTCGTAACAAAGCCGGAATGGACTGAGTCAGCTTTCCGAGGCTTTGTAATTGGGAATGTGGCACATCGAAAAATATAAAATCTGCCCAGGAAGTTAATTCCTGTATTTGGGAGAGCGGAGCCAATTCAATCGAGGCCGGAATGTCACCGGAAATTTTCGCATTTGCCACCCAATCCCCCGCCATTACCATGTCCAACCCATTTTCTGATCCATAAGCAGCCAGGCTCAGCATACGTGCCGGATTGTCGTCCAACGAGATCAAAGCCATCCATTTGGAAAACTGTGGAATCCTTACCCCTTTCCCCAACGGTCCACGGTAAAAAACTGCCTGACCAGGGCGCCAGCCATCCAGCGTACGGGGGCAGAGGGTCACTTCGCGCCCGAACACTTTTTCAATGTATAGAATTTCCGGCAAGACCGCTGAGCGGTCATCTTGCATGTTGGCTGCCAGGTATTGGCCCGGTGTAAAAGCAAGGCTGCCATCCACCACTAGGGTGATGCTGTACATCCCCATTTGGGAGGTTGTGCGATGGATGACCGCGGTGTGTGTTTTCATGGATTTATTGTAGCTGATACAAGGGTGCATTGGAAGCACAATCAACATTGAGAAATCTGAGTATATGTTCCCAAAACCAGCGCTGTCAGTAGATGGTACATTGGGAACGTCATGACGGAGTACTAGACCGATGGTGTTGTACGTTTCAAATGCACCATACGACTGCGGTGAATACTATTTTCCCACAGATGATACAATCAATTCATGAGCGATACACGCTTCCTCCCCACCACCCTCGAAGAGATGCAAGCCCGCGGCTGGGACCAGCTGGATGTGATTCTGGTCAGCGGCGACAGTTATATTGATAGCCCGTTCATTGGCGCGGCGGTCATCGGTCGGGTGCTGGAACATGCCGGCTTTCGGGTGGGCATTATCGCCCAACCCGAGATCTCTTCGAGTGCGGATATCACCCGCCTGGGAGAGCCGCGCCTCTTTTGGGGCGTCACCGGCGGCAGCGTCGACTCGATGGTCACCAATTACACCGCCAACAAGCACCGCCGACGCACCGATGATTATACCCCCGGCGGAGAGAACAATCGCCGTCCCGACCGTGCCACCATCGCCTACACCAATCTCATTCGCCGCTTCCATAAGAACACCGTCCCCATCGTGCTGGGCGGCATTGAGGCTTCCCTGCGCCGGGTGGCGCATTATGATTACTGGTCAAACTCTCTACGCCGCTCCATCCTGTTCGATGCCAAAGCAGATTACATCCTGTATGGTATGGCAGAAGGGTCCACCCTGGCGCTTGCCCACGCTTTGCTTGCCGGGGATGATCCCACTTCGATCCGTGGATTGTGCTACATCACCCGACAGCCGCCGGGGCATTATTTGACCCTGCCAGATTATGAGACAGTTGCAGCGGACAAGCAAGCCTTCATCCACATGTTCCACACATTCTATGAAAACAATGACCCCATCACCGCCAAAGGATTGATCCAACAGCACGGCGACAGATTCCTGGTACAAAACCCGCCCGCCCTCCATGCCAGCCAGGCTGAGTTGGACGCGGTCTATGCGCTGCCATTCCAGCGGGTGCAGCATCCCTATTATGAAAAGTATGGCCCGGTGCGCGCGCTGGATACCATCGGTTTTTCCATCAGTACTCACCGCGGCTGCTATGGCGAGTGTAACTTCTGCGCGATAGCTGTGCACGAAGGCCGCACCGTCCGCTGGCGCAGTCAGGATTCGATCATCAAGGAAGCTGTTTTCTTAACCAAGATGCCCGGCTTCAAAGGATACATCACGGATGTGGGTGGCCCGACCGCCAATATGTATGGCTTTGAATGTAAGAAAAAACTGAAGAGCGGTGTTTGTGTCGATAAACGCTGTATCTACCCGGAGGTATGCGCTGCCCTCAAACCCGACCATCAACCGCAGGTGGAACTGTTGCGCAAACTGCGCCAGATCCCCGGCGTGAAGAAAGCCTTTGTAGCTTCCGGCATCCGTTACGACATGATCGCTGCCGACACAGCCCATGGGGATGAATACATGCAGGAGATCGTGGATCACCATGTCTCTGGTCAATTGAAGGTGGCGCCCGAGCACACCGAAAAAAGTGTACTGGATAAAATGGGGAAACCCGGGCATGAGAGCCTTGTGCGCTTTAAGGAAAAGTTTGATGCGCTCTCCGCCCGTGCTGGTAAGAAGCAGTTTCTCACCTACTATATGATTGCGGCTCACCCCGGCTGCACCGAAGTGGATATGCACCGTTTGAAGCGCTTTGCCAGCCAGGAGCTGCAAATCTCACCTGAACAGGTGCAAATCTTCACACCCACCCCATCCACCTACTCCACCCTGATGTACTACACTGGGCTGGACCCAATCTCCCTGGAGCCGATATTCGTGGAGCGTGATCCGCAGCGGCGCGAGAAACAAAAACAGATCGTGGTGGAGAAGGCTGCCGAGCCCGGTTCAAGGCGATCTACTCTGCGCGCGGCGGGTAGAAGGAAGTATTGATGTTCAAATTATTCGCAGTGACCCAGCCGGGTTTGGAAAAGTACCTGCAGCAGGAATTATCATCCCTCGGGATAAAATCTTCCCGGCCGGTGGTGTTTGATGCCAGCGGGGAAACCCATGAAGAATCAGGCGGAGTGGAATTTGATGCCAGCCTCACAGACCTGTATCGTGTGAACCTGCACCTGC
>PNON01000040.1 GCA_013824865.1 Anaerolinea sp. | reverse complement strand
TTACAGGCGATACTTGTGGCAGGCATCAACCAGGCAGTAGAGGAGCAGTGCCAAACCCTTGGATATGACACAGATCAAATTGTGGATGTGGTGGCGGTGGGGAATACAGTCATTCACCACATTTTTTGCGGTTTGCCGGTGGAGCAGTTGGGAAGATCACCTTATGTGCCAGTAGTACGGGATGCTCTCACCTTCAATGCAGCGGAGATCGGCTTAAAAGCAGCTCCCGGGGCGCAGGTGTACCTCCCACCCAATATTGCCGGCTATGTCGGGGCGGATCATGTCGCCGCGCTGGTAGCCAGCCAGGAATTTTTCAATGGAAATACAGCCATGCTGGTGGATATTGGCACTAATACGGAGATCAGCCTTGTGCTCGGTGAAAGGATCCTCTCCTGTTCCTGTGCATCCGGACCGGCGTTTGAAGGAGCACACCTCCATGACGGGATGCGGGCAGCAACTGGTGCGATCGACAAGATCGTATTTAAGGATGGCAAGGTGGTCACTCACACAATTGGCGGGTTAGCCCCGGTTGGAATTTGCGGCTCAGGTATTTTGAATTCACTGGCAGAGATGCTTAATGCAGGGGTGCTTGACCGTCGGGGCGTGCTGAGGGAGAAACGCAAAGGGGATTATGTACTGGTGGAAGCAGCCAAAACAGGACATGGAAGAGATATCGTCATCACTCGCAAGGATGTGAACGAGATACAGCTTGCCAAGGGTGCCATTCGGGGCGGGATGTTGACCTTGCAGGTCAAAGCAGGCTTGAAAGATGAAGAGATTACATCCTTCATCGCTGCGGGTGCATTTGGTACCCACCTGGATACCCGCAGCGCTATCCGGGTGGGGATGTTCCCAAATATCCCTTTGGAGCGCTTTCACCAGGTTGGCAATGCAGCCGGGATGGGAGCAAAGCAGATGCTGCTTTCGCGGGAAAAGCGGTTGCAGGCGGAGAATATGATCGAAAAGGTGGAATATCTGGAGTTAACCATAGTTCCTGAATTTACCCAACTGTATGCTGATTCAATGTATTTTCCGCAAGAGTAATACACCTCCGAGGGACAGGCTCGAACATTCAGAAAAAAGATATATCCCTGTATTGGTCCTGATAGCTCGGTTAGCATCCACGTAGTCATTTTTATTGGATGGATAGAGGGTGACACCCCGAAATCCTACCTTGCATCTACAGCTGGTTACCAAGTAAATCAGATGTGGGCGAAATGAGATCTATAGATAATGAAGAAAGATTAACAATCCAAGAGCGCATTCAATCGTGATATTAATAAAAAATATAATGGACCTAAAAAGCACTAATATTTGCATCAGGCAATGCCACCACAATCTGACTGGAAAAAGGTATAATCTCGCGCTATGACATCCCGGACAACCTCAACAGCACAAACGACTTCTCGATGGTACGGAATACTCAACCTGCTTATTGTATATATCGTTTGGGGAAGCACCTACCTGGCAATCCGGGTGGGAGTGCGTGAAGGCTCAGGTTTCCCGCCATTCTACCTGGCTGGGACGCGCGTGTTGGTGGCGGGTATTATCCTCATTGGGCTGGCCTGGCTACAGAAGAAGCCCATCCTGCTCACAAAACGAGAATTGGGTCTGCTTGCGATTTCGGGTGTTATGTTATGGCTGGGTGGCAATGGCCTTGTCGTATACGCGGAGCAGCACGTCGATTCCAACCTGGCGGCGCTGATCATCGGCTCGACCCCGTTGGGTGTTGCCCTGATGGAATTTATCATCGACCGCCGCCCGCCTTCGAGCCTGATGGTCGTTTCGCTGCTCATCGGGTTTGGCGGTGTAGGGTTGCTTTCTATCCCATCGCTTCGCTCCGGTGTCAGTGCGGATGCACTTTCGGTGATTCTGATTCTATGCGCATCCATGCTGTGGGGCGGTGGCAGCCTGCTTCAAAGCCGCAAGCCTGTTAAGGTTGAACCGGAGGTAAGCTCGGCAGTTCAACATCTGACCGGAGCGGTTGCCCTGTTTTCAATGGCGTTAATTACTGGTGAACCATTGCCTCACCCGGTTCAGGAAGCTCTATTTGCCTGGGGGTACCTGGTTATCTTCGGATCGGTAGTAGCTTTCACGGCTTTCGTGCGGGCATTGCAGATGCTGCCGACGAACCTGGTGATGACGTACGCTTATGTGAATCCAGTCATTGCGGTACTGCTGGGTTGGCTCATCCTTGGAGAGAAGATTACTCCCTGGACTCTGGGCGGAATGGCTTTGATCCTGGTTGGTGTGGCTGGAGTATTCAGGGCAAGATATAGGCAGGCAAGGTTGCCAAAGTCAGCCAATTAAACTGGCAATTATACTGGGGAATATTATTTCTTCAGAATGGATAGCTCCGCACAGGGGCTATCTATTTCTAGCCTGATGAATAAGATACAATCCGATGGAGCCGGCCACAGCTGCATTGAGAGATTCGATCTTACCTTCCATGGGCAAACGCATCATAACATCGCAACTTTTCCGCACCAGGTCGCGCATCCCTTCGCCTTCGCTTCCCACTACCAGAGCTGTTGCTCCACTCAGCCGCAATTTTTCTGGCACCTGCGCGGAAGCGCTGCCTTCCAACCCGACCACCCAAAGCCCTTCTTTCTTCAACTCATCAATGGACTGTGCCAGGTTTGCAGCGGCAATAAGCATATGCTCTGATGCTCCGGCTGAAGCATTTACCACAGCCGGGGTAACGCCTGTTGCATGTCGTAGTGGTAGTAATACACCATGAACCCCAAAAGCCTCAGCTGAACGCAGTAAAGTCCCAAGGTTTTGCGGGTTTTGAAGGGTATCCAAAACTAAAATAAATGGATCCTGTTCCTTTTGCTTTGCGAGTTTCAAAATGGAGCCCAGATCGCTGTATGGGTAAGCGGACACTTCAGCGGCTATTCCCTGGTGATTGTCACTTAGGCTGTCCAGACGTGGACGTTTGACCGCCTCCACTTCAATTTTATATGGCTTGACGATCTGAAGGATCTCGCTGATCCTTACATCTGGTTTTACACCTTCAGCGATCATCAAGTGAAATATTTGGCGCCTTCTTGCGCGCAACATTTCATAAACAGGGTTTCGACCCGTGATCCATTCTTTCATAAAAAACCTTTAACGACCATTGATGATTTCATCCGGGCGGGCAAAGATCATCCTTCCCGCAGCGGTTTGCAGGATCTTGGTGACCACAACGCTGATTTCTTTATTCAGATAGTCCCGCCCATTCTCCACAACAACCATGGTGCCATCATCCATGTAGCCGACCCCCTGTGATTGCTCCTTACCCTCCTGGATGACCGTGATGACCAGGTTTTCTCCGGGAAGCAGGACAGATTTGACCGCGTTGGCCAGTTCATTGACATTCAGGATGTTGACACCCTGTATTTCAGCGATGCGGTTCAGGTTGTAATCATTGGTGAGGATTGGGCAGTGCATCTGCCGGGCCAGGATGACCAGTTTCTCATCCACTTCACGCACACCTTCCACATCCATATCTGTCAACTTAACCGGAGTGGCGCTATCCTTCTGGATCTGTGACAGCACTTCCATCCCTCGGCGGCCGCGCTGACGACGCAAGCTGTCAGGCGAATCAGCAATATATTGCAGTTCATTCAAGACGAACCTTGGAATGATCATGGTGCCGGGGATGAAGCCGGTTTTCGCGATATCAGCGATGCGCCCGTCTATGATCACACTTGTATCCAGTAATATGCTACGCGTGTCTCCAGCATGGGAACCGGTCTTATGGTCACCCCGAATATTGCGAAAAAATGCGAAGAAATCAGTTTGGCGGATGGTGAAGAGAGCGATACCCAGATAGCTGAAGAGCAGCACTCCCACAAAGGGAAAAATCTCACCCAAAGGATTAGGCAGAAGAGAAAGCGGGTATGCAAGCAGCGTGGCAAAAAGAAGTCCGCACATTAAACCCAATACCGATGAGAGCAGCACTTGAACTGAGAGGCGTTTCATCAATCCCCGTAATCCACTTAAAGGGCGGGTGGTGATGTATGGTGTAAGGAATACCCCGAGAATTGCCCCAACCACTCCGAGAACGACACTCACGTAGGTTGTAGAAAAACGTACCTGTCCAAACACTGGAATCACTGTTTCAGAAAGATTAATCCCCCAAAAAACACCTACAATCGCAAAAACCACCATTCCGATAAGGCGGATAATAAAATCAATGCTCATAATTGCTCCATTTAACTAAAAAATAATAAAATAATAACTATCAAGATGATAGCATGACTGGCATTTGAAGTCAAATGAAAAGCATAAGGTTGCTAACAGGTTGGTGTAACAGTTAAATCCTTTCGGATTTAAATAGCAATCATAGATCAATTATCCAGATACTTTAGGATGTTTTTGATGGACTCTTCAGATATATCCTGTGGCTCAGGCATGAAGATCGTCCAGAAACACTGCGCCGCTTTCCGACAAGTTAATGAAACGGATATCGCCGGCTCTTTTTGCCCGTAATAATTGGATCGCCAACCACGGGTTGCATCGCCTGCCCGTACTATTGCCAGGTCCCCGCTATCTCGTGGGCCGAGGATCATTCTCAGTTTTCGGGCATTCAGTTTCAATTCCAGCGTGTACCCTTGGCTAGATTCAATCTCCTGATACGGAAGGTCGGCCAGAAGCCAGTGCAGCGTGTACTTGTGTCGCTGCCTGCCAGTCAACCTGTCTTCCACCAGCCAGATATCCCCCGGCAATTGATGGACACGGCGCGTATGGGTTACAGGATCTCCCAGGCGGTGGTAACCAGTATGGCAGCCCTGCCAGGTGGTCATGCCATTCTGTTCCGCCTGGTTCATCACCCTACCCCTGGACCAGATGCCCCAGGTGAATCGACTTAGGTGTACCATCTGGTCTTCATCATCCACCATTACACTGTTGTGGGCTGATGTGCTGGCTAGACCGTTCTGCCAGATACCCGCTCCATGGTATAGATAGGTGCCTGCGTCACAAGCGAGGTTGATGCGGTCATACCAAAGGTCCACGTGCAATTGGTCGGCATGCGAGGGACGGCTCTGAAATTCGGTGCAGCGGATGTATGCCCGGCTGCATTCCCCATGCAGCACGTATACCCCTGCTTGCGGGAAATTGGTTTTCTTCTCTGTTGGCTCATCATCGATAATGGCGGAAAGGGCTTCTGCGCCGAATAGCCAGAACAAATCTTCGTCCCATGGACCAGGCGTGAGTAACCGCTTACCTGAGGCGCAGAAATGTGTCAATTGCAACACCGGCCGGTAATCGCGGTAATCGCAAGTATTTAATGGCAATACCAGTGCCCCATCATTCGACCCGTATGCCGGCACCGCACCGCTGCTTTCTTCCACCAACTGCCGCAGAAATTCTGCAGAGCGAGCCATTTTTGCAACGAGCTCTGGCGAAAATGGCTTTCCGTGTAATTCACCCAGGCGCAACGCCAACGCACACACCTGCAAGACAAAGCGCTGGTAGTTGATGGAATACATGGCATAACCACCGTCTGCAAACAGTTGTTTCAATCCCTGTTGGTTAAAATGCTTGCGGCCAATTTCGCGATATTTTTCTGCTTTTTTCAGCTCAGGGAAAATGGTCCCACACAGCCACAGACCAAATGGCTCCGAGATGGCATGGTTGTTGCCGGTGTGCAGCGCAAAATCAAGGTTGTGTTCCATCCGCGCGCCCAGTGCTCCGGCGAGACAGGTGAGTGATGCCACCCGCTCCGGCGTGCTTTCTGCAGCATCACGGAAGGCATACCAGCCAAAACACAACGCCAGCAACCTTAATGCAGCCTCCTGTCCACCGATCCAGTTGACCCCCTGGTTGGGCGGATTCTGCTCCATCCAATCTTCCACCAACTGCCAGTAAGCCGCCGGATAACGCGCATCACGCACGGCGGAATATGCCCGAACCAGGGTAAAGACCATGCTTAGCCGGCTGGTTTCCCAGGCGAACTTGATATCGTAATCGCCATATTCAGCAATCTCTGACCAGTGTTTGGAGGATTCAAAACGTGTTCCCGAGAATGGCTCAAAATGCCAATCCGGCGGAAAGCCCGTCTTGATCCAGCTATGTGAGAAGAATTTCCACTCCCCTAGAAGCACTTTTTCCGCCTCGTAAACAGATTCCTTTGGGTCCCAGGCGGGGTGTGCCGGCATTCCTGGGATGCTTTGGTAGAACCAGACTGGCGCATGCTTATCCCGCCAGTGTTTATACCCCACAGCATTCGTAGGGATTTCAGCCTTCACCCAGGAGGCCAGTGGTGAGTCTTTCCAGGCATTAGCCGGAGAATTATGACGCAAGTATCCCAGCTTTTCCTGAATGGCATGCTGGATACGGAAAAGCATCCAGTCTAACCCCAAGTTTTCTAATAATGACAGATACGCTTTACTTTTAACCCAAAGATGTCTGCGCGGACCCAGATAAGAAAACCCAGCCCAGAAAACCGGGATACCCAGCAAGATAACCCATTGCGCCCAACCTGTATGTCTGAACCAACCCAGTGCCATGGCTAACCCCAGCATACTCAGCAGGATGAAGGTGGTACTCACAGCCGCATGACTGTATCCCGCGCTGACCATCCGCTGATACAGGTGTGAGCGATGCGCGGAAAAAAGCTTCTCGCGCTTGTAGGCCCGCCGGATGAAAGTCACCCCGGCATCGAGGATAATGACCCACATTAGCAGGATGCCGGACATGAATGGCTGAGATGGCTCACCCTTCATGAGCAAGGGCAGCACCGCAAAGGTGTACCCCAGGAAACCACTGCACACATCCCCCATGAAGATTTTTGCCGGCTGCCAGTTGTGAATTAAGAATCCAAGGCTTGCACCAGCCACCGCCAACGCAATCCAGAAGGGCTGGCTGTCAACTGCTCCCAGACCAGAGACGACCAACACCATCCACCCGATTCCGCCGATAAAAGCCACACCAGCAGCAATGCCGTCAATGCCATCCATAAAGTTGAATGCATTGGTCATGCCGATGATCCACATAAAAGTAATCAGAACACCAAATATACCCAAAGGGATATGCCCGATGAATGGGAAAGGAAGGGTGTCAAAATACCCCAATCCTATAATTGTGCCCACCGCCACCAGCCCTTGCACCAGGAACCTCACCCAGGCAGGCAGCGATTTCATATCATCGCGCCAGCCCAGCACCGCCAGTATGAGCCCCCCTGTCAGGTACACGACTCCATCCCGCCATTCCCCGGATATCAGGTTGTATAGGAGAATTACCACCAGAGTGATTAGAACAATGGCCAACCCACCACCCCGGGGGGTGGGAATGGAATGGGAACTGCGCTCATTGGGTATATCCATTACCAAAAGGCGTTTCGCCCAGCGTCGCAAGAGAATCACCAGCGTAAAAGAAAGTGCCGCAAACAATATAAGGAGACTCGAAATAGCGAGAGACATGCTCATTGCTTTACCATTCGGAGCATCAGTTGCATGGTCTCCGCCATTTTTTTCTGCCGGTCCATGTGGCTCAGGATATATTGCCTGGCACTCCGTCCCATTCCCGCTAACTTTTCCGGTTGTTGAGAGAGATCAGTCAGTGTTTGTGCCAGGGCAACATCATCTGCCGGTGGCACATACACACCGCCACCAGATGCTTCGAGCAACTCACGGATGACTCCATCGATGACCAGCACGGTAGGCTTCCCAGCAGCCATGTAATCGAATACCTTGTTTGGATAGGTGGTGCGGAACATGGGAATATCCTGCAGGATGGCCAGGCACACATCCGCAGCAGCCACTGCACCCGGCATCTCCTTTTTGGGTACAACGCCTGCAAACATCACGTTGTTCAACCCCTTGCGGGTGGCTTCAGCCTCCAGATTATGGCGTTCCTTGCCATCTCCCAGCAAAACAAAACGGATTTTCTCAAATGCTTTCAGTCTTTCTGCTGCGCGTAGCAGGGTGTAAATATCATTTGCCTGGCCCAACGCACCGGCATATAAAACCATAAATCTGCCCTGCAACCCATACCGGTACCGGAAGGCTTTCCCGTCCACATCCGGGTGGAAGATCTGGACATCGGTGCCATACGGGATGAAGGTAATCTTCTTAGCCCGTATCCCGCGGCTACACAGATATTCCACATAGGCGGGAGAATTAACAAGGATGTGATCTGCCCGGGCATACAGGAATGATTCCAGCCAGCGTGATAGCGTGATAATAAGCGGGTTTTTCAACACCCCCATACTGATGCCAAATTCCGGCCACAGGTCGCGCACCTCCAGTAAAAAGGGTTTATGGCGCAGCAACGCGATGAACCATACGGACACCGCCTGAAAAATGGGAGGTGTGGTGCCCATCACCAGGTCCACATCCTTCACCTGTAACGAAACAATGACCGAGCTAAGCATGAAGCTAAGAAAAGACAGCACCCGCCAGAAATAGCTACGGTGCAGTGCAGGCAGGATGAAGGCTCTGATAACCCGGACGCCATTGATCATCTGCTCGGTGGAAATCCCCTTATGCTCGATGATCTTTTCACCGGTTTGATAATTAATATCACTGCCGACGATGACCAACTCATGACCATGTTGATGGAGATACTTGGCCAATTCATAGTGGCGGGTATGTCCCGGCTCGTCAGGGGAGACAAATGCCTGATTGATTAGCAGCACTTTCATTAAACTTGTCCGGTGATATTGGAAGATGGGATTGGATGCATCATACTTTCTGATTATAGTATAAAATTAATCAGCGACTTTAGAACGAAGGATTTAATCACAAGGAGGAGATTATGAACGAGACAAAGAACCGGACTGAAGAATTTCAGATCAATGGAGACGAAATCATCACCAAGCTTAAGGAGGTACTGCACGAAGGCAATATCCGCCGCATCGCCATTAAGAATGACGAAGGCAAAACGTTGGTGGATATCCCATTGACAGTGTCAGTCGTTGGGATCCTGTTGGCTCCACAACTGGCTGCCATTGGCGCAATCGCGGCCCTGGTGACCAAATGCACCCTTGTGGTTGAAAAGAACGAATAACAGATCGGGAAGACTCATCCAACACAATCGGGTAGACGTTCTCATTCTCCACGCGTATTCAGGCCAGTAATGAACGATAGTCGATGTGAATTCCCTTGCTCCGAGTTGTATAATGGAAATGACCATCACTTTCCATGAAAGGAGGAAAGGATGAAAGCAAGACCATTAATCTTCCTGCAATTAGTGACTTCAGCAATGTTATTGTCAGGCTGCCTGATAAATTCAACCGGCCAGACTACAGCTGGTGAAGACGCATTCTCCGCAGCCATCGAAACCGCTGTGGTGGCCGCACTACCAACCCAAGCCACCCCCGTGTCCGCACTACCCACCCTCACCCCTGCCCCAACGGATACTCCCGTGCCGCAGACTTACGAAGGTGTGGTAGCTGCTGAAACCCTTAACTTGCGCGGCGGACCAAGCATGCTGCACAATATCATCAGTCAGTACAAGAAAGGGGATGTTGTGCAGTTACTTGCGCGCGCACCCGGCAATGAATGGGTGAAGGTGCTGGGCAAGGACAACAAGATCGGCTGGATGTATATCACTCACCTGACAGTTACGCAGGCTATGGAAAAGCTTCCCATCTTTGTGATTAATGAGAGTCTGGTGATTAAAGGCCAGGTAGTGGATGCCAGCGGGAACGGTTTACCGGGCATCCAGGTGGAGGTGACTCGTATGGGTGGTGCCCAACGGGTGAGGGTGACTGGCATATCCATGGCGGATGGTACATTTTACGCCTACGCGCCTATCGAATATCAGGGCACCTGGTTGGCTGCGATCATTGGGGTGGACTGTAAAAGTCCGATCGTGGATGCCAACTGCCGCTATGCTGGAGCCTTTTACCCCACCGAAGGTGTTAACCTGACCCTGCCAGCCATTGAAGACATCGTCATTACCTACAAATAGTAGTGAAAGACTAAAACATCGAACTCACCCGGGCGAATGTTTTTTGTATATAAATTCAACTTGCAGGAGAAACTATGCAAAAAGGGTATTCTTTAATCATTATTGTTATCATCAGCATATCCATTTCCCTGTCTGCATGTGCCTCAGCTACCCAAAGCAACTCATTGGATGGCAAGGCTCTTATGGAAGCCAAGTGCTCGACCTGCCATAGCGTTGACAGGGTTAAAAACACAAAAAAGACTCAGTCCGAATGGTCGAATGTTATTCTTCGGATGGTCGGGCTTGGCTTGGAAGTGACAGACGCCGAAAAAGAAGCTGTCATCACCTATTTGGCTGAAACCTACAGGTAGAACCGTGCTAACAAGACTCCTAAGAATTATTCTGTTTTCTACTGTCCTTTTGTCCTGCTGCAGCTCCATTACCAACCAACCCGCAACTCAAGCTGCCACCGACCTTGCTCCAGCTTCTACCGCTGCTCCGAGCCTTGTGCCTCCAGTCATGAATACGGCTACACCTATAACCATCGACTTCACCGCCACATCTGAACTTTCGCCCGAACCGGTTATAACAGGAGACGGAAAAGCATTGACGGAAGAGCGCTGCTCCATTTGTCACAGCCTTGACCGGGTGGAGAGGAGCCATAAGAGCCAGGAGGAATGGGTAGCAACTGTCATGCGGATGATCGACCATGGTGCGATTTTCGATGAAACCGAACAGGATCTGGTAACCCAGTATTTGCTTGTAACTTATCCATAATAGCAAATCACATCTAAAAACCAGCTCTGGAAATCCAGAGCTGGTTTGGTTCATGAAGCTGATCCTCATTCTCCCGTCATCCAGGCGATGGCTACCGTGCCTGGGCCCACATGACTACCCACCACTGGGCTAACCTCAGATAATATCATCTCCACCGGGTTAAATTGCTTCTGACAGCACTCCATCAGGTCATTGGCGGTTTGAATATCCAGGGCATGGAACACAGAGATTCGCACCGGTTTTGCATCCTTAATGCCTTCGCCAACTAACGCCACCAAGCGTTCCAACGCCTTCTTGCGTGTCACCGCGGATCCGGCGGCTTCAATTTTCCCATCTCTTAGTTGCAAGATAGGCTTGATATTGAGGGCGGAACCTAGTAGTCGTTTGGCTCCACCGATCCTGCCTCCTTTGTGCAAATACTTTAATTCTGCCACTGTAAAATACACGCCTATATGGCTGAAAGAATCCAGAGCAATACGTTTAACTTCCTGCAATGTGGCGCCTTTTTCAGCAGCCCGGACCGCCGCCAGAACCATGAAACCCAGCGGCATGGAAACCAGTTTTGTGTCAATGATCTCCACCGGAAATCCAACGAAGTTTTCCACAGCTTTCACTCCGTTGAAATATGAAGCGGAGATGCCGGATGAGATGGGCAATATTAAAACTTCATATTCACCATCCAACGCTGCCTGGATATATTCATTGTAATCATGAATGGAAACTGCATTCGTAGTGGGTAAGGTGTCCGCGTTTTTCAAACGGGTGTAAAACTCATCCGTTTTCATATCCACGCCATCTCGAAAACTTCTCCCTTCCCAGTTAACTGTCAGGGGAATGACATCAATGTTATATTTATTCACGTACTCTTGTGGCAAGTAAGCAGTTGAATCTGTGATAATTTTTATTCTCGGCATGATCTGCTCCCATTCTCTACCATTATCATATCAAAATTATAGTAGAACACAACAAAAATCCTCACAAACACACTGATCTATGGATAGTTAGCTCAGGTAATCTTTGAGGTTTTTACTGCGGGTTGGATGGCGCAGCTTTCTGAGCGCCTTGGCCTCGATTTGACGGATACGCTCGCGGGTCACATTAAAATAACGGCTGACTTCTTCGAGGGTGTGATCCTTCCCATCGGTCAATCCAAAGCGCAATTCCAGTACCTGGCGCTCGCGTTCAGAAAGCACAGCCAGGGCGCTTTGCACCTGCTCACGCAGCATCTCGCGGGCGGCAGCATCCATTGGCTCTAATGCATCATAATCCTCAATGAAGTCACCCAGTTGGCTGCTCTCTTCGTCCCCAACCGGCCGTTCAAGCGAGACTGGTTCTTCCGCTGACTGGAGGATCTTCTGCACCTTGGCTGCGCTGAGCATCCAACGGCGTTGCATGGCAGGGTCCAGCGGTTCACCCTTCTTGCGGGCAATTTTAATAGCCTTCGTGTCTGCCTCATCCATGAAGCCGCCTTCCAATGCAAGGTCTTCATTGGTGGGTTCGCGTCCATATTCCTGAACCAGGTTGCGCTGCACTCTCAAAAGGCGGGTGATCGATTCAAACAGATGAACAGGGATGCGAATGGTGCGTGCATGTTCCGCTATGTACCGGCTGATGGACTGCCTGATCCACCAGGTGGCGTAAGTGGAGAATTTAAAACCGCGGGTCGGGTCAAATTTATTTACTGCTCGCAACAACCCCAGGTTGCCTTCCTGAATTAAGTCCAGGAAAGAAATTCCACGGCCGAGGTAACGTTTGGCAATACTCACCACCAGGCGCAGGTTGGCTCTAATGAGCGTTTGGTTTGAATCATCAGCAATCCTGGAGATACTGCTCATCTCAAATTGCAAGGCTTCAGCGGTAGGCAGTTTCTGGTGCAGCAGCTTTTTTGAAGGAAAGTCGCGATGCTCCTGCATGTGATCAAGAACCTTCTGGGCAACTGCCTGCGGAAGGATATACATACACAGGAATACAGCGAATGCATGTTTCACCAACAAGCCCCATTTCGTGTCTTTGCCCCACAATCCGTTATCAAGGTACGCGCGCAGGTACGAAGGTTCATCATTCTGCCACTGCTGACGCAGCACCTGTGCTTCTGCCAGGATAATGCCGGGATCCGGGACACCAAAACCCAATTGCTCGCCATCCTCCTCCCATTGAAGCCAGTGGATGATTAATTCCTCATACACACAGTCAAAGATTTTTATATCCAGCTGTTCTGGTTTGCATCCTTCGGAGCATTTGGCACGCAGCATGTCAATGAAGTGGATGGCCTCGATGCGTGCGGCCAGCCTGAATTCGCTGTCTGCATCCAAAAGGTGGATCTGGCCGATCTCTTTGAGATATAAGCGAACTGGATCTTCCGACAACTCCATGACGGCATTGGCAGCGCTGATCTCTTCCAGGGCTTCCCCCCCCAGTAAATCGCCAGTTTCTGCGGCTACTGTTATGAGTGAAATTTCATCAGGTTCCTCAGTAAGGATTACATCATCTCCGGTAAAACCAAAGTCGATCAAATTCTCTGGCGGCAGATTATCATCCACCATTCCCAGACGGATGACCTCATCGTCAATGGAATGTTTTTGTACGTTATTCCGCTTCTGAAGCGTCTTTTGGCTTGAGTCGGGTCTTACTTTAGCTGTCAACTTGACCTGTTTTGGCATGCTGAGTATATTCCTTAGATCTGTCTTTTCTGGCTATTAAGGAGTAATGCCCGTTCCAGTTTATTCAACATCTGTGAGTTCATTAACACTTGATCCTGGAAGGGGATATTCAATTGAAACTCTTCCTGATCCTGGTGTTCCTCCTGCAGATACCGAAGTTGGAGCAAGTTCTCCCGGCTCTTTTTCTGCCTTAAGCGGATGATCGTGTGGAACAGGTCGTTGACCATATCGTCTTCATTAATTTTATCCGGATTATATGAATTCGTAATTCTTGTCAAATCCTCTTTCCATGCGGGATCCATCTGTTCCTGAATATACCCGAGGGGTTCCATTTCATCCTGTATTAGAGAGGTGGAAATGATCGTAAAGATCTCGGACAATTCAGTCCGGCCGAAATCTTCTGTGGAGATTTTTTCCAGGTCCGATTGTCGCAAATTGCGGTCCAAGCGGAAAATCAGCTCTGGCATCTTGACCAGGAGCGCCAGGAAGTGTTTTTCCATATCGCTCACCGGATCATTGGCTGATATTTTAACCGGGTGGATCGGTGGTTGATCTGTCCGTTGATTCCGGCTTGAAAATCGAGCTGACTGCCTTCCCATCTTTCCGCTGGAACGGATTCCGCCAAGCGCTTCTTCGCTGACACGCAGCAGTCGGGCCAGCCGCTGCCGGTAAGCATCCCGCTCCACAGTGCTAGGCACTTCTTCGATCAATGGCACGACAGTGGCAGCAATTTCGCTCTTCATCTTCGGGTCATTCACATCCCGCGAGCGTGCCAGTGACTCCATCACATGGATGACCAGAGGTGCAGCCCGCGAAACGATCTCTTTCCATTCATCCGGATTTCGGTTGACTACCTCATCCGGGTCCATGCCTTCCGGCAGGGTGGTTACCCGGATGTCCGCTTGCAGCCGTTTTTCATGCCTCAGCAAGCCATGTACATCAAAACCCACCTCAGCACCATGATCCATTGCCTCGCGTGCCACTTCCAATCCGCGCAGGGTGGCTTTCTCGCCAGCCGCATCCGCGTCCAGGGCTAGGATGATGCGGCGGGTATATTTCTTCAGCAACCTCAGGTGGTCTTCAGTCAGGGCGGTACCCATGGGGGAGACCGCATTGGTAAACCCGGCCTGATGTAGCGCTACCACATCCAAATAGCCTTCCACAATCACAACCTGATCCAACAAGCGGATTGACTTGCGCGCTTTATCCAACCCGAATAACAGCCGGCCTTTGTCAAAGAGGGCTGTTTGTGGGGAATTGAGGAATTTGGGCACATCATTCGGATCCAGGACCCTGGCGCCAAAACCCGTCATTTTACCTTCCGCAGAGCGGATCGGGATCATGATACGGTTGCGGAAGCGGTCGTAGTATCCTCCGCTCTCCCTTTCAGTGAGTAAACCGCAATCCAGCAAATTCTGCAAGTTCTGACCTTTTTCCAGCAAGGATGTCTGCAATGCATCCCAAGAGTCGGGCGCGTACCCGAAACCAAAGGCTTCCATTATAGGGTCCTGCAAACCGCGTTGTTGCAGATAATCGTGAGCGGGTTTGCCTGCGGGGGTGTGAATTAACTGGTGGCGGAAGAATTGACTTGCCTCTTCTAACGCGTTTTCCAGCCGATCACTCACTTCACGTGAGCGTTCTAATTCTGGTGCAGGTGGAGTTAGTTGCACCCCCGCCCGTTCTGCCAGGTGCTTAAGCGCCTGGCTAAAATCCATACCTTCGCGTTTCATGATGTATTTGAAAATGTCCCCGCCCTCGTTGCACTGCCCGAAACAGCGCCAGGTTCCCGTATCCGGGAAGACAACAAAAGCTGGTGTGCGGGTATTGGGATGGAAAGGACAAAAACCGCTCAGGCTTTTCCCTGAACGGCGCAGCTTTACCGTCTCGGCGACGATATCTTCAAGATTAAGGCGGGACTTGATCTCATCCGTAACTGTCATTATTCGCCAGCCGTTTCATCTTCCCGTGAAATTGCACGGGGTTTATGGGCAGGCATCTCCAAAATTGACAGACTCAATATTCCACAGGCTGCTTCGGGATGTAGCATCCATGGAGACACCACACACGTCAACACCGGCGGCTGCCACTCTAAGCAGCTGGTAGAGTGGAATAACAGGTGCATCAGCTGAAAAAATAGCCTGGGGTTTCTGCATGGTGGTCTCATAATCTACCTGCCCCGGCAGCGACATTCGTGACGTCTGGCAGGCAGTATCAAACGCTGCAGAACTGTAACCGGTCACATTCTCCCCTATCCAACTGTTTTTGAAGGTTGGAATTTTTGCAGACTCAAATATCTGACAGCCTGAAACGATACCCCCCCAACGGAACACCGCCAGGTCAAAACTCCGGCCGAAGATCTGCCCATCCGGTCGTGCTGCGAATAACTGCTCCTTAGGCACAAAACTCAGGTTGATTTTGAAACCGCAGGTTTGCAGGTTCTCTGCGATCGTCTCGCTGGCAGCCATGCGCAACCCAGAGGTGGTTGTTACTAGGTTTGCTTCAAGCACAGTCCCGGCATAGACATTCTTTGCAGAAAAGGCAATACGAGGTGTTGCCGGGTCATGATCATGGTCGCGCCAGCCAGCTTGCTCAAGCAAGGCTGCCCCTGCCGCAGGATCATACGCGGCCAGTGGGAGATTCACATCAGCCAGCGGGTCGCCTCCTGGTTGATAGCTCGCAGGGATTATTGACAAACCACCCAGAAGGTCCACGTTGAGACTTTCCCGGTCAATGCATAGTTGCATGGCCTGGCGCACGTTTACATCGCCAAAAATATCTGCCCTATCGCCGCGTGCAGCATGATAGCCATCATCATAAGATGCTGGTTTAATGTTTAGGTTTAGTAATTCAACTGAGGGTGATGGAGAGGTTAGCAGACTCAATTTTCCTGCCTTCTCCAATTCCAGCAGGCTGAGCACCTGGCTATCCAACTGTGTAGATTGATCTAAAATGTCACATTCACCTGACACCAGGGCATTCACATTGGTTTCAGTATCAGTGCCAGTAAATCTGAATGTCAGGATATCCACACCCGGCAGCCCCTCAACCGCACGAAAATAGGCGGGGTTCCTCATAGCCTTGATATGATCTCCGCGAGTCCATTCTTTGAGGATGAATGCCCCCCAGCCTAAGGGGGTTTCAGATGCCCGCGGATCGGTAATCAGGGAACCAGTGTCTATTGATGCCAGTAGATGTGCTGGCAATGGCAGCCAGAAGCGGGAGGCATACTGCGCGTCATGGAATCCGGGCTTTCCTCTCCATTCCACGGTCAGCTCATCCAGGGCAGTGTAAGATGCGGTCTTATGAATGACGCCTTTGCTGCTTATAATCATCGGAGATGACGCCAGCTCGAATGAAAAAACCGAATCCTGCGCTGTAAGCGGCATGCTGTCTGACCAGGTAATGCCCGGTTTGAGCTTGAAGGTAACCACCATTTGATCCATGGTCACCGGGGTTTTTCCATCATACACAGCAATACAATCTGGTGATGAACAACCAGAAGGGATGTATTTTATGTCCTTGTGCAAGGTCATCAGGTTGCCATCTGGGTCCACCATCTCCATCCCCTCGCTCACCTCAACCGGTACCAGGATTGCCCCACCTCTTGCCAGGTCAGGCAGCTGCTCCAGGATCACTGGTTGGTACTGATAATCAACGTAGTCCACAGGGCCGTCATAAATCGCTTCCCACACCGTCAGCATGGATTGACTATAGGTGCCGTTATATAAGAACAGGCTTTCCGGTTCCTCTCCCAGGCAGATTGTCAATTCCCTGGGCAGCGTTGTCGGTGTGGGTGGTATGGGCGTGGCAGAGGGAACAGCAGTTACCGAAGGAGCGGTCGGTTCAACTGGAGCAGATGAACATGCAGCCAGTAAACCTGCAATAAGCGTAGTAATGAGTAGAGTTTTATTTTTCATGATGAACTCATGGGTGATTATTATCGTAGAGAAATTATACACCAGTCAAGAATGAAAAGGATTTTACCTGAGTCAAAAAAACCCTGCCTTCGCTAAAAAATTTCCTCTTGGGAGAAGGGCAATCGCATCGAAATAACTAGAAGTACGAAGGGTAGGCACGAAAAATCTTTGTTTCCAGTGATACAGAGAAAGGTGGCACCTGGGCAGGGGCAACGGAAGCACTAAAGGCAAAATGGATACCTGTTTTTGTGCTTGATCATCCAAATATGCCTGAGGGAAATCGTTTGTTATTGAAAAAAGGTGCATTAAATTTCCCACATCCATATAAAGGGGATATTAGAAACTTAATGAATTGGATGGACCAACAATCTAGCGCTGTGAGGGAAAACCCCCATCAACCGGATTTGTTTTAATACCTGATCTTCCTTCGAAATGGCAGGGTGAGCAGAATGCCAGCCAGGAAGCCGCCGATGTGCGCCATGTAGGCCACACCACCAGTGGTGCCAGTGCTGGCTAGGCTGCCCGCACCACTAACAAGCTGGATGATGATCCAAAACCCCAGGGCCAGCCAGGCTGGGACGGGGGTGACGAACCGGAAGAAGAGCATGTAGACGCGTCCACGAGGAAAGAGCAGCAGGTATGCACCCAGTACACCAGCAATAGCGCCGGAAGCGCCTAAATTGGGAATACTGGAATTGGCGATGAAGAAAAACTGCACCAATGTGGCTGTGATGCCGCAGGCCAGATAGAAAAGCAAGAACCTGAAATGTCCGAGGCGATCTTCCACATTGTCACCAAATATCCACAGGTAAAGCATATTACCCAGCAGATGCATCCATCCGCCATGTAGGAACATGGACGTAATAAGTGTAATGGCATTGCCAGCTGGATCAGCCAGGAAGTTGGAAGGGATGAATGACAAATTCAAGATGAACAGGTCACCACTTGTGAGTTTGAAGAAGAACACAACTAAATTTGCTGCGATCAGTACATAGGTGACAAATGGGAAGATACGCCGGTTACGATTGTCATCGCCAATAGGTAACATAATTCTCCTTGAATATAGACAATTCAGATTGTATCTGAATTATACATTCCACCTGAGATACATGACATGGTAGTATATTATTTATACAAGACTGATAATGGTGATTCAGTTCCAGGTTATCAGTATAGGAGGTTACATGACCATTCGAAATGTCAGGTTGATCCAGAGCGGAAAACCGACTGTTGAAGGCGCTGGTGTGCATCTGAATCGCGCGTTTGGATTTGGCCAGACAAGCGAATTCGATCCTTATTTAATGCTGGATGATTTCCGGGGGGATGATCCAGAGCTGTATCAGGCTGGTTTTCCATGGCACCCACACCGCGGTATTGAGACTATCACCTATATGCTGGAAGGCAAAGCGGAACATCAGGACAGTCTGGGGAATAAAGGCATCATTGATCCAGGTGATGTGCAATGGATGACCGCTGGCAGTGGTATCATCCACCAGGAAATGCCGATTGGCAATGCAAACGGGAAGATGGGCGGTTTTCAACTATGGGCCAACCTGCCATCCGACCAGAAGATGATGGATCCGCGCTATCGAGAAATAAAAAGCACTGATATTCCTGATGTACAACTGCCTGGTGGTGGTAGTGCCCGGGTGATTGCTGGCAATGTGAATGGTGTGACCGGCTCAGTGAGTGAAATTGTCATCGCACCGGAATACTTGGACGTACGGCTACCAGCCAATGCAACATTCAAGCATCCCACCACATCCAGCCACACGGTTTTCTGTTATGTCTATAGCGGATCCGGAAATTTTGTGCCAGAAGGGACTGCCCTGGCGAAGAATGGGGGGTTGGTGCTGTTTGAGGTTGGTGATGAGATTATGGTAACCGCTGGTGACGAAGGTGTGAGATTCCTGCTTATATCCGGTGAACCACTGTATGAACCGGTGGCCTGGTATGGGCCGATTGTCATGAATACCCAGGAAGAACTCAACACTGCCATGCGAGAACTGCGTGAAAATTCATTTATTAAATTCAGAGGATAATTATGGAACGCAAGATAATAATAAGCAAGGATGCTCCAGACGCTATTGGGCCATATTCCCAAGCGGTATGGGCAGGAGATTTCATATATCTTTCAGGACAGACGCCCATTGATCCAGCCACGCAAAAGCTGGTGGAAGGTGGGATTGCAGAACAAACCAGGCAGGCATTTGATAATTTGGAAGCTGTACTCACAGCAGCTGGACTTTCCATGGACAATGTTATCAAGTGTAATGTGTACCTGGTGGATATGAACTATTTCAGCGAGATGAACGCTGTCTACCAGTCACGCTTTGCTTCCCCTTATCCAGCGCGTACCACAGTGGGCGTTCGCGAATTGCCACTGGGAGCACTGGTGGAGATCGAACTGGTAGCAACTGGACGGGTATAATCATAAAAATACACGTGGACAGTTACGATATATTCACGATTGCCTTGATGAACATCATATAAGTCGGGATTTTGCCAACCCGAGTAAAGGCTTTCCACTGGTTGATTGACAGGCTCATCGAATAATGATAAAGATCAATGATTGAATAAGCAGTAATTAATTTAGGAGCTATTTTTATGAAGAAGGTATTGCCGGTTTTATTGTGGATTGCCCTGGTTATGCCTGCCTGCATGCCATCGACACAAGCCCCGGCTGCCCCTGCAGAACTGACTGAAGCAGCTGCGACAATACCCCAACCACCGGCAAATGTGGAAATCACAGTCCTGGCGGCTGGTTCTTTAACTGAAGCTTTTTCAGAAATTGGCATCCTTTTTGAGGAAGCTCATCCGGGGGTGAAAGTGGTTTTCAGCTTTGCAGGGTCCCAGCAACTTGCACATCAAATAGCTGAAGGCGCCCCGGCGGATGTGTTCGCCAGCGCCAGTAATAAACATATGCAAGTGACCATCGAAAGCGGGAGAGTGGAAGAGCGCGCAGCTGTCATCTTCGTAAAGAATAATTTGGTAGTGATCTTCCCGGCGGACAATCCCGGCCAGATTGTTACCCTGGCAGACCTGGCCAGACCGGGTCTCAAACTAGACCTGGCAGCTGCTGAAGTGCCGGTAGGCAAGTACACGTTGGAGTTCCTTGATAGCGCTGCCCTCGATGCGGACTATTCACCTTCCTTCAAGGACGATGTATTATTGAATGTTGTTTCCTATGAGGAAAATGTGAAATCCGTACTTACCAAAGTGCAGCTGGGAGAAGCGGATGCTGGAATCGTATATACCAGTGATGTTGCTGGCGATGCTGCTGCCGGGCTGGGTGTGCTGGAAATTCCAGATCAGTTGAATGTAATAGCCAGCTACCCGATCGCACCGCTCTCAGATTCGAAAAACCTGGAATTGGCCAAAACTTTTATTGCATTCGTACTCTCTTCACAGGGACAGGCTGTTCTTGCGCAGTATGGCTTCATGGCTGTGGAATAGAAGGCATAAATTTGCGACAACCATTCAATGGTTTTTCACATCTTCTTGGGGCCATCCTCTCTACCTTTGGGATGGGTTTCCTGCTTTATCATGGCTGGGGGGATACCACCCGCGAGCTTTCCTACATGGTATATGGCATCAGCTTGATATTAATGTTCACTTCCAGCGCTGCATACCACCTTACGAATTCTAGCGACCGAACAATGCTGTTTCTGCGAAAGCTGGATCATACTGCCATCTATTTGCTCATCGCTGGAACTTACACCCCTATCTGTTTATATTTCTTCAGTGGGTTTTGGCGTCTTGGGTTGCTGGCTATTGTTTGGGGTTTTGCAATCGCGGGAATCACGGTTAAACTGTTTATCATCAAAGCCCCCCGTTGGGTGACTGCGGGCATCTACCTGGTGATGGGTTGGTTGTGCATCATGGCGGTTGGAGAGATGCTCCAATCGATGCCAGCAGAAGCATTGGCATGGCTCCTAGCTGGCGGGTTGTTTTACTCGATCGGTGCGATTATCTACATCACGAAGAAAATGGATTTTATCCCCGGAGTTTTCGGTTTCCATGAGATATGGCATATCTTCGTGCTGCTCGGCGCATTCAGCCATTTTATGGTGATGGCCTTGTTTACAATTTAAGACTTGAGTTTCCCAATTGAATTAAAAATTCACATGATTGAATACAAAAAGTGTGTAGGGTGCGTTCGAAACGCACCATCCTCAATTGAGGACTATTCACCGAATCCTTTGCCATCGGGCAAATCCTTTTCTACACAACCCCAATATTCATCATAATACCCTTCCTTTACATACCTGTGGAAACTGGACCAGGGCCATTCTGATGCTTTATTTACCAGACCATGCTTAACCGGATTGAAATGAATGTAATCCAGGTGCCGGTTCAGGTCCTACTGGTCGCGAATGGTGTGCTCCCAAAACCTTCGCTGCCAAATCGTTCCCTCGCCACGTTTGATCCTTGATTCGTTCGGCACACCCAATGCTCCATATTCCGCTTGATATTCACGCGTGAAATATCTTTTTATCTCTTTCCAGCGTACAGAATAATTTGAATCGCCCTCCGGCAACGTCCACACACAATGTATATGCTCGGGGAGCAGGCATACCGCATCCTGCCTGAATGGGAAACGTTCCATCACATTTATCCATGCATTCTTCAGGATAGATCTTGCTTTCTCTTCTGTTAAGATCGGTAACCGGTGATAGGTAACAACTGTGAAAAAATATGTTCCTCCCTGGCTCCTGACTCTTCTGTACTCCGGCATAATAGAATTATAGATCGAATAATATTTGGTGCGTTGGGAACGCACCCTACAACTGGGTTATAACCAATTGGAGGATGAGGTTTTTGCAGCCCTGTATATAGCACAGATTGTTGACCATTACTCGGCTTTGC
>PNON01000039.1 GCA_013824865.1 Anaerolinea sp. | reverse complement strand
CCGGTCATTTTTTCATCCTGGCGTCAGGGCAGAGCGGTATCACCACCCCAGACCAGTTGAAAGGCGTGGAGATTGGTGTTTCACAGGGGACGGTCATTGAATACGTCACTTATCGACTCTTGGAACAGAATGGCCTGACGAAGGCAGATATTAAGACTATTGCCGTACCCAAGATCCCGGATCGCATGGCGCTCCTAAACTCAGGCGAGTTATCAGCTGCGGTAATGCCTGATCCATTGGCAGCCTTGGCTGTCCAGCAGGGAGCGAAGATTGTGCTGGATGATTCACAGTATCCAGAATATGGTTTTAGCGTATTCTCCTTCCGCAAGGAAGTGTTGGATGCCAAACCCGACGCGGTGCGCGCCTTCCTGCTGGCCATTGAGCAAGCGGTCACCCGCATCAACGCTGATCCGCGCAGTTTCACCAGCATCCTCACCGAAAAGAATCTTGTCCCGGCTCCCTTGCTTGAGACCTATACACTGCCTCCATTTACTACGGCTGGTTTACCAACGGAAATAGAATGGAATGACGCGCTGGATTGGGCGAAGGAAATGGGTTTGCTGACTGTGGATGTGTCCTATTGGTCTTCTGTCACCGGCGATTACCTGCCTGCTATAGCGACGCCGCAATAAGGGTCATTCCAGTTGTCTGATACCACATTGATGCTGCAGGTTGAGCAGCTCTGGTTTAGTTACCCTCATGGGAAACCGATCTTCCAAGGTTTTGACTGGAAGGTGAAACGCGGAGAGACCTGGTCCATCCTGGGTAGTTCCGGTTGCGGAAAGACCACGCTGCTCTACCTGCTGGCTGGATTGCGCCAGCCGACCAGCGGCCGGGTGCTAATCGATGGACAGCTGCTCATACGTCCCCGCCCCCAGACTGGCTTGATCTTGCAGGATTATGGGCTGCTCCCCTGGGCAACCGTGCGGCACAATGCCAGCCTGGGTTTAATGGTACGCGATTTTTACGGCTCGGATGGTACGCATGCTCCAGTACGAAAAGAGCATGTGTTGGGTACGGATTATTGGCTGGAGCGCCTTGGTATTAACAGCCTGACTGACAAATACCCGTCGCAAATATCAGGAGGTCAGCGTCAACGCGTTGCCATTGCCCGTACCCTCGCCGTGCAGCCGGACGTGTTGTTGATGGACGAACCGTTCTCCTCCCTGGATGCTGCCACTCGCGAGGACCTGCAGTCGCTTGTGAGTGGATTATGCGTTGAGCATGGCATCACCATGATTATCGTCACCCACTCCATTGAAGAAGCCGCGCTCCTGGGTCAGAATATCCTGCTGCTTAACGACCCTCCAAATAATGCACCATCTATCTTTTCCAACACGCAAGCTGGCGAGCCGGAGTATGAAAGCTCATCCGCATATCAAGATATTTGCCAGAGGCTGCGTGAGAAGATGGGGGTGCAATGAAAAAAGGCTCAGTGGGTCTGGCTGCACTCGGATTGCTGGTGGTCTGGCAGATAATGGCCATGCTTCTAAATCTCCACATTTTACCGACAACTGTCAAGGTGCTGGGTGTGCTCTTCTCGGAGATGGGCAAGGACCTTCCCGAGCACCTTTTAGCCAGCCTGTGGCGTGTCACTGCCAGCATGCTACTCTCTGTTGCCTTGGCTGCACCAGCGGGTATCCTCATTGGTCAGTCAGACCGACTGAATCGCATTTTTTCTCCCATCATCTATCTGCTCTACCCTATTCCCAAGGTTGTTTTTGTTCCCATTATTTTTCTTTTTCTCGGCATCGGGGATATCGCCAAGATCGTATTGATCTTCCTCATCCTATTCTTTCAGATCATCGTGCTGGTGCGCGACCAGGCAGCCGCTATTCAGCCTCAGTTGATCCTGAGCTTACGAAGTCTGGGCGCCGGCCGGCGGGCGCTTTACCGTTTTGTATACCTGCCAGCCAGCCTGCCAGCCATCCTCACCGCGCTGCGCCAATCTGTCGGCACTGCGGTGGCAGTCTTGTACATTGCTGAATTATTTGCCACACAAAAGGGATTGGGCTATTACATTTATTTTAATGGCAGCACATTGTTGAACTACCCCGCCATGTATGCTGGTGTGATCATGATGAGTTTGCTTGGACTGGGTTTATATTTCAGCGTGGACTGGCTGGAAAAATGGTTGTGCCCCTGGCTGTATGCAAAATAGAAAAATGCTAAAGGGGTGGAAGTCGGTAGATCAATGCGGCAGCCATGAAAAGAAGCGCGAAGATCAAAGCAAGCTGGCTGGTTCCTGCAAGCGCCGGATTGAGTGCTTTGCCTTCGAGAGTCATCACCTTCCTGGTTACAGACCAGGCAGCAGGGATGGACAGCCAGGTGAGTATGGATAACAGCGGCAAGACTCTGGCAATAACCAGGGCAGGCATGATCCCATATGCAATAAGCATCCATACAACGTAATTGATGCGGGTGTTCTTCGCACCCATTCGTACTGCCAGGGTATTCTTTCCACCCTTTTTGTCATTATGGATGTCTCGCAGATTATTCACCACCAGCAGATCGACCACAATCAACCCAACCGGAACAGCCATACACCAAGCTGCAATAGAGACTTCGTGTGCCTGCACGAAGTATGTGCCAGCCACAGCCGCCAGCCCGAAGAATAGGAAAACAAACAGGTCGCCGAACCCATGGTACCCAAAAGGATATGGTCCGCCTGTGTACAGGATGGCGGATGCGATAGCCGCCAGGCCGATAATGATCACTGGCCAGCCTGCAATCCATGCCAGGTAAATACCCAATATTCCAGCCAATCCGATCACCACACCCAAGCCGATCTTTACCTGTCTGGGTGTCAATAATTTAGCCTGCGTCACCCGCATCGGGCCGATCCGTTCACTGGTATCCGTTCCACGTTCAAAATCAAAGACATCATTGGCCAGGTTGCTCGCGATCTGTAGCAGAAGGCCAACTCCCAGTGCAGCCAGCGCGGGCAGCAAAGAGAACTTGCCTGCCATCACTGCCACCGCGGTGCCGGTGATCACCCCGGCAGTTGAAGCTGGCAGTGTCTTGGGCCGGATGGCCAGCCACCAGATCTGAAAGGAAGTAAGGATTGGTTTGGTTTTTTGTTCCATAGGTAAAATACACTTCCGGATTGAGTTCCAAAAGTGTATTTTATCAATAAACGATAAGACTGTGGGTGTTCAGGCAAGAGCCATTTCGGCCGGAACAAGACTCAGATCAGGGTGTAAAAAGAGATTGAGCGGAGCAACACCCATTCCCACCACGCTCGGCCCGGTGTGGGCACCCAGGATCGGGGCAACCGGTAGAACGTCCTCGAAGTGGCAGTCGAAATATTGCGACATCCTCTCTTTGAGCAGCTCGACACCAGCCAGGTTATCTCCGTGCACAATTTGCACCCGCAACGCTGAGCCAGCTGGATATTTTGCCAGTGTGAGGTCAGCAATCTTGTGTACTGCCTTCTTGAAGGTGAATTCCTGAGCCTGTGGGTAGTATTTACCATCTTCTTTGGCAACGCTGATCACGGGTTTAATATTCAAAACGGAACCCATCAGTCCTTTGATGTGGCTGATCCGTCCACCATGAATGAGATATTTCAGGTCAGCCAGGGTAAATATGGTATCAGTGCCTGCGCGGATGGTGTCCACAAGCTTGAGCACATCCCCCAGGAGCCAGCCGGCCTTGAGCGCCTTTGCCGCGGCCTGTACCTGCCAGCCGAGTGATAACGAAAGCGTCTTCGAATCGATGATCGTAATCCGGGCTTCTGGCACCATGGCTGCTCCCAGACGGGCGGAATTAATCGTGCCGCTCAGTCCGGAAGATATATGGATGGAGAGAATATCCGGGTCGATTTTGGCAAGCCCCCGGTAGATATCAGCAAAATCGCCAGGTGATGGTTGCGAGGTAGTCGGGAATGCCTGGGTCTCCTGCAGCATCCGATAAAAAGTGACATAATCCAGGTCAGTGCCTGAGAATGTCTTGCCTTCCAATGTAATTTGTAGTGGGACATAGGATAAATTCAGTCCCTCGGTTTGTTGCGGTGAAAGGTCCATCCCCTGATCAGTGACTATTTGCATCTTTCCTCCATGGATAGTTGATACACGAATATAATTGGTTTTTACCCATGAAGAATATAGCATTGTGCGTATTTAAATGGATGTGCCTAGGGGCATAGCTTAGGGCATATTTTATTGCCCGGTAAAGTAAAAACCCCGCCGAGGTGGCGGGGTTTCAAGTGCAGATTTAGTAGCGGCTATTTCCACCGCTGCGGTTGCGGTTACCCGAACCAAAAGAGCGTCCTCCGCCCGGGCGGTCTTCGCGTGCTTTGGCTGTGTTCACAGTGAGGGGGCGTCCGCCTACCTCTTTACCGTTAAACATGCTGATGGCTTTCGCAGCATCTGCCTGGCTGGCCATCATGATGAACCCGAATCCCTTTGGGTTCCCGGTATCACGGTCTTTAATTACATCAACGGTGACCACTGTACCGGCTTCTGCAAACATCGTGCGCAGCTGTTCCTCGGTGGTATCAAAGCTCATATTTCCAACATACAGTTTTACTTCCAACTTTTCCTCGACTTTCAATTGTGCAGACATGAGTTTTATATACATGCCGCCATCGTTATAAATAGGGATGGTGGCATGTACTAAACGCTATTCTACTTATAAGATAAATATACTATACCACAAAACGGGAGTATTAAGGGTGTTGTGCAAGTAACCTTTGTCAGCGAAAAGAAGAGATGTAATGATGGATTGTTGAGCATTCTTTGACAAACACCCCTTCCCGGAGTATACTTTGACCGCGATGCTCTCAGTCGAGGGCGTTTTTTGATGTTGAATATTCCTTGTTCTTGAAGGGAGTCACAATTTAATGAAGATCGTCTGCACCGGTTCAGTGGCATATGACTACCTCATGTCATTTCCCGGCTATTTCAAAGATCATATTCTACCGGATCGACTCGAAAGTATAAGCCTCTCCTTCCTGGTGGATGCCATGGTCAAGCAGCGCGGCGGGGTTGCTCCCAACATTGCCTACACCCTGGCGCTATTGGGCGCGAGGCCAATATTACTGGCGACAGTAGGCGAGGACTTTGCTGAATATCGCGAGTGGTTGGAATCCAATCATATTGATACCTGCGGAGTCAAAGTTATCCCGGGCACCTATACTGCTTCCTTCTTCGCGAACACCGACTGCGCCAATGCGCAAATCGCCAGTTTTTATACAGGCGCCATGGCACACGCGGCTGAATTGAAGATCTCCGACATTCCAGGTGAAAAACCTGACCTTGTAGTAGTCTCCCCCAACTCACCGGAAGCCATGCAGGAATATCCTCGTGAGTGCATTCAGGCAGGCATTCCTTACCTCTATGATCCCAGCCAACAGATCGTCCGCCTGGATGGTGCTGCCATCCGCGAAGGAACATTGGGAGCTGAGTCGTTGTTCGTGAATGAATACGAATTTGAGCTGCTTCTCCGCGCAACCCACCTTACCAAAGAAGATATCCTTAAGCATGTTAAATTCATGGTGGTCACCCTGGGAGCCAAAGGGGCCACTGTTTATTCCGAAGGTCGTGAGCATAACATCGCAGCCTTCCCCACCGACAAGATCCTGGATCCAACTGGCGTGGGGGATGCATTTCGTGGTGGCTTCCTCACTGGCTACCGCTGCGGTATGGATTGGATTACCTGCGGTCAGATGGGTTCGCTTGCTGCTGCCTACTGTCTGGAGCATCGCGGTCCCCAGAATCATTTCTATACGAAAGAACAGTTTATCCAGCGTTACCGCGAGGTATTTGACGATGATGGTAAACTGGATTGCTTATTAAATGAATAATTTAAGAATGGAGAGAATATGTCAAAAGCTGATGTAAAAGACTTGAGCCTTGCTGAAGGTGGCAACCGCCGGATTGATTGGGCTGAACGGGAGATGCCCGTCCTGCGCCAAATCGCTGAACGTTTTGCCAAGGAAAAACCACTCAAAGGGGTTCGCATGTCTGCGTGCCTCCATGTAACTGCTGAAACCGCCAACCTCATGCGTACCCTTCAAGCTGGTGGCGCGGATGTTGTGCTTACGGCGTCCAATCCGCTTTCCACCCAGGATGACGTAGCTGCGTCCCTCGTCTCCCGGGATGAGATTCCGGTTTATGCCATCAAGGGCGAAGATAATGCCACCTATTACAAACACCTGCATGCCGCGTTGGATCATAAGCCACAGATCACCATGGATGATGGCGCGGACCTGGTCAGCACATTGGGCAAAGACCGTCGGGAATTACTGCCGGGTGTAGTTGGCGGGACCGAAGAAACCACCACGGGCGTCATCCGCCTGCGCGCAATGGCCGCCGATGGCGTATTGAACTTTCCCATCATCGCAGTTAACGATGCCATGACCAAGCACTTCTTTGATAACCGCTACGGAACTGGACAATCTACGCTTGATGGCATCATCCGTGCCACCAATATGCTTCTGGCTGGAAAGACCTTCGTGGTAGCCGGGTATGGCTGGTGCGGCCGCGGTTTGGCTAACAAAGCCCGCGGAATGGGTTCCAATGTCATCGTTACCGAGATTGACCCAATGGTAGCCCTTGAAGCTGTGATGGATGGCTTCCGGGTGATGCCCATGATCGAAGCCGCCAAGATTGGCGATATCTACTGCACCGTGACCGGTGACCTGAATGTGATTGACAAGCATCATTTTGAAGTGATGAAAGATGGTGCCATCGTTGCCAATTCCGGTCACTTCAATGTGGAGATCAACCTCCCCGCGTTGGAAAGCATGTCTATCAGCAAGAGCCTGGTGCGTCCCTTTGTTGACCGCTATCAACTGAAAGATGGTCGTCAAATTCACATCCTGGGAGAAGGCCGGCTTATCAACCTGGCTTCCGCTGAAGGCCATCCCGCCAGTGTGATGGATATGTCTTTCGCGAACCAGGCACTCTCTGCGGAATACATGCTTAAGAATGCCTCCAAGTTGGAGAAAAAAGTCTACTCAGTTCCAGAAGCCATTGACCGCGAGATCGCCCGCCTCAAATTGGAAGCCATGGGGATCAGCATAGATACCCTCACAGAACAACAGGTGAAATATCTGAATTCCTGGGAGGAAGGCACCTAAACCGGTGTCTGATTAAAGAAATCCGCCGCGGAGCATATCCGCGGCATTTCATTTAATATATGGATTTACTCAACCACAATATCAATATAAACAGGATCACCAAACGCATCACCTTTGGCATTGTATGCCTGCCAGGAAGAGCGGTAATTGCCAGGGAGTTCTGGAGCCGTGAGCAACAATTGTATTACTGCAGCGCTGCCAGAGCGGGCAGGGTAAAGCGCCTGGCTTTTCTCTGAACCAAGCGGATCACCGGACGTCAGACGCAGGGTATAGGCTTCAGTCCAGTCGCAGGTGCCATTGTTGCGGACCTGCCAGCGCTTGTCCAGTTCCGCGCCCGGTTTGACCACACTCCCATCCAGGATGGTGATATCGTCAATGAACGAAAGCACATCCGTGCAGCCGTCCTGCCTGACTGGTTGTGGTGTTGGTGGTGCCGGTGTGGAGGTGGGGGGCGGTACCACTGTGGGTGGGAGGTAGCCACTGGTGGGGGTATCTTCAGTTGTCCGCAAACAGCCAGCTAGGAGAAAAGCACACATTAACAGGAAGAGGCTGCGTCTCGTCATAATCAGGATGCTTCTGGTTGTTCAGGATGATCAGTCTTCAGAATTATCTCCGGAATCCGCGCTACCGGAGAATGGCAAGGGCAGATCGCCGCCTAGCGCCCGTTCCCGCACCGCCAATTCAATTTCATTCGCCAGCTCTTTGTTCTGCCCGAGGAATTCCTTGGCGTTTTCGCGGCCTTGTCCCAGACGAATATCACCATAGGAGAAGAAGGCGCCACGTTTCTGAATTATCTCTAATTGGGTGGCCAGGTCAATGATGTCGCCAACCTTGGAGATGCCCTCATTGTACATAATATCGAACTCGGCTGTACGGAATGGGGCAGCCACTTTATTCTTGACCACACGCACCCGCACCCGGCTGCCCGTGATCTCTGCACCAGACTTGATGGATTGAATGCGCCGTGTATCCAGCCGTACGGAGGCATAAAACTTAAGTGCTAATCCGCCGGGGGTGGTTTCAGGATTACCGAACATCACACCGATCTTCAAACGCAGTTGGTTGGTGAAGATCACTGCTGTCTTGGTTTGGTTAATGAAACCCGAAAGTTTGCGGAGAGCCTGTGACATCAGGCGGGCTTGCATGCCCATACTCGCGTCACCCATATCACCTTCGATCTCCGCACGCGGGACCAGGGCTGCCACAGAGTCAATTACCACAACATCCACCGCGCCAGAGCGGACCAGGGTCTCTGCTATCTCCAGCGCCTGCTCGCCGGTATCTGGTTGGGAAATGAGCAGACTCTCTACGTTGACGCCACATTTTGCAGCATAGATCGGGTCGAGCGCGTGCTCCATATCTACGTAAGCGGCTGTCCCACCTAGCCGTTGCGCTTCAGCGACAATGTGCTGGCAAACCGTTGTTTTACCAGACGATTCCGGCCCGAAGATCTCGGTGATCCGGCCACGCGGAATGCCGCCAATACCGAGGGCAATGTCGAGTGAGAGAGAACCGGTTGGGATGGATTCCACCTTCATCTGGTGGGCTTCACCCAACCGCATGATGGAGCCTTCGCCGTAGCGTTTTACAATATCTGATAACGCTTTATCCAGAACAGCCTTTTTGCCATCTTCCATGTTGCTGAATGTTGTAGGTAGCGGTTGGTTGGGGGTTTTCTTTGCCATCATTCTCTCCATTTGGATTGTCTAATTGATTCAATTATAGCACAAGCGTTCTGATAGTCAAGGTGATGGTGTGGCAGGTACAGGGGTGAAGGATGGCTCCGCTGTAACGATTCTGAAAACTTTCGCTCCCTGGAAGCGCACCATCGTTACTTGTCCGGGGTATATCTCAAACTTACCATAAAAATCCGCATCTTCATAACGAAAATAGATACTATATTTTCCAGCCGGGAGGTCGCTTAAAACTAGATTCTCACGATAATAATCATCCGCGTTGACAGACTTTTCGCCGTATGTGCGTACAGCCCATTCACGGCCAGTATCCATGGAGTGAACGATAAGATTTACATGGGTCAGGGTTTTATCCCGTTTATCGGCGATCCTGGCTGCCAGCCCCCCCCAGCCTTGTGGTGGAGCCATCCATAGCTCCGGGTTGCGTGTGTCTAAAAAATTGTTTTTCCCCAGGCGTACCTCAAAGTGCAAATGCGGACCTGTGGTGTGCCCGGTATCCCCAACCACTCCGATAGGATCTCCTGGGTTAACAATTTGCCCTTTGGCCACCTGGATGGCACTCATGTGAGCATACACAGTATATAACCGCTCACCATTGTATCCAAAGTCATGGCGGATTGCGACTGCCAGCCCATAAGGGTCAGCCCGGTTGCCTTCTTCGCTAAGCAGTCCATATCCAGCCCAAACTACTTTACCAACTGCGGCAGCTAGAACCGGTGATCCATATGGAGCGTCAATATCCACACCTGTATGAACAATATCCGGGCCGAAGTAAATCCCGCCATAACGATAATCTGCCGCAGGCCAATTGATCTCATCAGCGGCGATGGGGCGGGTGAAGAGAAAGTGATCATGGGCAGTAGCTGCCCATGGAACGGGGTAAAGGGGTGGCCGCCAGGCGCTAACGGGTAACGGTTCGGGGGTAGGGAATTGCAGGCTATTTCCACCAATCCCTTCGACAAAATCCGTTGGCAGGCTCTCTGGTGTAGGGGTGGGGCTGGCTGTTGGAGCGATTAAGGTAGAATTCGTTGCTTGCAATAGTCGTGTTCCATCTGCTATTAAATGGAAATTGGCAGGGTTATTTGATTGAACCAGGACCCCCAGCATTGTAATAAAGAGAAGAAAATCCTTCATATCAGGGGACTGGAGTCCATGTGGGATGCAGTGTGGGTGACACTGTGGGGGCTTTTGTTTTCATAGATTTTAATGTGGCAGTGGGCGAAACTGCCTGTGATGGCAGTTCCGGTGTGATCAGGAAATCGGGCGGATATAACTCGCGCATGGCTGCTGTCCAGGACAAGCCACTATGATTCACGAACGTGCTGTAGCGGGCTGCAGGGTAAAAACTGGTCCACGAGGGGAGGGCAGATAAGCGCTCCCATCCATAACGACGCGCAATGTCTGTTAAATCCACCCAGTAACCTTCGAGGGTTTCAGCGGATAACCTGCCACCAATCTCATAGGCAGCAGGATCGTTGGAAAAACGATCATTGATGTCCCACGAATGTTGACGCATGGGTTTTCCCAACGAGCCATCCTGTGAAAGCGGTCGCAGATAAACCCGCCAGTATGTTTCCACTCCGAAATCTTCGCGCCCAAGCGTCATCCAGCCTACATCCAATGGTAGCCGGTTCAGCATGAAAGCTCGGCCAGTATAAAACCAATCTTGAACGCCATCCGGCTCAGGAGCCTGGGAGATTGGGATGAAAGCCGTCTGGATGTTGCTCAGAACATCCCAGCCAGTTTCGCGGATCAACTGGTTACGCAGCGCTGCAAATGATTCGTCCACCGCATCGTGCAAAAAGGAATACTCCAGGTTTACTCCAGAAATTGGCGCCAGGCTGTATCTGCCAGAACCGGAAACGCGTGTGAGCTGGATGGTGTAAGGCAAAGGGAGTGCATTCCGATTAACATCTTTCACCCAGCTATTATTAAGAAAATCGGTTGGAGTGGGATTCCAATCCAGTCCATTCACGGTACCGGGTAAATGAACTGCGGGCATCACAAGCCTGGCGGAATTCACATCATAAGCGGTGATGTAAGTTGATAATGGATCTTCCAAAGATGTAAAGATCACCTTCCCGTCCGGGCTCCAGACAGGCTGATCTCCGAGCCCAATAGAGCGAAGGGATTGCTCTCCCATTATTAAATCGACTATGAAAATTCTTCGATGTCCATCCTGCCAGGCGGAAAAGGCAGCCAATTTCCCATCCGGTGCGAAAATCGGATGGGCAGGATCTTCCAGGCTGGCAAGATAGAAATCAGATTGCTCAGTTTCAACATCGCGCCAGGTCAAGGTAGAGAGAGTCGGCTTGCCGCCTGAGTCGGAAATATATAGAATACTTTTCCCATCTGGTGACCAGGAAGCATCATAGCTATCAGCATTACCAGATGTTAGCCGGGTAATGACAGCCATACCAGTGGAAAGATCTACGAGCTGTAATTGAAAATAACCATCCACGTAAGTTTCAATGAGCAGGCGTTTTCCATCGGGAGACCATTCCGGGCTGGCATCATATTCTGGCGTGTCAGTGATAGGTAAGACCTTACCACCGGCCATTTCCATTACGTAGATATTCCAATAACCATTTTGCTTCGAGCTATAAGCCAGCCGGGAGCCGTCAGGGCTCAAGGCTGGATCAATGTTATCCCATGGGTGTGCTGTTAGGGATTGCAGTCCGTCTTGGCCGGGATGGTAGACAACTAAATTGCTGAATCCATTTTCCACCACTGCCATAATGATGGTTCCGTTCACCAGGCTGTTTCCTTGAAACATATCTTCGGTTGGAAGGTAAGCAGGAGTGGGTAACCCTGGCTCGGCTGTTAAGGCTGGTTCTGGGGTGAAGAAGGGTGTAGGTTTTATGGTATCTGCTGGATTTGCTTCAAGCCCTTGGATGGGTTCGGTGGGTAGGGGAGTTGGGGCGGGTTGTATGTTCTTGAAAAGAAAGGCAAGGTTGATTATGAGCAGCAATCCAGTAATCCCTATCAAGATATGGATATAATACTTGGCTTTCGGTGACTGGACTTTCTTATCTTCTGTCATTTGCGTATAGGTTATTGCGATTGAGAATAAATCGCCCACGAAGCCAGGAAAGCCATGGGGTCTTGAAGCACGAATCTTCCGCTTATCCGCCAGTTGCAGTATTCCAGCATCTCTTCCTGAGCGGCGGCAGTATCATAATATCCCATGGATGCAAATTTAGTACCAGAAGACCCCCAGCGCATCTCCAGGTGCAAATGTGGATTACCAGAAAGCCCGGTGTTTCCCACTCCTCCAACAAGCTGTCCGCTGGCAACCTCATCCCCCACATCCAAAGGAGTGGGTTCAATCAGGTGGCCGTATAGGATATACAATGATCCAACGGTGCCAGTCCAGTTTTGTTCTTTCAAGCCTGGGCAATATTGCATGCGCGGATTGTATGGGTAAGCGTTGAGTTCCGTGGGAGGAGCCAGTAAGGATAAAAAATCCTTCGGAATGGTTTGTAGGGAGGTTTCTATGATTACAAGGTTGCCATAAGGTTTTTTATCGCTTGTTACTCCAACAACAATCCCATTTAGCAAGGAGTAGACTGGTAAACCCAGCATGGTGTCATGTTTACCATGCCTGTAGTAAGCGAAATCAGAACCGTGATGACCGTCATCCAAGCCGGGTGCAGGTTGGATAAATGAACCTGATAGGATGGTGCTCAACTCTTCAAGCAGGATATCCGCCAATGGTGAAGAAACCTCAAAATGTGCAGCCGGATCCAGCGTTGGGGTAACGGTGGGAACCTGGGTGAATGTACTGGTAGGTGTGGGTGTGCGTGCGGGTGGAAAAGGTGTTCGAGTGGCGGTTAGTAAGGGGGCGAGAGTGGGCGTCTGCATGGTCGCCACTGGTGCACAACCAGAGCTGCCAAGCAATAGACTGACAAATAGAAGGAAGGAGAATTTCTTCATGGGCATTAATTTTCTACTCAAGAACAGGTCCTTTATGGATGCATTATAATCAGGTTGCAATGTTACCAAAAATGTCGCGACTCTTCCTGCTGATAATTATAACCCTGACACAAACCGCTTTCGTTTTGTCAGCTTCATTACAAGCTCCGAGTGCATATGATCTCATCGTCGAGGTGAACTCATACCGGCTTTCGATGGGGTATTACGCCCTAAATCCTGATTCCTTAGTCATTACGGCAGCGCAGGGGCATGCAGATTGGATTGTTGCGACAGGACAAGGGGGACATATTGGCGCTCATGGAAGTGACGAAACTATGCGGGTTGCCTGGGCAGGATATGGTGGTGGTGCTGCAATTCAATGTGACGAAGCCTGGGCAAGTGGACGGACGATAAAGGATGTTGTTTACACTGCCTGGTCAGATTGGGAACACCAGGAAGTGATGCTCAATGGCTGGGGTAACCCCTATACCGATATTGGAGCAGGAGTGGCCGATAAAGGGGATGGTACCTATGTCTTCGTTGTGAATATCTGCATGATTAAAGGCGCAGACAGCGGCAGTTATCTCCCCAGTGCGACAAGAGACCCAAACGCGACAGCTGATCTTTCGAATTATATCTTTGGTGTCACCAAGGCGACCCCAGCAGCGGATGGCTCAGTAATCCATATCGTGAAATACGGACAGACCCTGGCAACGATTGCAGAGGCCTACGGAATTACGATTAATGCACTTCGGGCTTTAAACAACATGTCAGCCGACAATACCAATATCTGGCCGGATCAGAAGCTGATCATTATCAAAGGAAATGGTACTCCGTTGGCAATTACACCATCTGTAAGTGGAACTCCTGACGAAACACCTTCTCTACCTCAAACTTATACACCCAGATCTGCCACGAGGACACTCATCCCAACGCTGGTGATAAATAATAAGGATGCCACAATCGCACCGGTTACACAAACAACCGCAGAGTCAGATGTGTCACCTTCGAAGACGATAGGTATGGTGCTCATAATTCTTTGCGGCATGGGCGTGATCGCCCTGATCTACTTCTTCTTCTTGAAAAAATAAAATCATACTATTTTCCAAAATGGGAATTGAGTTCCATCATTTGATCTTGCGTGCTTCCAGGTAGAAGCGTTTTGCCTTGGCTTCACCCATGGAGAAAGTTTTACGGGGAAGGGCACCATCCAATATCACCGTCTTGAATAACTCTGATTTATGCATGACTGGCAGGTAGAAACCTGTGTTTCCGGGTTTCATTCCCAGGTTCTTTACAGCTTCTTCTCCGTGCACATAATCGATTGACACAGCTCCGCCCGAGTTGATTAACATATCCAGGAATGATTGTAAGTTTCCGACAGGCAGGTTTAATTTGGGATGATCCAGTTCCACCACCCAGTATCCTGCGCTATTCAAAAGCCCAAAATACTGCTTTTCTGCTGCCGAGTGTGCAACCATTTGCTTCATTTCGTCCAGACTGCTGACTGGAATCAGCTTCGCATTGCCACTGAAAAAAGTCTCAATTTCAATAATTATGTCAGCCTTCACATCGAACAGCACGCGGTGAATGGGTTCGAATTCAAGACCTTGGTCGTGCACATTCTCCAATTCAACAAGAGCATACCGGGAAGGATGGTCAAGTCCCAACACCTCTTTATGTTCCTCCCAGATTGCTTTGGCTGTGGCCAGCGAGTGATTGCCATCTCCCATGGCATACAAAAGCACATCCTGTGCATCTGGCAGGTTATATTTGGCACGATAGGTGGTCAAACCCGCCAGGTGGGTTAAACCATCAGCAATCTCCTCCACCAACTCCTCAGCATTGATTAGCCATCCAGAAAGGTGGCCGCTGCCAAGCATCAGGTCAAAATCATAGAGCAACAGCAATTCCTCTATATTTCGGGTTGCAGCACTCATCACAATATTTTCGGGGTCATCAATGAGCACAAGAATGTGTGGCAGTTCAAGGCTGGCATTTTCGCGGATCTTGATCCGTGGCGGCAGCCTGTCCAGGATCGTATCTTCAGTTGCGCGAATCAAACTGGTGGAACCTTGGTTGTAGTCATATTTTTCCAGGTCCAAACAGACAAGCAGCCCTTTTCGTTTCTTACCTGCTACAGTCCTTTCAATATAAACCATCCCCTCATACTCCTGCAGGAGTCCTTCGCTAATATAACGCCCCATATTGCTATTGATCGTTCTTAAACGCTCCTCCCCTTCAGGCTTTCCAAGATATACTTCGGGCAGGGTCAAATGAAAGGTGGATGGAGAGTCACCCACTAGCAGCCTTACCTTCTCCCAGTAGTCCGGTTCAGAAGTGAACTGGTCGCAGGCGATCACCGCCCAACGAGAAAGGTCAACATCCTTTTGAGGGAGCAGAAATTTTGGGATTCCCAATCCGATGCTGGTATATTGCTTCATGTTATTCCTCCGGAAAATAATCTCTGTGTGGAGTATAGCTGAAGTTGAAGGTTATCACAAATCTTTCGCGCCCATTCGTTCAAATAAAAATGGTGGGCAACATTCTCACGCATAAGTGAGATTTGCCACACCATCTTATAAGGCTAAGATTTATTAAAAACTTACATATCCAAAAGAAATGCAACACCAACCGTACCCGGACCAGTGTGTGTACCGATTACTGGACTGACTTCGGTAAAGACGGTTTCAACAGGGTGAAAGCGCTGAATGAGTTCACTCATCACCTCATCCGCTCGGGATGCAGCATTAGCATGCAATACGCTCAGGCGGCAAGTTTTGCCTTTAGCGACCATATCAGCAACCATGTCCAGCATTTTTTCCATGGCTTTCTTCTGGGTGCGGACTTTGGCTGCAGAATCGACTTTACCTGCTTTGACAGTAAGGATTGGCTTGAGGTTAAAAGCAGTACCCACAAGATGAGCTGCTCCGCCGATCCTTCCGCCACGGTGTAGAAAATCCAGCGTATCGACCAGGAAAAAGACTCCGGATTTCTCGCGGGCTTCTTCAGCGATGGATTTGCACTCTAGCAGTGACGCGCCATTTTTTGCGGCTCGCGCAGCCATCAACACATGAAATCCCAAAGCCATTGAAGCATTCAGTGAATCTACCAATTCGATGGATTTGCCAGGGAAAAGTGCTTTCGCCTGGATGGCGGAATCCATTGTGCCGGATAATCCCGAAGAAATGGTAATCACAAGTATCTCTTTTCCTTCATCCAACAGTTTTTGGAAAATGCTCTTATATCTCTCAGGGGTAACTTGAGAGGAGGAAGGCATGCTTTTTGATGTCGCCAGACGTGTATAGAATTCAGCCGGCTGTATATCGACCCCATCCAGGTAAGTCGTGTTATCCCATATCACAATTTGAGGTGCGACAGTGATATTGAGTTCTTCAATCAGGTTCTGGGGAATATTGGATGTGCTGTCAGTAACTATAGCTACTTTACCCATGATCTCTCCTAAATAATTCATATAATTTTGGTTATATGCTGATACAACCCAGAGTAATCTAAAAAGATACGCATGAGTCTAACAAAATAATGGCAATATTTGGTAAGGAGACGAATTTCTCCAAAGATAGCCGCTATGAATCCGATGAAGATATGTCGCGGACGGTAATTTGCGCCAGCGCTGGTTTATGTTGTTCAGGGATGTTGATTCTTCGAGCTGCGAAAAAGTTGATCACCGCGATCAACACGCCAATTAAGAATACATATTGATAGCCGAAGGTGTTCCAAATTAATCCTCCCACCAGAGCAATGCTTATTGAAAAAACATGATCTATGGTGACAGAAAAAGTTAATGCCGGTTGTACGTCTTCTGGCGATAAAGCGATTTTGTTCATATAGGTTGCCCTGGCCATATTGACTGACATTAACACCTGGTCCACTAGGAAGCAAACAAAGGTGACAATCAAGGCAGTTTTCTCGGGCAGAATAAAACGTGCGAATCCGTATGCAAGGCAAACAAACACCAATGCCACAGATTCAGCTTCCAGAACCTTTTTTTCTCCTAAAGTGTCGATCATCTTCCCCAGCAATGGCTGGAAAAATATGCCAATGATCCCGCCCACCATTAATAGTGTGGCCATTGTTTGGGTAGGCTGCTTAAAGATGGTCACCAGAACCCACGGGGCAAATGTGATAAAAATTTGCTTTCGTGAGCCAAATAAAATGGAAAGAAAGTAATAGAGATTATATTCTTTATGAACTACCAGGAAGGATCCTTGTTTATGACGTGGTTTTGGCTCCATTCGAAAAAACAAGATGGCAGCAAGACATAACAAAATGGCGGTTATGGTAAATGTGATATTGAACGTAAATTTCAAATACTTAAACCCAAGAAAGACAACAAAACTTCCGATGATGGCTGCGAAATTTCGCAGGGAATTTAATTGCCCGAGTCTTGTTCCTACATGTCCTTTATCAGCCAATTCCATTCCAATTGCTGAGGATAATGGCATCCAGATATGGTTACCTACACTGTAAGTAAAAATCCAGATTGACATGATACCGAAAGTAGGTGAAAAGTATCCCGCCAACCAGGATCCTGCTGCTCCAAAAAGCATGGCTAATCCTGCTAATCTTCGACTGCATAGGAACCAAAGCAATGCAGATATAAAAACTACCAGAAAACCAGGAATTTCACGGGGGACCTCCAGAAAGGAACGCTGAAAACCACTGATGCTAAATTTAGAATTCAGGAAATTATTGAAAGTTGAATCATAGATATTAAATGCCAACCCAATCAGAATACTGGCAAAAATAAAAAGTTTAAGTTCGCGCGGCAGTTTTCTAAAGTGTAGCAGCAGTGACATAAACGACCTTGATTAACTATTCTTGAATTCCATCCCAGGGGAAGATTTCGGTCCCTCGCGCTGCTTCCCGGATAGATTGATCGCTTGAAAAAAATACCTCGGGCGAAATATTTTGTAAGGAACCATCTGACTTGTAAATTATAACAGCCATTCCCGCTTGACCTTTTTACTCGACCAGACTAAAATCCATCCGGCTGAAGGATATGATATGTTCGAGACACTCTCCGGAAAACTTAACCAGATATTCAATAACCTGCGAAAACGTGGGAAGCTCTCTACAGATGATGTGGATGCGGTCCTTCGCGAGATCCGCCTGGCTTTGCTTGAAGCCGATGTGCACTACAGTGTTGTAAAAGGCTTTCTTTCCCGGGTCAAAACCCGAGCTGTGGGCGTTGAAGTATCCAAAGCGCTCAATCCGGCTCAGCTAGTTATCAAAATTGTGCATGAAGAGTTGATTGCTGAGCTTGGCCAGCCAGAACGTTTGAATCTCACCGGTGAAAAACCACGCGTCATCATGCTGGTGGGGCTGCAGGGATCAGGTAAGACTACTGCGGCAGCAAAGCTGGCAGCGGTGCTGCGTTCACAGGGTGAGCGTGTCGAACTTGTCGCCGCGGACCCTTACCGCCCGGCTGCCATTGCCCAATTGCAGATATTAGGCGGGAAAGTAGGCGTTCCCGTTTTTACCCAATCAGGCCTTACACCGCCTGATTTGGTAAAAAAAGCTCATAATAACGCACAGAAATCAGGCGCGACTGTAATGATCATTGATACTGCCGGTCGTTCCCAGCTGGACGAGTCATTAATGTCCGAATTGCGCGCCATCCGCAGCAAGGTAGAACCGGTGGAGACGCTATTGGTGGTTGACTCCATGATCGGTCAAGAAGCGCTGCATGTGGCGGAAGGTTTTCGTGATTCAGTAAAACTCACCGGTCTGGTGATGACCAAAATGGATGGCGATTCGCGCGGTGGCGCTGCCATCTCCATCCGTTCGGTGACAGGGGTGCCAATTAAGTACTTAAGCACAGGGGAAAATATTGAAGCTATCGAATCTTATCTGCCGGACCGTCTTGCCTCCCGAATATTAGGCATGGGCGATATCCTTGGCCTGATTGAAAAAGCTGAAGCCGCCTTCGACGTAGGCACGGCACAAAAACAAGCAGCCACCCTGGCAAGTGGTCAGTTCACATTGGAGGATTTTGCTGATCAGCTCAAGCAAATGAAGAAGATGGGGCCTCTCTCTCAGATCTTTGATTTGCTGCCTGGTGATCTGGGCAAAGCTGCCAAATCTGTATCTCCACAGGAAACAGAATATAGGTTAAAATTGACAGAAGCAATCATCAACTCGATGACGCGCGTGGAACGCAGGAACCCGGATATCCTCAATGCCAGCCGGCGAAAAAGGATCGCAACCGGTGCAGGGACAGTGGTTATGGAAGTCAACCAGGTGCTCCGGCAGTTCCGCGATATGCAGCGATTGATGAAAACACTGAAAAAAACAGGCAACAAAGGCATGGCCAGCCTGTTTAGAAACCTGAAGTAGAACCACTGGTGCGCACCTTTCGCGCCTCTCAACCACTGGACTATGCTTCAGGGCAAATTAGTTAAAATAATAATAGGAGAGTAATTTAGATGGTACGCATTCGTCTTCGCCGAGTTGGTCTAAAAGCCCAACCAAGCTATCGTATTATCGCCGCGGATAAAGAAGCCCCGCGCGATGGCCGTTTCCTCGAGATCCTGGGTTATTACAACCCCCGCACTGATCCTTCCACAGTTGTAGTTAAGGAAGATCGGGTATATGACTGGATGAGCAAAGGCGCCCAACCCAGTGATTCAGTGGTTCAGATTTTCAATAGCATCGGGTTGCTGGAACGATTCAAGCGTGTGAAAGCCGGTGAAAATCTTGAAACCGTACTTGCAGATGCAGCTGCTGCGAAAGCCAAAAGACCTGTTAACCAGAAGACCGGATAAATAATCTACCGGATCCTTCACGGGGAAAGGAACTATTTTGAAAGAACTGATAGAGTATATTGCACGCTCACTGGTTGATTTTCCTGAAAACGTGGAAGTAAACCATAAGGTTTCAGGCGGCAAAGTGAACCTGGAACTGCAAGTGGCCAAAGAAGATATGGGTCGTGTGATTGGCAAAAGTGGTAAAGTTGCTAATTCCATCCGTATTTTATTGCGTGTGGCCGCGGCTTCCGAAGGGAAGCAGGTTAACTTGGATGTGATCGAACCGCGATGAGCGAAAATCAAATCTCAAACCGCAAAATTGAAAACAATGAAAACGGCTCGCCTGATCCAGGCGAGCCTGTGTTCATCCTCATAGGCAAGGTGCGACGACCTCACGGTGTGGACGGGGAGTTGATCGTGGATGCTTATTCGGAAGATCCCCAGCGATTCGAACCTGGCAACCAGGTTTACCTGGGTGAAGAACATCAGCCGCAAGTTATTCATTCCAGGCGCAGCCATGATAAAGCCTTATTGATCACTTTCAAAGGAATTGACGACCCGGATGCTGCTGGGAACCTTCGTAATCAGTTGGTTTATATCCATCGAGAGAATTTACCATCACTCCCTGAAGGCAGATATTATCACTTCGATCTGATCGGTTTGAACGTCTTCGATATATCTGGCAATTCCATTGGTAAACTGGTGGAAGTGCTCGAAACCGGTGCAAATGATGTTTATGTGGTTAAGAATGACCAAGGGGAAGAAACACTCCTACCGGCCATTACCCAGGTAATTATTGAAGTGAACCTGGCAGATGGGTGCATGGTTGTGGATCCACCCGAGTGGCTGTGATCACCTAAAATGGACCAGAAAGCTTACTGGGTAGGTTTCAATCTTGTTAAAGGGATTGGCGCGGTTCGTTTGCAGTTGCTCATCCAGTATTTTGGCAGCCCGGAAGCTGCCTGGAATGCTACAGCTGGTGATTTGTATTCAGTGGGGCTGCCTCAACGGATTGTGGACGGTTTTTTGGATCTCAGGAAAACAACGGATCCTCTCCAGGTCTATGAAGATATATTAAAGAAGGGTTTTCAGGTAATGACCCGGGATGATGATAATTATCCCGAAAAGCTATCAAATATCGACCACCCACCGCCAGTCATTTATCTACGGGGTACAATCAAATTGGAGGATAGATGGGCGGTGGCCATGGTTGGCACCCGACGGGTTACATCCTATGGTAGGCAAGTGACTGAGCAGGTGGCTACCTATCTGGCTCGAAATGGCATGACTGTAGTGAGCGGCCTGGCTCGCGGCGTGGATGGTGTCGCACATCAATCAGCGCTCTCCAGCGGTGGACGTACCATCGCGGTATTGGGTTCCGGGCTGGATCAAATTTACCCCGGTGAGCATCGGCAGCTTGCGGAACGCATCTGTGAAAATGGAGCTGTTATAAGTGATTATCCCCCCGGGACTCCTCCGGATGCAGCCAATTTTCCACCCCGCAACCGCATTATAGCCGGACTTTCAATGGCGACAGTTGTCGTGGAAGCAGGTGAGCACAGCGGTGCTTTGATCACTGCCACATTCGCTGCGGAACAGGGGCGGGAGGTATTTGCTGTTCCGGGTCCTATTTATGCTCCGCAGAGCAGAGGCACAAATCGTCTTATCAGGGAAGGTGCACAACCTTTACTTGAACCTGCAGATATTCTGGAGAGCCTTAACCTACGCAAAGTCGATCAATACAAGCAGGCAAGTCTTCTCCTTCCGGTGGATGAGCTGGAAGCCAAGTTAATGGAAATTCTTAACCTTGAGCCAGTATATATTGATGAAATCCAGGCAAAAGTTGGCTATCCAGTGGAAAAAGTGTCTGCAGCATTGACGATGATGGAATTAAAAGGTATGGTAAGGCAGGTGAGTGGAATGACCTATATGGCCACACGTGAGGAGAATGAACAATACCGAGTCAGGTAAGGATCAAATGAAAAGATTTGCTGTGATTATGGCAGGCGGGGGAGGCACACGGCTCTGGCCACTTTCGACCAGGGAACATCCCAAACATCTGCTTAAACTCCACGGTGACGAAACCATGTATGCAATGTCGGTACGTAGGTTGTATCCTGCTTTTCCCCTGGACCAGATTTATGTGGTGACTGTCAAGGAGCAGGTAGATAAGTTGCGCTTGCTTACTCCGGAATTGCCAGCTGAAAATTTCATCATTGAACCGGAACCAAAAGGGACAGCTTCGGTGGTTGGATTGGCTGCCATCACTCTCCAAAAGCGGGATCCTGATTCTGTCATGATTGTTCTCACATCAGATCACTTGATCGGTAACAATCCAGAATTTTTACATGTATTGGATACTGGATGTGCTGCTGCTGACCAAGGTGGTTTGTATACAATTGGAATCACTCCAACCTACGCAGCTATCGGCTATGGCTACATCGAGATTGGGAAGCAAGTAACCGGTGGCATGAATATGCCAATTCACCATGTGGTGAAATTCAAAGAAAAGCCCGCCCAAAAGCAGGCAGAGGAGTTTTTGCGCAGCGGGACACATCTCTGGAACTCCGGCATATTTATTTGGAAAACCCGCCAGATCCTGGATGAGTTTCGTCATCACATGCCCGACTTCTATACCCAGCTTGAAAAGATCAAACAGTCCTGGCAAACGAAAATTGGGGGCAATCTACTTCCACAGATTTGGGCTACCATACAACCGGAAACCATTGACTATGGCATTATGGAAAAAGCGCGTGATATTTACGTCATCCCGGCAAAGAATCTTGAATGGAATGATGTGGGCAGCTGGCTTTCACTTTTTGAATTTCTAGATGCGGATGAGCATGGCAACATTCGGCTTGGCA